>NZ_JAEMRO010000121.1 GCF_016463295.1 Brevundimonas sp.
GCCCAGCTGACCACCTTCAACGAGGTGGACATGACCAATGTCATGGCCCTGCGGACCCAGTACAAGGACGCCTTCGAGAAGCGCCACGGCGTCAAGCTGGGCTTCATGTCCTTCTTCACCAAGGCGGTGGTCGCAGCCCTGAAGGAGATCCCGGCGGTCAATGCCGAGATCGACGGCACCGACATCATCTACAAGAACCACTACGACATCGGCGTGGCCGTCGGCACCGACAAGGGGCTGGTCGTGCCGGTCCTGCGCGACGCCGATACCCTGTCGCTGGCCGGGATCGAAAAGGGCATCGGGGCGCTGGGCAAGGCCGCGCGCGACGGCAACCTGACCCTGGACAATCTGCAGGGCGGCACCTTCACCATCACCAACGGCGGCACCTATGGCTCGCTGATGTCGACGCCGATCCTGAATGCGCCTCAGTCGGGCATCCTGGGCATGCACAATATCGTCCAACGCCCGATGGCCGTGAACGGCCAGGTCGAAATCCGCCCGATGATGTACCTGGCGCTCAGCTACGACCACCGCATCGTCGACGGAAAAGAAGCTGTGACCTTCCTGGTCCGCGTCAAGGACCTGCTGGAAGACCCGGCCCGGGCTCTGCTGGATCTCTGATATTGGCTCGCTCCCCGTCCAGACCATGGTCTTGGTGGGGATGGTGGGTTGCCGTCGTGCTGCTTGGGCTGAGCATCTGGACGATGCTGACTACCTCAGCGCTCGTCTGGCTGGCTTATAATCGCGTCGCGTTGGATACACCTGTGCGTGCGCAACTCGCGTCATCGATCATGCCGGTCGCTGCGCTGGCGGCTTCGATTTGCTACAGCGCGACAATCTACAGGCTCGCCAAGGATAGACCCGCTTTCCTCATTTGGGCTTGCGGCCTCGCGACCCACACCGGTTTTGTCTGTCTTCAAGCATATGGCGCGACTGATCTCGGCCTATGGGGCTACGGTTTCCTCGCCTTGATGATGGCCAAAAATTTGATTCCCGGCCTCTTGATCAGGAGTATCGCCAACCGTCGGCGAGCGTCGACATTGGCAGTGGTCATTGGTTCATGAGTCTCGTCGAAATCGTCCGCTTCACCGACGTCTATGAAGCCGATCTGGCGGCGGCGTTTCTGGCGTCGCACGGGATCGAGGTCAGCGTCACCGAGCGGTTTCAGACGACGGTAGATCCACTCATGCAGCGGGCGTTGGGCATCCGTCTGATGGGACCCGCCTCGGTGGCGGAGCAGGCGCGCGATCTTCTGGCGCGGGCACGGGCGGGCGAGTTCGCCAGCGAGGAGGGTGACGATCTGGACACCGTCGATGGCGGGACGCAGGCGGCGGGGTCGGTGATGGCGCTGGCCGCCTTTGCCACCGGTGGCTTCTGGGGCACCAGCCTGCCGCGCCGGTTCCGACCGATCGCCTGGCAGGGCATGCTGCTGGCGGGCCTGCTGTTCGGGCTGATCGCGGGGGCTGTGTGGCTGGCGCTGGAACTGGTGCTCAATCCGCCTTGAGCTGACCCAGTACCTCCTCCGTATCCGCCCCCAGCGCAGGCGGGGCGCGGTGATACTCGATGGGTGTCCTCGACATCCGGATCGGTGAGGCGACGGTGCGCACCGGGTGGGTCAGGTCGGAGCGGGCCTGTTCGATTTCCAGTCCGCGATGCTTGGCCTGGGGTTCGTCGAAGACCTGATCGATGGTGTTGACCGGGCCGCAAGGGACATTCGCCGCCTCCAGAAGCGCCATCAGGCCTGCCATGTCGTGACCGGCCGTCAGGGCCGAGACTTCCGCCGTCATGGCGGCACGATGCTCGATCCGCAGGGCATTGGTGACGAAGCGGGGGTCGGTGCCGAGACCGGGCGCGCCCAGAGCCTGTGCCAGTGCGCGAAACTGCCCATCATTCCCGACGGCGATCACGACCATACCGTCCGTACACGGAAAGGGCTGGTACGGGGCCAAGTTGGGGTGGGCATTGCCCATGCGGCCCGGGGCCGTGCCGGAGACGAAATAGTTGGACGCCTGATTGGCCAGCATGGCCGCCTGGACGTCGAACAGGGCGATGTCGATCTGCTGGCCCTCGCCCGTGGTCCGCGCATGCATCAGGGCCGCCAGGATGGCGTTTGAGGCATACAGGCCGGTGAACAGGTCCACCACCGCCACTCCGACCTTCATCGGCTCGGCCCCCGGCGCACCGTCCGGCTGGCCCGTGATCGACATCAGCCCGCCCATGGCCTGGATCATATAGTCGTAGCCGGCGCGGTGGGCATCCGGCCCGTCCTGGCCGAAACCGGTGATGGAACAATAGACCAGGCGCGGATTGATCGCCGACAGACTGGCATAATCCAGGCCGTACTTCTTCAAGCCTCCGGTCTTGAAGTTCTCGACCAGCACATCGCAGGACGCGACCAGATCGCGGATGACGGTCGCCCCGTCCGGCGTCGCGATATCCAGTTCGACCGACTTCTTGCCCCGGTTGGCACACAGAAAATAGGCCGCGTCGCCGCGCGAGCCGTCGGCCTTCTGCGTAAAGGGTGGGCCCCACTGGCGGGTGTCGTCGCCGGTGCCCGGCCGCTCGATCTTGATCACCTCGGCCCCCAGATCGGCCAGGGTCTGGGTCGCCCAGGGCCCCGCCAGAACGCGGGACAGGTCGAGGACGCGAATGCCGACAAGCGGGCCTGAGGACTGGGTCATGCGTCTTCTCTACATCCTTCTCCCCTTGCGGGAGAAGGTGGCAGGCGAAGCCTGACGGATGAGGGGTCGCTCCGGTCCGTCGGCGTCATATCGATCTGATGCAAGATGTCGAAGTCCGTGCGACCCCTCATCCGCCCCTCCGGGGCACCTTCTCCCGCAAGGGGAGAAGGATAAAGGAAAAAGGCCCCGGCGTTTCCACCGGGGCCTCGTTCATTCAGCGATGTCGTCCCGTTCTAGCGACGGCTGCGACCGCGATCACGGTCACCGCCACCTTCACGCTTGGGACGGCCACCGGTGTCGTCCGACAGCGGGGCCTCGCCACGTTCGGCGCGTTCAGCGTTGATCTTGTCGGTGATGTCCTCACCGGTTTCCTGATCGACGACCTTCATCGACAGCTTGGTCTTGCCTCGATCGTCCATACCCAGGAACTTGACCTTGACCTCCTGGCCTTCGCTCAGAACGTCGGCCGGGTTGGCGACGCGTTCCAGGGAGATCTGGGACACGTGAACCAGACCGTCCTTGGCCCCGAAGAAGTTCACGAAGGCGCCGAAGTCGACGACCTTGACGACCTTGCCGGTGTAGATGGTGCCGGGCTCGGGCTCGGAGACGATGGAGGTGATCCAGGCCTTGGCGGCGTCGATCTTCTCCTGGTCGGACGCAGCGATCTTCACCGTGCCGTCGTCCTCGATGTTGATCTTGGCGCCGGTCTTTTCGACGATCTCGCGGATGATCTTGCCGCCCGTGCCGATGATGTCGCGGATCTTGTCGACCGGGACCTTGATGGACTCGATCTTGGGCGCGAACTCGCCCAGTTCGGTGCGGGCACCGTCGATGGCCTTGTCCATCTCGTCGAGGATATGCAGGCGGCCGGCCGACGCCTGGGCGATGGCCTTCTTCATGATCTCCTCGGTGATGCCGGCAACCTTGATGTCCATCTGCAGGCTGGTGATACCGTCACGCGTGCCGGCGACCTTGAAGTCCATGTCGCCCAGGTGATCTTCGTCACCCAGGATGTCCGACAGGATGGCGAACTCGCCCGACGGCTCCAGGATCAGGCCCATGGCGATGCCCGAGACGGGCTTCTTCAGGGGCACGCCCGCGTCCATCAGCGCCAGCGAGGCGCCGCAGACCGAAGCCATCGAGGACGAACCGTTGGACTCGGTGATCTCCGACACGATACGGATCGTGTAGGGGAACTCTTCCGCCGACGGCAGCATCGGACGGATCGCCCGCCAGGCCAGCTTGCCGTGACCGATTTCCCGACGGCCCGCGCCGCCCATCCGACCGGTCTCGCCGACCGAATAGGGAGGGAAGTTGTAGTGCAGGAGGAACTTCTCCTTGTAGGTCCCGCTCAGGGCATCGACGTATTGCTCGTCCTCGCCGGTGCCCAGGGTGGCGACCACGATGGCTTGCGTTTCACCACGGGTGAAAAGGGCCGAACCGTGGGTGCGCGGAAAGACGCCGACTTCCGAGACGATGTCGCGGACCTTGTCGAGCGCGCGACCATCGACGCGGTGGCCGTTGTCGATGATGTCGCGACGCAGGACGTGGGCTTCGCACTCCTTGAAGGCGGCACCGAACTTGGCGGAATCGACGCCGTCGGGGTTCTCTTCGGTCTTGACCAGCTTCTCGGCGGCCTTCTTCTTGGCCTGATCGACACCCGTGCGACGCTCGTACTTGCCGGCGTGGGTATAGGCGGCCTTGATGTCCTCGCCGACCAGCGACTGAATCTGAGTGACGACGTCGGAGTGGTCTTCAGCGGTGAAGTCGAAAGGTTCCTTGGCGGCGTGCTCGGCCATTTCGATGATGGCGTCGATCACCGGCTGCATGCCGCGGTGGGCGAACATCAGGGCGTCCAGGAAGGTGTCTTCGGACAGTTCCTTGGCCTCGGACTCGACCATCATCAGGGCGTCCTGGGTGCCGGCAACGACCAAATCCAGATCCGAGGTCGGCATCTGGTCCAGGGTCGGGTTCAGGACCAGCTCACCGTCGATATAGCCGACGCGTGCGGCGCCGATCGGGCCCATGAAGGGCACGCCCGAGATGGTCAGGGCGGCCGAGGCGGCGACCAGGCCGACGATGTCGGGATCGTTCTCCATGTCGTGCTGCAGCACGGTGACGACGACCTGGGTCTCGTTCTTGAAGCCCTTGACG
>NZ_JAEMRO010000041.1 GCF_016463295.1 Brevundimonas sp.
CCTTCTCCTTGGCCATATCGCGGACCTCGGGGCTGGGGCCGTCCATCATGCTCGCGGTCGAGGCGTCTGCGGTGGCGGCTGCAGCGGCTGCGGCATCCTCTGCGTCCGCCGACGTTGTATCGGCGGGAGCGGGGGCGGGTCGTGGCGCAGGTCGAGGAGCCTGGACGACCGGAGCGGGCGGCGGGGCGTTCTTGTCGATGGCCACGGCGTCGACGGCATTGTCGGCAGCGGCCGGCGCAGAGGGGCTTTCCGCCGGTTGATTGCAGGCGGTCAGGGCCAGGGTGGCCAGGGCGGCGGTGGTCAGGATCAGCATACGCATGGTGGTCTTCTCCCTGTCTATGGCACGGCTAACGGTCAAGCTGGCCTGTGGTTGCGCGGCATCCGTCCACGGCTATCGCGCGGCGACGCTTGAACCCGGACGCACGCGAACCACATACTGATCCGAAGGCCACGGAATGTGGGCCGAGTCGAAACGCCGGGGCCCCTTGCCCCGGACGCCCCCTCGGCGGGTCAGAGATCAACGAAGACCCCGGAAAGTACGAGAATGACCGAGACCAAGATTTTGCCCGTCCTGCCGCTGCGCGACATCGTCGTGTTCCCGCACATGGTCGTGCCGCTGTTCGTCGGCCGTGAGAAGTCCGTCAAGGCGCTGGACGAGATCATGAAGGGTGAAAAGCAGATCCTGCTGGCCACCCAGAAGAATTCGACGGACGACGATCCCGCCGCCGATGCCATCTATCCGATCGGCGTGCTGGCGACCGTTCTGCAACTTCTGAAATTGCCCGATGGCACGGTGAAGGTGCTGGTCGAGGGCAAGGGGCGTGCGCGCCTGACGCGGTTTACCGACCGGGCCGACTATTTCGAGGCCGAGGCCGTCGAGATCGAAGAGGACATGGGCGAGCCGGCCCAGTCCGAAGCCCTGCTGCGCGCGGTGATCGAGCAGTTCGAAAACTATGTGAAGCTGAACAAGAAGGTGCCGCCCGAGGCCCTCAGCTCCATCCCCCAGATCACCGATCCGTCCAAGCTGGCCGACAGCGTGGCCGCCCATCTGTCGGTCAAGATCACCGACAAGCAGGGCCTGCTGGAAACCTTCGCCGTGCCCGAGCGGCTGGAGAAGGTCTATGGCCTGATGGAGGGCGAGATTTCGGTCCTGCAGGTCGAAAAGAAGATCCGCTCGCGCGTGAAGCGCCAGATGGAGAAGACCCAGCGCGAATATTATCTGAACGAGCAGATGAAGGCGATCCAGCGCGAGCTGGGCGAGACCGACGACAGCCGTGACGAGATCATGGAGCTGGAGAAGCGCATCCGGAAGACGCGCCTGTCCAAGGAGGCTCGCACCAAGGCCGAGGCCGAGGTCAAGAAGCTGCGCAACATGAGCCCGATGTCGGCCGAATCCACGGTGGTGCGCAACTATCTGGACTGGCTGCTGTCGATCCCGTGGGGCAAGACCAAGCAGAAGCCGATCGACCTGGCCAAGGCGGAGGATATCCTCGAGGAGGACCACTACGGCCTGGAGAAGGTCAAGGAACGGATTATCGAATATCTGGCGGTGCAGGCGCGCACCAACAGCCTGAAGGGCCCGATCCTGTGCCTCGTTGGCCCTCCCGGTGTCGGCAAGACGTCGCTGGCCAAGTCGATCGCCAAGGCGACGGGGCGCGAATACGTCCGCATGTCGCTGGGCGGTATGCGTGACGAGGCGGAGATCCGCGGTCACCGCCGGACCTATATCGGCTCCATGCCCGGCAAGATCATCCAGTCCATGAAGAAGGTGAAGACCACCAACGCCTTCATCCTGCTGGACGAGATCGACAAGCTGGGCGCCGACTGGCGGGGGGATCCGTCTTCGGCCCTGCTGGAGGTGCTGGATCCGGCGCAGAACAATGCGTTCGGCGACCACTATCTGGAGGTCGACTACGACCTGTCGAACATCATGTTCGTGACCACGGCCAACAGCCTGAACATGCCTCAGCCGCTGATGGACCGGATGGAGATCATCCGGGTCAGTGGTTACACCGAGGACGAGAAGGTCGAGATCGCCAAGCGGCACGTCCTGCCTAAGGTGACCAAGGACAATGGCCTGACGCCGGCGGAGTTCGTGGTGCCGGACGAGACCATCCGCGACCTGATCCGCTACTATACGCGGGAGGCCGGGGTGCGGTCGCTGGAGCGGGCGCTGGGCGGCCTGGCCCGCAAGGCCGTGCGCGAGATGTCCAAGGAGAAGCTGTCGTCGATCACGGTCGATGCGGCCAAGCTGGCCGATTACGCGGGCGTCAAGAAGTTCCGCTATGGCGAGACGGACGAGGAGGATCAGGTCGGCATCGTCACGGGTCTGGCCTGGACCGAGTTCGGCGGCGACATCCTGACTATCGAGGCGATCAAGATGCCGGGCCGCGGTCGCATGACCGTCACCGGCAACCTGAAAGAGGTGATGAAGGAGAGTGTCTCGGCGGCTGCGTCCTATACGCGGGCGCGTGCGCTGAGCTTCGGCGTCAAGCCGCCGGTGTTCGAGAAGACCGACATCCACGTGCACGTGCCGGACGGCGCGACGCCCAAGGATGGTCCCTCGGCGGGTGTGGCGATGACCGTGGCTATGGTCAGTGTCCTAACGGGCATACCGATCCGTAAGGACATCGCCATGACCGGTGAGATCACCCTGCGCGGGCGGGTCACAGCCATCGGCGGGCTGAAGGAGAAGCTGCTGGCCGCGCTTCGGTCCGGTATCAAGACGGTGCTGATCCCCGAAGAGAATGAGAAGGACCTGGCCGACGTGCCCGACAATGTGAAGTCGGCCCTGGAGATCGTCCCGATCAAGACGGCGGACGAGGCCCTGAAATGGGCCCTGACCGGATCGCTGACGCCGGTGGAATGGGACGAGGCGGCCGAGCCCCTGCCGGCCCCTCAGCCGGTGCAGGACCCTGGCACCGTGGTCGCCACGCACTGATCGAAAAGAACCCCGCCCGGAGCGGTCCGGGCGGGGTTTTTTGGATGATGCCTCAGATGTCTAGTCCCGGCTTGGTATAGACGGGGGGCTGCGGGTAGCCGAAGAGCCTCCGGCATATCCCGGTTCGAAGGGGGCACCGGGGATCTCGAGTGCGTAGAAGTAAACCATGCCGCAAGGTGCGACATGGCCGTTTCGCCATTCCGCCGCCCGCAGTCTTGATGCCCTGGCTGGATCGTTCGCCAAGAAGGCAGTTGCAGGTTCCAGAGACATGTCAGGCCCCATCACCTGGCCTGCTATATCGAAGGTTCCGAGGAAGACGACATCGCCAGCACCTACGCGTGTGACGGGCGCGCCGAGACAGTACTCCATTGTATTCATGCGAGACTCGATCCGGTAATCGCCGGGCACGACCGGCATGGCCACCAGGGTTTCACGCCGCTCCCGGTTCGACCCTTTGAACAGAGTCCATTTCACACCGGCATAGAAACCTTCAACCGGGTCGGTTTGGACACGCCGTATCGGCGGCGGAAGGCTGCGGAAGTTTGCGCGTCCAATCCCCAGGCCCTCGCCGTTCGTGCGGCCTGTGCCGACAATGCGAATGATCACGAGCGCCGTCTCCGGAGGAAGCGAGGCAACATTCTCGGGAGTGATGGCCGGTAGGGGTGCCGAAGGTGATTGAACTACCGCTCTGCCAGGGTGGAGTGGGAGCAACGCAGGGATAGGTGGGGGCAGGTTTCGGAGATCGACCGCCTTCAGGCTCAGCGAGTCCTCGCCGTAGTAACCCGGCATTGCTCCCCAGATCGTATCGCCGCGCGCCGCCTCATTATCGAATACGCGTACGATGTCGCCGAGCTCGGGCGTCGCTCTTCCCACGACGATGCTCAGCACCTCTGTCAGTTCATCCCGCTTCATCCGAAAAAGCTGTTCGCCAACATTCTCAGGCAAGCGCACGACACTCCAACCCTGGACGACCATGCAGTTTTCGACATTGGCCTGAAACCGCGCGTTGTCCTGCGCCGTGGCCAGTCCCACGCCGACAAGGCCACCCGTCATTGGCGCATTCTGAGCCTGAGGTGTCGCTGAGGCCCGTGCCGCACATGCCCTCACAGCGTCGTTGTGGCTTGCCAAAGTCGCACCCGCACGGCTGTAGTAGGTGTGGCCGGCTGTCGGTCGCGTCAGGTTCGCGCGCTCACGGCGTTCCTGGGAGGCCGCTGGCGACGTCGCGCCAACGGCCAGGACGGTTGCCACCAACGCGGCCTTCCAGATGATGGTCATGCTTATTTCCCCGCCCCGGAATCGCCCGAGTAATGAGATGTCAGCATGGCATCTAGCGACCGCTAAAGGCTATCCACCATCACCAATTCCGCATCCGCTTTGGCTGTGATCGTGATCGTCGGCTCGTCCGCGATGGCGGCACCGTCGCGGGCGTTCAGCTTCACCCCGTTGACCTCGACCTCGCCGACCGCGGGCACCAGATAGGCGCGGCGGCCCTCGGCCAGGCTGTAGGTCAGGCTTTCGCCCGCGTTCAGCGTGGCCCCCAGCACCTTGGCGTCGGCATTGATGGTCAAGGCATCATCGGTGGTGTCGCCGGAGGCGAGCACCGAGAACTGGCCGGTGCGGTCGCTCTTCGGAAAGACCTTGGCCCCCCAGCTGGGCTGGGCCCCGCGCTTGTCGGCCTCGATCCAGATCTGGAAAAGCGTGGTGGGCTCGTCCTCGAGGTTGAACTCGGAGTGGCGTACGCCCGTGCCTGCGCTCATGACCTGGACGTCGCCTGCGCCGGTTCGGCCCCGGTTGCCCATGGAATCCTCATGGGTGATGGCCCCGGTGCGGACATAGGTGATGATTTCCATGTCCGAATGGGGGTGGGGCGGGAAGCCCGACTTCGCGGCGATGGTGTCGTCGTTCCACACACGCAACCGGCCCCAGTTCATGCGGTTGGGGTCATAGTAGTTGGCGAAGGAGAAGTGGTGTTTGGCGTCCAGCCAACCGTGGTTGGCTCCGCCCAGGCTGGTGAAGGGTCTGACGTCGATCATGGGGGATGCTCCCGGGAATCCGAGGGTTAGAAACCTCGCTGAGGACTATATAGGTAACAGTGTCGGTGGCGAAAAGGGTCGGTTGCGCTGATGTTGGCTGTTACTGGCATGTCCGGGTCTTTCTCTGCTCGTCTACCTCAGGCCGAACCTTATCCGGAACATGGCCCGGTTGCCCTGCCGAACGGATTCTGCCGTCTCTTCAGATGTCCTCGCTGCGGGCAAGGCATTCAGGACAGCTTGCCCGAGCCCAACGTTGAGATGACTTTCCTGAACCACCTGACAACCGCTGAGAACCCGAGCCTCGCTCACTCGACTACACACCACAACCGCAAAGCCATCGCGGACATCGCGATTGATTGCGCGGTCCGGGATCGTGATGTTTGGCGGAGTATCCCAACTCATCACGGCCGATCCGGCTTGGCCGTCAAAAACAAATGACGTCGTGCCCAAACGGCGGCGGGGCGGCAAATCTTCAGGGATGCGACCCTCGCGATCTCTCACACCCCCGTCGGGGGACCGGAAGTAGGTCGTGAAGGTAACGGAGCCTTCGCGCTGGAAACGCGCAATCCCGTCGGGCGACAATCGACCTGTTGGCATTCCGGTGAGTTGCTCGGCACCAAATCCCTGCCCTTCAGGCCGCTCGCTCAATATCTCGCAGTTCGACAATATGCCCTCTGCGCTGACGGTGCGGCACGTCGTACGGACTGTTCCTGTCGTTGTGTCCCTGATGAGAGCTTCAAGGGGAAAGAGGGGCAAGGGCGGTTCGATCCATTCCCACGGCTCGATAGGTGGTGGAGCGATCCGGCCCGTGGGCAGGCGAGCCTGTAGTGGCGGCGCTGGCGGGGGGGCCTGAAGGGAGCTGTCCGACAAGGCCAAGGCGAGCAGGGCAATCTGAATCATGCGGATGTTCCAAGCCGTTTTTAGCGCGGCTATCTTGAGTTGATTGTGATCTAAAAAGAGTCGCTGCTACTTTACCTGACAGATATCTAAGGCGTTTCTACCACCTGCGCCCGATGCCTCAGCATGGCGTCGGCCAGCACGCAGGCCGCCATGGCCTCCACCACCGGCACGCCGCGCAGGGCGACGCAGGGGTCGTGGCGACCCTTGGTGCGCAGGTCGGTCTCGGCACCGTCGCGGGTGATGGTCTGGCGCGGGGTCAGGATGGAGGATGTGGGCTTGAAGGCGACGCGGGCCGTCAGAGGCTGGCCCGTCGATATGCCGCCCAGGATGCCGCCCGCATGGTTCGACAGGAAGACGGGCTGGCCATCGTCGCCGAGGCGCATCTGGTCGGCATTGTCCTCGCCTGACAGCTCCGCCGAGGCGAAGCCGGCACCGATCTCCACGCCCTTGACGGCATTGATCGACATCAGGGCGGCGGCCAGTTCGGCGTCCAGCTTGCCATACAGGGGACTGCCCCAGCCGGCAGGGACGCCCGTGACCTCCAGCGCCGCGACGGCACCGATAGACGAGCCGGCCTTGCGCACACCGTCCAGATAGGCCTCCCACTCGGCCCCGACGGTGGCCGAGGCGGCGAACAGGGGATTGTCGTAGACGGCGTCGAAGTCGATTTGATCGTCGGGCAGGCGGTGCGGCCCCAGCTGGATCACGCCAGCGCGGATGCGGATGTCTGGCCCCAGAACTTTGCGCGCCACGGCCCCTGCGGCCACACGCATGGCCGTCTCTCGCGCCGAGGAGCGGCCGCCGCCCCGATGATCGCGCACGCCGTATTTGGTTTGATAGGTCAGGTCGGCATGGCCGGGGCGATAGGCGCGGGCGATCTCGCCATAGTCCTTGGAGCGGGCGTCCTCGTTATGGATCTCGATGGCGATGGGGGTGCCGGTGGTGACGGGTCCGTTTCCGTCGTCGAAGACGCCGGACAGGATGCGGGCGGTGTCGCTTTCGCTGCGCTGGGTGACGAAGCGGCTGCCGCCGGGTTTGCGTCGGTCCAGCCAGGGTCGCAGGTCGGCCTCGGTCAGCGGGATCAGGGGCGGGCAGCCGTCGATGACGCAGCCGATGGCTGGCCCGTGGCTCTCGCCCCAGGTGGTCACGCGAAACAGATGGCCGAAGGTGTTGTGGGACATGGTCCCTGACGCTTAAGCCGCCAGCCGGTCCGGCGTCCAGACCCGCGTGAAGCGCGCCAGCAGGTCGTCGGCGGAGGAGGGAGCATCGGCGCTGGGTTGCAGCGTCACGAACAGGTGGCCCTGGGGGCGTCGCCCGCGAGCCGGCAGGCCCAGGCCCTTGAGGCGGAGCTGGGTCGTGGTGGCCGACAATCCTGCGACGACCCAGGCCGAGCGTGGCCCGGCGTGGGTGTCGATATCGATCCGGCCGCCATCATCCAGCAGGCGCTGAGAGACGGGCCAACGCATGTAGACGTCGTCGCCCATGATCCGCAGACTGGCCGTCGGGCGGATCAGGACGGGCAGATACAGGTCGTTGCCGTCAGGGGCTGCCACGGTCAGGCGGACGTGGTCCCCGGTCCGCAGGCCGGCTGGGACCCGCACGCGCAGGGTGCGTTTACCGAGGCGGACCTCGACGGTGCCGCCTTCCAGCGCCTGGGTCGGCGAAAGGGCCACGACCGTCAGACCCGCAGGTCGAGCCTTGGGCGCGGGCAGGGCGAGGTGTCCCGCGCCTTGCATGCGGATCAGACCCCAGGCCGCGATCACGCGCCGGAAATGGTCTTCATTGCCGCCGATCAGGTCGGGCCGGGCCGCCTTGATCGCGCGGCGGAAGGCCGCCTTCAGCGCCTCGCCGTCGGCAGGGCCATCGAGGCCGAGCAGGGCGTGGGCCTCCGCGATCGAGGCGATTTCGGAGGTGGAGCGCGACGACATGGCCCCAGTGGGCGCAGAACAGGGTCAACGCGCGGTTAACCGTGACAGCATGCCCCTCCCAAAAGCGTCGGTCCGGGTCTATCTGGAAGCCATGACCGCACCCGTGATCCCACCCAGCCCGACCCGCGAAGAGTATGACCGGGATTATGCCGCCGCCCTGGCCGCCAACGGCGACGAGACCATCTTTGACCGGGATGAGCCGATCAGCCTGATCGTCGAATGGCTGGCGCAGGCAAGGGCGCATGAGATCAACGATTCCAACGCCATGTGTCTGTCGACTGTGGATGGCGAGGGTCTGCCCGATAGCCGGATGGTGCTGCTGAAGGACGTCGATGATCGCGGCCTGACCTTCTATTCCAATCGCGAGAGCGCCAAGGGAAAGCAGGTCACGGCGAGACCCGCTGCGGCGCTGCTGTTCCACTGGAAGAGCCTGCGGCGGCAGGTGCGGGTGCGTGGGCGGCTGGAGCCGGTCAGTGCGGCCGAGGCCGACGCCTATTTCGCCAGTCGGGCGCGCGAGAGCCGGATCGGAGCCTGGGCCTCGGACCAGTCGCGACCGCTGGACAGCCGCGCGGCGCTTGAGGCGGCGGTGGCCGAACAGACAGCGCGGTTCGAGGGGCAGGATGTGCCGCGACCCGAGCACTGGACAGGCTGGCGCGTCATTCCCGACAGCGTGGAGTTCTGGCGCGACCGGCCGTTCCGGCTGCACGACCGGTTGCGGTTCGACCGGGACGGGCAAGGGTGGACGAAAACCCGCCTCTGGCCCTGAAGCTAGGCGGCCTTGAGCCCTGCAAGCAGCGGGTGGGCCAGGACCGGCGCGGCCAGGCGGACCACGGCCTGGGTGTCTTCCAGACGCACGGCGGCGGTCGCATCGGCGATGATGAAGTCGGCCCGGACCCGTGACGGCTCGGTCAGGCGTTCGTGGCCGGGGCGGACGGTCGCCAGATACTGGGCGACGACGGAATCGGCGGTGCGCCCCCGCTCGCTCTGATCGCGCAGCAGGCGGCGGATGAAGCGGATGTCGGCGGGGGTGTCCACGAAGACGCGGATGTCGAACAGATCGACCAGATCCGGCGTGCACAGCACATGGGTGCCCTCGACGATCACGACCTCGGCGGCCCGAACGGGCTCGCCGCCGGGCTCGCGGCCGTGGTGGATGAAGGAATAGACCGGGGCCACAATGTCCTGGCCGGACTTGAGCGCGCGCAGGTCACGGACCATCAGCTCGTGGTCGCGGGCGGTGACGTCGTCGAAATCGAAGGTGGCGGCGTCGAAGCCGGGCAGGCTGGCCGCATCGCGATAATAGCTGTCCTCGCGCATCAGGACCGCTGTGCCTTCGGGCAGGGAGGCGACGAGCGCTTCGGCCAAAGTGCTCTTGCCCGAGCCCGAGCCGCCGGTGATCGCGATGAGGATTGCCATGGCTGTGTCCTAGACCGGGCGATGCATCCTGCAAAGTCATCGCGCCGCCGTCAGATCACGAGCCGGTCATCTGCGACAGACTTGCCCTAGCGTCACGTTGCTTAACGCCGATCACCTGATTAGCGTGGCTTCAAGTGCCCCGGACCGTGGGCGCAAATCGAGGGACGCAGATGCTTGGATTGATGCAGGACTGGCCGCTGACGGTCGACAAGATACTGGACCACGCCAAGAACTGGCACGGCGCACGCGAGGTCGTGACCCGGTCGGTCGAGGGACCCATCGTCCGTACCACCTATGCCGACATCCACGCGCGGGCCAAGCGGGTGTCCAGCGTGCTGCAGGGCTGGGCCATCGGCGTCGGCGACCGGATCGGCACCCTGGCCTGGAACACCGGCAACCATATCGAGACCTGGTACGGCATCATGGGGATCGGGGCGGTCTGCCACACCCTGAATCCGCGCCTGTTCCCGGAGCAACTCGTCTATATCATCAACCACGGCGGCGACCGGGTCATCTTCGTCGATCTGACGTTCGTGCCGCTGTTGCAGGCGGTGCTGCCGCACTGTCCCAAGGTCGAGAGGGTCGTGGTCATGACCGACCGGGCGCATATGCCCGCCGTCGAGCTGCCTGGTCTGGAATGCTATGAGGACCTGCTGGAGGGCGCGTCCGAAGACGTGGTCTGGGGCGACTTCGACGAGCAGACGGCCTGCGGCCTTTGCTACACCTCGGGCACGACGGGCAACCCCAAGGGGGTGCTGTATTCGCACCGCTCCAACTTCATCCATACGCTGCTGGGTCTGCAGAGCACGGTACTGGGGGCGACGCCCAGTGAGGTGATCCTGCCGGTCGTGCCCATGTTCCACGCCAATGCCTGGGGGATCGCCTTCGGCGCACCGGGCGCGGGCTCCAAGCTGGTCATGCCGGGCGCACGGATGGATGGTGCGGCCATCTATGAGCTGATCGAAAGCGAGGGCGTGACCTTCTCCGCCGCCGTGCCGACGGTCTGGCAGGGGCTGCTGGCGCACCTGCGCGAGCACAAGCTGAAGATCCCGACGGTCAAGCGCGTGCTGATCGGCGGCTCGGCGGTGCCGGAGAGCCTGATCCGGGCCTTCCACGACGAGTTCGGCATCGAGGTGCTGCAGGGCTGGGGCATGACCGAGACCTCGCCGATCGGCACCCTGTCCAACATGACGCCGGAGCTGCGCGCCCTGCCGTACGACGAGCAGATGAAGTGGCGGATCAAGCAGGGCACGCCGCCGCTGGGTGTCGAGCTCAAGCTGAAGAACTATGCCGGTCAGGAGATGCCGCACGACGGGCACACCTACGGTCGTCTGATGATCAAGGGGCCGACCATCGCGGGCGCCTATTTCAACGACGAGACCCCGATCCTGGATACCGAAGGCTTCTTCGACACCGGCGACGTCTCGACCATCGACGAACACGGCTTCATGCAGATCACCGACCGGGCCAAGGATGTGATCAAGTCCGGCGGGGAGTGGATCAGCTCGATCGAGATCGAGAACATCGCTGTGGGCCATCCCAAGGTCGAACTGGCCGCCGTCATCGGCGCCGCGCATCCGAAATGGGATGAGCGCCCGGTGCTGATCGTCAAGCTGAAGCCCGGGGAGAGCCAGGACAAGCAGGAGCATCTGGACTTCCTGGTCGGCAAGATCGCCAAATGGTGGATGCCCGATGACGTGGTCTTCGTGGACGACATTCCGCTGGGGGCGACCGGCAAGGTCGACAAGAAGCTGATCCGCGAGCGGATGAAGGACTATCGCATCCCGACGGCGGGTTGAGCGCATGGCCCGTGCCCGACCGAAGCATGAGGGATTGGTTCAGGGTCTGACGCTGGTCACCCTGGCCGCGCCGTTTCTGTTGCTGATCGCCGCCTTCGGGACCTCGCTGGGGTTCTGGGGGGCGTCGGTGGGGTATGATCTGCTGGCGCTGCAGGTCGCTTGGGCACTGGCATTCGTGGGCGTGGTGGCGGCCCTTGCGGCGGCGGTCTTGGCGCGACGCGATCTGAAGCGACTGGGGCTTTATGTGGTCGTGGCTCTTGTCGTGTCGCTGGGCACCCTGGGAGCCTTTGCCTGGCAGAAGGCGCGGCTGGCCGAGGGCCTGCCCGAGGATGTCAGCACCAATCCCGATGACCGGCCTGGGTTTTCGGACGCGGTCGCGGCGGCACGCGGGGAGGGTGGACCGGCAACGGCCATCGGCCCGGAAGCCTGTCCGGCGGCCCAGCCCGTGATGCGACAGGTCGCGCCCCAGCGAGCCTACGAGGCCTTGCAGGCGGCGGGCTTCACGGCGCGAGGGGCTTTTGCGGCGCGGGCCGACGGCGACCGGACCGGCTTCTGGTTCGGCTTCACCCACGATGCGGTGGTGCGGATCCGGCCGGGTCGGACCGACGTCCGTGTCGCAGCGCGGGACGGGCGCTCCCACGGCGGCGAGGCCTGTCGTCTGGCCGGCGAGATCAGCCGGGCCTTGCAGACCGCCGAATAGGGTTCACACCGGGGTCCAGTCGGCGTCGATGGTCGGAAAGGGGGCGGCCCGAACCCGTCCGGCCTTCTCCAGCGCGATCAGATGCGCCCAGACCGACAGGCTGGCGGCGGGCCACAGGCGCGGATCGACGGCGGCGTAGAGTACCGGCACGATGTCGGCGACGCGGGTGTGGCCAGATCGCACCTGTGAAAGTACCTGGGCTTCGCGATCCAGACGGTGGGTTCGGTAGGCCTGCAGAAACGGCGCTGGATCGGTGATCGGCGCGCCATGGGTGGGCCACAGGGTGGCGAACCGCCGCACGATGACCTGATCCAGACTGGCCATGTAGTCCGTCATGTCACCATCGGGCGGGGCCACCACGCTGGTGGACCAGCCCATGACGTGGTCGCCACAGAACAGGGCGTTTTCGTCCTCCAGCACGAAGGCCATGTGATTCGAGGCATGGCCGGGCGTGAACAGGGCCTCGATGGTCCAGCCGTCCCCGTTCAGCCGCTCGCCGCCCTCAAGCACCACGTCGGGCTGGAAGGCCTCGTCCTCGTCCTCGTCCAGTGAACCCGAAGCGTGAACGGTCCGCTGCGGTGGCCGGGCCGCGAGGATCGGTGCATGGACCGCTTCGGCGAATGGATGCGCCAGGGGGGCGTGATCGCGGTGGGTGTGGGTGACCAGCACGTGGCTGACTGGCTGACCTTGGACGGCTTCGAGCAGGGCGGCCAGATGGGCCTCGTCCAGCGGGCCGGGATCGATGACGGCGACGCCCGCACCGGGTTCATCCCGCCCGATGATGTACGTGCCCGTACCTGTGAAGGTGAACGGACTGGGATTGTTGGCGATCACGCGCCGGATCAGCGGCGAGACCTGGTCGCACCGACCATAGGCGAAGTCGAAATCGCGGACGAAGGGGATCATTTGGCGCCTCTGTCTGGCAACCGCGAACGGCACCGGGCTTGCGTTAGGGTTTCGTAAACCCTTTGCGGAGCGCTGATCGTGGCCCTGTCCATCGCCCTGACTGTCTCAAAACGGCTCCAGATCGTCGCCGTGACGGTGCTGTGTATCATGGCGAGCCAGTTGGTGGTGGCGTCCTGCACGCCCGAGCCGGCATCCTATGCAGCGCGTGGTGCCCTGATCCGCTGATCAGAGGGGCAGCCGGCTGAGATCGTAGCCCGCCGACGCGGCGGCGGCGCGCAGATTGTCGGCATCGGCACCGTCCAGCCGCTGCGCCATGGCCCAGGCGGCGGTGGACCGCATGCCGGACCGACAGAACATGGCTGTGCGAGCGTTCGCGTCTGCGTCGGCCTTCAGCCGTTCGGCCACCCGAGCGACCGCCTGATCCTCGGGCATGCCGCGGATAGGCGCGTGCAGATAGGCCAGGCCCGCCGCCGTCGCTGCAGCCTCAACTTCGGATGATGACGGCTGGCCGGCTTCCTCATCGTCGGGGCGATTGTTGATCACGCTGGCATAGCCCTGAGCCGCCAGCACGGCCATGTCCGAAGGCTGCAGTTGCGGACCGACGCTGACCGAAGCCGACAGGGATTTGAGCTGGGCCATGACTATTGTCTCCTGACGCGGACCACGCCGCTGCGACCGACGGTAAGAAGATAGCTTCCCAGAGCACCCCGTCGAACCCGCACGGCCTCGCCTTCGCGATTGACGATGCGGACGCGGTCGGTGTCGGTCTGTCGCCAGGTGCTGCCGTCAGCCAGCACGAAGGTCCAGCGATTGTCGTCGGCCTGACTGGCGCGGACCAGGGTCGTTTCGATGGCGTCGATGCGGTCTTCGGGTCGCGCGGGTTGCAGGATGTCGGCGGGGGCGGTGGTCGAGCCGAAGGCCTGGCGACGCGCGGCGGTCGCCTGGGCGCGATCGACCACCAGAAGCTCGCCGCTGGACAGGGCAGTCTGAAGCCCTTGCGCCGAGCGATCGAAGCAGGCGAGGCGATCGCTGGTGGCGGCGATCGCACGGCAGTTCACCAGATCGGCGACAACAGGCGGCAAGGTGGCCGATGACGGCTCCTGAGCGACGGCATCAGAGGCACTTGCCACCAGTATACAGCAAACGGCAGCGCTTAACATTTTGAGAACCATAAATTCCTCGATGATCAGGCGGTTCGGCGCTGGAGAGTGTCGCAGGTGGCGTGTCGCAGAACCAGCGAAATGGCATGTACCGGTACGTGTCAAGAATGCGACACCTTTCCGACAGCCGCCTTACAACCATGTAATTTTCTAGCCTAATAGGCGAGTCGGTGCCTAACTCGACAGGATTGCGAGGCTTCGGCCTGCCGCAAGGTAAATACTTACGCAACCGCGGTGTCCCGCAACATGAGCGTCACTGCTCCCGGGCACCATGAGGGGAGACTACACTTGAAGGTTCAACAAAACCGCCGCCGCCTGCTGGCGTCGACCATCATCGCAGGGGCCTCGGCGCTCGCATTCGTCGCGCCGGCCATGGCGCAGGATGCCGAAAGCCCGACCTCGATCGATGACGTCGTCGTCACCGGTTCGCGCATCGTCCGTCAGGACTATGTGGCCAACAGCCCGATTTCGACCGTCACCGCCGAGCAGATCCAGGCGCGCGGCGACGTCAACGTCGAGCAGATCCTGAACCAGCTGCCTCAGGTCGTGCCCGGCCTGTCCGCCAACTCCAACAACCCCTCGAACGGTTCGGCCACGGTCGATCTTCGTGGCCTCGGCGCCAGCCGCACCCTGGTGCTGGTCAACGGCCACCGCTTCATCCCCTATGACAAGAGCAATGCCGTCGACCTGAACAGCATCCCCGCCTCGCTGATCGAGCGCGTGGAAGTGGTCACCGGTGGTGCCTCGGCCGTGTACGGCTCCGACGCCCTGGCCGGCGTCGTGAACTTCATCTTCAAGCGCAACTACGAAGGTTTCGGCTTCGACACCCAGTACGGCATCACCGGCCATGGTGACGGCGAGCAGTTCAACGCCTCGCTGACCTTCGGCTCGAACTTCGCCGACGACCGCGGCAACGTCACCGGCTTCGTCGGTTACTCGGACCGTGACGGCTTCCTGCCGAACGAAGATCGTCCGTGGTCCGTGTCCAGCGCCGCCGGCGGTTCCGGCACCGGTGAGTACGGTGGTCTGAACAACCTGGGCACCAACCCCTACACCGCAGCTGGCTGTCCCACGGCCAACCCCTGCCGTCGTTCGTTCCGCACGCCCGGCGTCCCCGGCCCGTTCAACAACGACTTCGGCCTGGGCCCGACCAGCGATCGCTATGACTTCGCGCCGGTCAACCTGCTGCAGTCGCCTTCGGAGCGCTTCAACATCGCCCTGATGGGTCACTATGCGGTCACCGATACCGTCGAAGCCTTCGCCGAGGTCTTCTACACGGACAGCCGCAACACGACCCAGCTGGCACCGACCCCCGCGACCGGCATCCTGATTCCGTACGACAACTTCTTCGTGCAGAATTCGCCGGCCCTGCTGGCCTATGCCAACTCGCGCCCCGACCCCGACGCACCGCTGAACTTCGACCGTCGCATGTCGGAAGTCGGAGCCCGTATCCAGGGCAACAACACCGACGTCTATCAGATCAATACCGGCCTGCGCGCCGATCTGGGCGGCGACTGGGAGTTGGAAGGCTACTACAGCTATGGCCGCACCGAGCTGACCACCTCCATCCAGAACGACGTCTCGCGCTCGCGCCTGAACGCCGCCCTGGCCGGTGGCGGCACGGCCACGACCTGCGCCCCTTCGGCGCTGGCGCTGTTCCCGACCTGCGTGCCGATCAACCTGTTCGGTCGCGGTACCATCACGCCTGAAGCGGCCGCCTTTGTGCGCCTGAACTTCACGGACCGCAGCGTGTTTGAGCGTAACAACGCCCAGCTGAACCTCACGGGTACCTTGGTCGAACTGCCGGCCGGCCCGCTGGGCTTCGCCGCCGGTATCGAATATCGCGAAGACGTTCTGGCCTATACGCCGGATGACGCCAAGAATGCCGGCGACATCTACGGCTTCAACGCCGAGCGGGCCGTCTCAGGCCGCAGCTCGTCGAACGAAGCCTATTTCGAGGCCTCGGTGCCGCTTCTGCGCGACGCGCCGTTCGCTCAGTCGCTGGAACTGGAGCTGGGCGCTCGCTACTCCGACTACAGCACCGTCGGTGGCGTCTGGTCCTACAAGTTCGGCGGTTCGTGGGAGCCGGTCGACAGCCTGCGCCTGCGCGCCCTCTACCAGCGCGCCAGCCGTGCGCCGAACGTGTTCGAACTGTTCCAGGCCAACGACCAGGGCTTCCCGGCCGTTCTGGACCCCTGCACCACCGTCAACCCGTCGACGGGTGCGGCCCGCACCCTGACCGCAGGCGTTCGCAACTTCTGTACGGCGCAACTCGGCTTCGATCCGGTCACGACCGGCTTTGTCGCCCAGAACACCCAGACCGAATCCTTCTTCTTCGGCAACCCCAGCCTGGCTGAGGAGAAGTCGGACACGGTCACCATCGGTGCCGTTTGGCAGCCGACCTTCGCCGAAGGCCTGTCCTTCTCGCTCGACTATTACAAGATCGAGGTTGAGGACTACATCGGCACCATCCGTGGCGGCGTGTCCGGCATCGTCGGAGCCTGCTTCGCGGCGGGTGAAGCGGCGTCCGGCACGACCGGTGCGGCCGTCTCGTCGATCGCCGAATGTAACGACACGGGCATCGGCCTGCCGCTGATTTTCCGCGATGCGGCCGGCAACCTGAAGGCACGCGCGCCTCTGGGTAACGTCTCGGCCCTGGAAACCAGCGGCGTCGACTTCTCCACCCGTTATGGCTGGGATGTGCCGTGGGCCGGCGGGATGTGGGGCGACACGCTCGATATCGCCGTCAACCTGACCTATCTGGACAGCTATCTGCTGGACGGCATCGAGTACAAGGGCACGGCCGGCGCCTACAACATCAGCGCCACCCTGCCGGAGTGGAAGGCCAACATCTCGCTGGGCTACGACGTCGGTCCGGTGCGCCTGGCCTATTCGGGTACCTTCATCGACGAGCTGGACAACCAGGGCAACATCCCGGACTTCGGCGACCCGTCGGGCTACACCGGTGTCGACGCCTACTGGTACCACGACATCAGCGGTACGTTCCAAGCTACGGAAAACATGGAACTGTTCGCCGGTATCCGGAACCTGCTGGACGAAGAGCCCCCGGTGTTCGACAACGCCCCGGACGGCAACACCGACCCGAACGCCTATGACGTGAACGGTCGCTACTTCTTCTTCGGCGCTCGCCTGAAGTACTAGAGCCCGACGAACGTGCGTTGGAATGGGCGGCGGGGCTTCGGCCTCGCCGCCTTTTTCTTTGCGTGCGGCATGCCGTAGAAAAACCATCGCGGCGCTTCAGGCGTTGCCCCACATCCCGGCCCCTGCGGTCGTCCTTTCTGAGTGCCTGTCTCCATGATCGCCAGCGTTCTTGCCGCCCTTCTTCTGACCCAGACACCGCCCGCGCCGCAGGACGGTCCGGTCGCCACCGCACCGCGCGCCGACGTGGCTGGAGACGGCCCGGTCGCCACGGCGGCCCCCGCAGGCGGCGAGACGACGGAGTCCCTGCGGTTCCGTGAGGCCGTGGCCTATGGCAACGAACTGCCGCGCGGTGCACCGCAGGGGGACTATCCGCTGGTCGCCTGGTGCGAGGCGCTGGTGAACGGTCATGTGGCGCTGGGGGAGAGTCTGAACACCACTGACCCGCTCGACCTGGACATCATCCGCCTGGGTCGTCTGGAGGCGGCCGACTTCCGCTCGGCGCTGGATGCGGCTGAGCCACGTCAGACGGCGGCGTCGCGCGAGGCGGCGCGGGCTGCGGCCGCCGAAGCCACTGGCAAGTGGACGCCGCTGGCCGGTCAGTCCGAAGCCGTGCGCAGCCAGGCGTTCGGCCTGTTCTTCGGCCTGCCCGGACGGTGCGAACACGCGGCGCGCCGTATCCGCGAGAACATCACCACGCCGCCCGTCACCCCGGCCGAAGTCGGGCTGGAGTAGGGGCTCAAGCCGCCGCGTTCCGCCGTGCCAGGTCCGGATCGTAGTTGAGGATCGGGGCCAGCCAGCGTTCGGCCGTCTCCAGGTCCCATCCCTTGCGCCGCGCATAGTCCTCGACCTGGTCGCGGTCGATCTTGCCGACGCCGAAATAGTGGCTCTGCGGATGGCCGAAGTAGAGGCCGCTGACGGACGCCGGCGGCGTCATGGCAAAGCTCTCGGTCAGGGCCATGCCGGCGTTGGCACCAGCGTCCAGCAGGCGGAACAAGGTCGCCTTTTCGGTGTGATCCGGCTGGGCCGGATAGCCGGGGGCCGGGCGTATGCCCTGGTATTTCTCCTCGATCAGGTCCTGGATCGTTGCCGCCTCGTCGGATGCATAGCCCCAGAGCGTCGTCCGCACTTCCTTGTGCAGGCGTTCGGCGAACGCCTCGGCCAGCCGGTCGGCGAGGGCGGTGGCCATAATGGCGGAATAGTCGTCGCCCGCGTCCTTGAAGCGTTTCGACGCTTCCAGCTCGCCGTGACCGGCGGTGACGGCGAAGGCACCGATCCAGTCGTCGCCGGTGGGCGATATGAAGTCCGACAGGGCCGCGTTGGGCTTTCCGTTCGACTTGGCGATCTGCTGGCGCAGGGTGTGGAAGCGGGCGATCTCGGTGGTGCGCGCCTCGTCCTCGAACACCACGATGTCGTCTCCGTCGGCGTTGGCGGGCCAGAAGCCGACGACGCCTTTCGCCGTGAACCACCTCTCCTCGACGATGCGCTTCAGCATCGCCTGGGCGTCGCGGAACAGGTCCCTGGCCGCCTCGCCGACGATCTCGTCTTCCAGAATGTGCGGATAACGCCCGATCAGCTCCCAACTGGCGAAGAAGGGCGTCCAGTCGATGTGCTCGGCCAGATCGGCTAGGTCCCAGGCTTCGTAGGCCCGCACCCCGGTGAAGCTGGGCGCGGCCGGGCGCGGCGCGATCCAGTCGATGGCCACCGGGTTCTTCCTCGCATCGGCGATCGAGGTGCGCGCCTTGACCTCCTGGCCCCGGGCGTACTGCTCGCGGATGCGGATGTATTCGTCGCGCGTCGCAGCCTCGTTCTTCGCCTTCTCGGTCTTGGACAGCAGGCCCGAGACCACGCCTACAGCACGGCTGGCGTCCACGACATAGGTGGTCGAACCCCTCCGATAGGCCGGCTCGATCTTGACCGCCGTATGGGTCCGGCTGGTCGTCGCCCCGCCGATCAGCAGGGGAATGTCGAAGCCGCGCCGCTCCATCTCGCGCGCCACGAACACCATCTCGTCCAGCGATGGTGTGATCAGGCCCGACAGGCCGATGATGTCGACCTTGTGTTCGACGGCGGCGTCGAGGATGCGGTCGGCCGGGACCATGACGCCCAGATCGATGACCTCGTAGTTGTTGCACTGCAGAACGACGCCGACGATGTTCTTGCCGATGTCGTGGA
>NZ_JAEMRO010000042.1 GCF_016463295.1 Brevundimonas sp.
GGTCTGCAGTCCTATTTCACGGTCGGCCCCAAGGAAGCCCGCGCCTGGACCATCCCGATCGGTGCGACGGCTCCGCAGGCGGCGGGCGTCATCCACACCGACTTCGAGAAGGGCTTCATCCGCGCCGAGACCATCGCTTATGAGGACTTCGTCGCCCTGCGTGGCGAGGCCAAGGCGCGCGAGGCTGGCAAGCTTCGGGCCGAGGGCAAGAGCTATGTCGTCAAGGACGGCGACGTGATGAACTTCCTGTTCAACTGACGCTGTTCTGCGAAGTGGTGCCGTTTACCGAGATCGACAACTTCCTGATCACAATTCGTCGGTAACGCTTGCATCTGTCGCGCGTATTTGCGACCCGTTCGTGAAGTGTCGAGAACAGGGGGCGCCCGAATGACTCAGAACACCAATCCTTGGGCGACCCAGGTCGATCCTCTGGCCCAGGACATCGCAGCCGTGCTCAAACGCATGGGCGGTTCGGCGCACCAGCGCGATGTGGTCCAGTGCGTTGCGGCCATAAAACGCCAGCGTGGCGAAACGGTTGCCCAGGACCTGGCCAACAAGATCGTCGAGGTGTTCGAACGTTATCGCGACCTGTTCTTCCGTCCCTACGGCGAAGGCTCCATGCGCTGGGCCCTGCAACCCGGCGTCGCCTGATCTTCTGACCTTCGGATCTTTCCGACAACGACAAAGGCCCGCGATCGAAATCGCGGGCCTCGTCAATTCCGGCAGACGCCAGATCCTAGAAGCGGCGGATGTAGCTGACGCCATAGGTGTCGACCTCGCCGCCGTCATCGCGGAAGTCGCGACGGGTCCAGTCGCCACGGACGCCGTTCTGGCCGTCGAAGAAGTAGTTGGCACCCGCACCATAGTTGACGCTCTCGCCGTCATTGGTTGCGCTGACGCCCGGGATCTCGGCCTTGATCTTGGTCGTGCCATAGCCGACGCGGCCGAACAGTTCGAAGTTGTCGTTGATGGGCAGGGTGCCGACGCCATAGATGGCGGCATCGTACTCGTGCTTCAGCTTGCCCTCGACGCCGGCGACGGTGAAGTCGTCGTCGCGGACACCGAACGAGGCCTCGCCCTCGGCCCCGATATAGCGGTTGAACTTAGCCCCGATCCGGCCGGTCACGGCACCCAGGTCGCCGTCGCTGCCGTCCAGTTGTGTGTAGCCGATCGAGCCCTGCCATTGCGGGTTCGGAATGCTCTGCGCCATGGCAGGCGCGGCGATCACAGTAAGAGCAGCGGTGGCGAGAAGAATGTTACGCATTGTTTCTTGTATCCTCTAGATGTGGTCACCGATCGGCAACCAGCCCCATCCAGCGAAGACACAAATGGGCGACCGAAAGCGGCGTTCCAGAGGCAGGTGAATACATAACGACGACTGTGTGTCGCGAAACACAGACCGCGTTACTTCAACCATGACAGTTTTGTGGCGGCACAGCCGACCCCGTCAGCGATCCTTCTCGCGCTCCGTCCCGGCGCGTGCATGCAGCGCCGCCTGGGCGGCGGCCAGCCGGGCGATGGGCACGCGGTAGGGCGAGCAGCTGACATAGTTCAGGCCGACCTCTTCGCAGAAGGCGATGGACGACGGATCGCCGCCATGTTCGCCACAGATGCCCATCTTGATGTCCGGGCGGACGGCCCCGCCCCGCTCGGCGGCGATGCGGATCAGGTCGCCGACGCCCTCCTGATCCAGGCGTACGAAGGGGTCGGTCTCGAAGATGCCCTTGTCCATATAGGCCTGAAGGAAACGGCCGGAGTCGTCGCGGCTGATGCCAAAGGTGGTCTGGGTCAGGTCATTGGTGCCGAAGCTGAAGAACTCGGCATGCTCTGCCAGGTCCCCGGCCCGCAGGGCCGCGCGCGGCAGCTCGATCATGGTCCCGACCAGATAGGCGATGGACTGGCCGGTCTCGGCGAAGACCGCCTGAGCCGTGCGGTCCGTCAACTCGCGCAGATATTTCATCTCCAGGCCTAGGGCGACCAGCGGGTGCATGATCTCCGGCAGGGGGGCCTGTCCGGACGTGGCCTGCACCTCCAGCGCCGCCTCAATGATGGCGCGGACCTGCATCTCGTAGATCTCGGGATAGGCGACGCCCAGACGGCAACCGCGATGGCCCAGCATGGGATTGGTCTCGTGCAGCTCCTTGGCGCGGCGCTTCAGCTTGGCGGCGTCCAGGCCGGAACTGACGGCCAGGGCGTCGATGTCGGCGTCGGTGTGGGGGATGAACTCGTGCAGCGGCGGGTCCAGCAGGCGCACCGTCACCGGCAATCCGGCCATGATGGTGAACAGCTCGACGAAGTCCGACTTCTGGAACGGCGCGATCTTGGCCAGGGCCGCGCGGCGTCCCTGCTCGTCGTCGGCCAGGATCATTTCCCGCACGGCGGCGATGCGGGTGTCGTCGAAGAACATGTGCTCGGTGCGGCACAGGCCGATGCCCTCGGCCCCGAAGCCCCGCGCGGTGCGGGCATCCAGCGGCGTCTCGGCATTGGCGCGGACCTTCAGCCTGCGCACGCTGTCGGCCCAGGCCATCAGGGTCTGGAAATCGCCCGTCAGCTCCGGCTCGATCATGGCCACGGCCCCGTCCAGGACTTCGCCCTTGGAGCCGTCGATGGTGATGATCTGACCCGCCTTGAAGGTCCGGCCATGAGCGGTGAAGGTCCCGGCCTTTTCGTCGATCGACAGGGCGTTGATGCCGCAGACGCAGGGGCGGCCCATGCCGCGAGCCACGACCGCCGCGTGGCTGGTCATACCGCCTCGGGCCGTGACGATGCCGCGGGCGGCATGCATGCCGTGGATGTCCTCGGGCGATGTTTCCTCGCGCACCAGGATGACCGCATCGCCCAGTTGCGCCAGGCGCTCGGCCTCATCGGCGTCGAAAACGATCTTGCCCGTCGCGGCTCCGGGCGAGGCCGGCAGGCCCGAGGCCACGACGTTGCGGGTGGCATTGGGGTCGAGCGTGGGATGCAGCAGCTGGTCCAGCGCTGCGGGCTCGACGCGGCTGACCGCCTCTTCCTGAGAGATCACACCCTCGGCGGCCAGATCGACCGCGATCTTCAGTGCCGACTTGGCCGTGCGCTTGCCGTTGCGGGTCTGAAGCATCCACAGACGGCCCTGTTCGACCGTGAACTCGATGTCCTGCATGTCGCGGTAGTGGGTTTCCAGCCGTCCGACGACGTCCACGAACTGGCCGAAGACCTCGGGCATGGCCTCTTCCATCGAGGGGGCCGTCTCGCCCATCTCCTCGCGGCCCGCCTTGGTCAGGGACTGGGGCGTGCGGATGCCGGCGACGACGTCCTCGCCCTGGGCATTGATCAGGAACTCGCCATACAGGCGCGCTTCTCCCGTCGAGGGGTTGCGGGTGAAGGCCACGCCGGTCGCCGACGTCTGGCCCATATTGCCGAAGACCATCGACTGGATGTTGACGGCCGTGCCCCAGCTTTCGGGGATGTCGTGCATGCGGCGATAGAATTTCGCCCGGTCGTTCATCCAGCTGTCGAAGACCGCGCCGATCGCGCCCCACAGCTGGTCGTGCGGATCCTGCGGGAATGGGCGGCCCAGATGACGCTCGACCACATCCTTGTAGTCGGCCACGACCTTTTCCCAGTCCTGGGCGCGCAGGTCGGTGTCGATGGTGATGCCCAGACGGTCCTTGTGGTGATCCAGCACCTCCTCGAAATCGTCGTGGTCGAGGCCCAGGACCACATTGGAATACATGGTGATGAAGCGGCGATAGCTGTCCAGGGCGAAGCGGCGGTCGCCGGACAGGGCGGCCAGCCCCTCCACCGTTTCATCGTTCAGGCCCAGGTTCAGGACGGTGTCCATCATGCCGGGCATGGAGGCGCGGGCACCCGAGCGGACCGAGACCAGCAGGGGGTTGGCCGCATCGCCGAACGTCTTGCCGACGATGCCCTCGACGGTCTTCAGGCCGGCGGCGACCTGTTCGGTCAGGTCGGCGGGATAGGCCTGGCCATTGGAGAAATAATGGACGCAGGCCTCGGTCGTGACGGTGAAGCCGGGTGGCACGGGCAGACCCAGGGACGACATCTCGGCCAGATTGGCCCCCTTGCCGCCGAGAAGGTTCTTCATCGACGCATCGCCGTCGGCGGATCCGCCACCGAAGCCGTACACCCATTGAGTCATCAGTCAGTCCCTGAAGCCGTGGTCGCGCGGGCAGACTCAACCATCCGCGTCCGTGCCGCCCCGATTACCGCGCAGCGCCCGCGAAGGCGAGGCCCGGACTGTAACAAAGCGTGAGAATAGGTTTCGCACGGTTCGCAAGGGTCGGCCCGCGCCCGGCCGCCGTCAGGCCAGCATACGCACCTTGGGTTCGCGATCCCACTGACGGGTGGCGGCGGGTTTGAGCCAGGGCTTGGCATCGCTGGAGACGTCGACCACGCCCGCGTCCGTTTCGACCCCGGCCTTGTCGAGCAGGGCTTGGGCTTCCGGTGTGAAGCCGATGGCCTTCAGGTGGCCGAAGGCGTCCTTGGCGAAGTCGACGGCGGCACCCTCCTTCAGCAATTCGGCGCAACCGGCCTCGGACAGGACGATCGCGACGGCGTCGAACAGGACCGATGGGGTCCCGGCCAGCTGGCCGTCGGCCTTGAGGCGTTTGCCACCCTTCAGCTTCACGCCACCGATCCTGGGCGCGACGATCTTGACGGAGGCCCCTGCCCCTTCGGCGGCCACCTTGATGGCGTCGATGACGGCGCCATCCGCGCCGTCGCTGACCAGGATGCCGACGGCCCGGCCCTTCAGGGTGTCGGGATATTTGCCGACGATGCGCAGGGCGGGGCTGTCGTCCATGTCATAGGGCTTGCTGGCGGGCTCCGACGCCGCGGGCAGGTCGACGCCCAGACCGTCGGCAACCCGCTGAGCCAGGTCGGTATCGACATTCTGGAGATTGCCCAGAACCCGGTCGCGGACGTGGTCGAGGCTCAGCTTGGACAGCTCGAACACGATGGCACTGGCCAGGTGAGCCTGTTCCGGCGTGGTCTGGCTGCGGAAGAACAGCCGGGCCTGGCTGTAGTGGTCGGCGAAGGTCTCGGCGCGCAGACGGACCTTGGTGTCTTCCACCGGCGCGGCAAAGGACCGGAAGCCGCCCTTGGGGTCCTCGCGCGGACCGCCCTCCTCGCCCGCCTCCGCCAGGCTGTTGGGCTCATAGTTGGCGCGGCCCTTGGGCACGGCCATCTGCATCTGGCCGTCGCGCTGCAGGTTCTGGAACGGGCAGCCCCTGGCCTGATTGATCGGCAGCTGGTGGAAGTTGACCGTGCCCAGACGCGACAGCTGGGTGTCCTGATAGGAGAACAGTCGGCCCTGCAGCAGCGGGTCCTCGGAGAAATCGATGCCGGGCACGATGTTGGTTGGCAGGAAGGCGACCTGTTCGGTCTCGGCGAAGAAGTTGTCGGGGTTACGGTTGAGGGTCATCTTGCCGACCACGCGGATCGGGTGGAGCTCCTCGGGGATCAGCTTGGTCGCGTCGAGGATGTCGAACGGCAGGGCGTCAGCCTCGGCCTGGCTCAGCAGCTGGACGCCGAAATCCCATTCGGGGAAGTCGCCGGCGTCGATGGCCTCGAACAGATCGCGACGGTGGAAGTCGGGATCGGCCCCGGCGATCTTCACCGCCTCGTCCCAGCAGGTCGATTGCGTACCCAGACGGGGCCGCCAGTGGAACTTGACGAAGGTCGCTTCTCCCGCCGCATTGATCAGGCGGAAGGTGTTGACGCCAAAGCCCTCGATCATGCGCAGGGATCGCGGAATGGCCCGGTCCGACATGGCCCACATGATCATGTGGGTGCTTTCAGGCATCAGGCCGATGAAGTCCCAGAAGGTGTCATGAGCACTGGCCGCCTGGGGATAACCGCGGTCGGCCTCCATCTTCACGGCATGGATCAGGTCGGGGAATTTGATCGCGTCCTGGATGAAGAAGACCGGGATGTTGTTGCCGACCAGGTCCCAGTTGCCTTCCGTCGTGTACATTTTGACGGCAAAGCCGCGCACGTCGCGCGGGGTATCGACCGAGCCCGCACCACCAGCGACGGTCGAGAAGCGGGTGAACAGTTCGGTCTTCTTGCCGACCTCGGTCAGGATCTTGGCGGTGGTGTATTTCTCGAGGCTCTCGGTCAGTTCGAAGACGCCGTGCGCGGCCGAGCCACGCGCATGGACGATCCGCTCGGGGATACGCTCATGGTCGAAATGCTGGATCTTCTCGCGCAGGACGAAGTCTTCCAGCAGCGACGGACCGCGCGGACCTGCTTTCAACGAGTTCTGGTTGTCGCTGACGGGCACGCCGTGATTGGTGGTCAGCCGGGTCTCGGGGGTGGATGCGGTCTGATGGGTCTCGCCGCCGTTGCCGGGCGAGCGCGTCTTGGAAGCGGCCATGGGGATGTCCTGACTGGAGGGATTGTGCCAGCGAAACACCCCCGAGCCGACAAAGCCCCAGCTTGGCCGTGGGTTAATTTATATGTCGGGTTCCGGCGGAGCGGGCATCTGGCCGACAATCGCGCCCGAAATCCTCCTCCGGTTACGCCGCCTTAACCGTAAGGATTCACCATCCGGGCTCTCATTGTGCGGGGCCGCGTTTCCATGTCCGAACTGAAGACCGACATCGTCCATCGTGGGGACTGTATCGAGGTGTTGCGGTCGCTGCCCACGGCGTCGGTCGACATGGTGTTCGCCGACCCGCCCTATAATCTGCAGCTGGGGGGCGATCTGCTGAGGCCGGACAACAGTCTGGTCGATGCGGTCGATGACGACTGGGACAAGTTCGACAGTTTCGCCGCCTATGACGCCTTCACGCGCGACTGGCTGAAGGAATGCCGCCGGGTGCTGAAGCCGGAGGGGTCGATCTGGGTGATCGGCAGCTATCACAATGTCTTTCGCCTGGGCACGGCGATCCAGGACCTCGGGTTCTGGGTGCTGAACGACATCATCTGGCGCAAGTCCAACCCCATGCCGAACTTCAAGGGCACGCGCTTCACAAATGCGCACGAGACCCTGATCTGGGCGGCGCGCAGCCGCGAGCAGAAGCGCTATACCTTCAACTATGATGCGCTGAAGGCCTTCAACGAGGACACCCAGATGCGGTCCGACTGGACCTTTGCCCTGTGCACGGGCGAGGAGCGGATCAAGGACGCCGACGGCAAGAAGGCCCATCCGACCCAGAAACCCGAAGGGCTGCTGCACCGCGTGCTGCTGGCCGCGACCCGTCCCGGCGACGTGGTGCTGGACCCCTTCTTCGGAACCGGCACGACCGGGGCCGCGGCCAAGCGGCTGGGGCGGCATTTCATCGGCATCGAGCGCGATCCGACCTATGCCGACGTAGCCGAAAAGCGGATCGCCGCCGTCATGCCGGCCCGGCCCGAGGACCTGATCGTCACCGGTTCCAAGCGAAACGAGCCCAAGGTGCCGTTCGGAGCCCTGGTCGAGGCAGGCCTGCTGCAACCGGGCGACCGGCTGTACTGCCCCAAGGGTGACCGCGAGGCGCGGGTGCGGGCCGACGGCTCGCTGGTGTCCGGCGATCTTTCGGGGTCGATCCACAAACTGGGGGCCCTGTTCGAGAATGCCCCCGCCTGCAACGGCTGGACCTACTGGCGTTTCAAGACGGATCAGGGACTTAGGTCCATCGACACCCTGAGGGCCGAGGTCCGCGCCGGAATGCAATGACCGGTTCCCGACATAGGTATACGGCTAAGTCACCGGGATAAAAGAATAAAAAGCTGTGTTCGCGGAACTTCGCGAGTGCGAGATGGTTTGGCAGTTCGGTATCCAGGTGAAGGATGCCCGGAGCCCCACGCCATGAAAATCGCTCAGGTCACGCCCCTGTATGAAGCCGTGCCGCCCAAGCTGTATGGCGGCACCGAACGGGTGGTCGCGCATTTGACGGACGCCCTGGTCGATCTGGGCCACGACGTCACCCTGTTCGCCAGTGCCGATGCCGAGACGCGCGCCCGTCTGGTCCCCGTCCGCGATCAGGCGATCCGCCTGGACCCCGCCCCGCTGAAGTCCGACCTGGCCTCTCACATGGTCATGCTGCACGAAGTGCTGAAGCGGGTGGACGAGTTCGACGTCATCCATTTCCACACCGACATGATCCAGTTCCCGATGTTCGAGGCGGTGGCGGACAAGACCCTGACCACCCTGCACGGGCGGCTGGACATGAAGGACATCGGCGGCGTCTATGAACGCTGGTCGCAGTTCGGCCTGGTGTCGATCTCGGACGACCAGCGTCGCCCCCTGCCCTTCGCCAACTGGAAGGCCACGGTGCATCACGGCATGCCCGGCGACATCTATCAGGCCTCGGCCACATCTCAGGGCTATCTGGCTTTCCTGGGCCGCATCTCGCCCGAGAAGCGCCCGGACCGCGCCATCCAGATCGCCACCGCCCTGAACAAGCCGCTGAAGATGGCGGCCAAGGTCGATGCGGCGGACAAGGTCTATTGGGAGACGGTCATCAAGCCCATGGTCGAGGGCAATCCCCTGATCGAGTTCATTGGCGAGATCGGCGACCATCAGAAGTCCGCCTTCCTCGGCGGGGCAGAGGCCCTGCTGTTCCCGATTGACTGGCCCGAGCCGTTCGGCCTGGTGATGATCGAGGCGATGGCGTGCGGCACGCCGGTCGTGGCCTTCCGTTGCGGCTCGACCACCGAGATCATCGAGGATGACGAGACGGGCTTCCTGGTCGATACGCTGGAGCAGGCTGTGGCGGCGGCGGGCCGGGCGCATCTGCTGGACCGCGATGCGATCCGGGCGCGGTTCGACCTGCGCTTCTCGTCCACGGCCATGGCGCGGCGCTATCTGGACGTCTACGGCGACCTGCTGGCGCGCCGGCCCTATGCCCCGATGTCGGTTCGGGATTCGATCATGGCGGTGCACCCCCTGATTGAACCGCGCAGCTTTGTGGCCAATCAGGCCTGAGCCCAGTCCGCGCAATAATCCGGGCGGAGGCCATTTTCCTCGCGCATTCCGGCCTATGATGGGCGGGACCTTCTACGTAACGCGAGACCGCCTGCATGGATGACGCCTATTCGACCCAACTGGCCGCTGCCGACAGCGGGACCGGCGAGGCCGACAGCCTGGAGCGGCTGATGGCGTTGAAGGATGCCGACACCTTTCTGGTGGCCGACGGCTGGGGCGATATGGCGGGCGGGGCCGATGGCCTGTTCGACAATGACACCCGCCTGCTGTCACGGCTGGTCATGACGGTCGGCGGGGCGCGGCCGTCGCGGCTGAGCTCGGGCGTCAGCCAGGACAATGTCTTCTTCACCTGCCATTCGACCAACCGGCCCCTACCGCCGATGGGCGGCCGCTCGGCACCGGCCGGCGTGCTGCATATCGAGCGGCGGCGCTTCGTCTGGGACCGGCGGCTGTTCGAGCGTGTGCGGGTGTCCAACCACGGCATGGAGGATGTGCTGCTGCCCCTGGCCTATGAGTTCGGGGCCGATTTCGCGGACATTTTCCAGGTGCGCGGCACGCCCCGGCTGAAGACAGGCATGCTGTCGCCGCCAACGCATGACGGGCGGCGCGTGACCTTCCGCTATCGCGGTCTGGACGACGTCGAGCGGATGAGCTGCCTGGCCTTTTCCGAACCGCCGGCACGTCTGAGCGCAGGCCGGGCTGAGTTCATGTTCAGCCTGCCCAAGGGCCGCCATCAGGACCTCTATGTCGAATGCGGCCCGGATACCTGCGAGGCTCCCGACGAGTCGCGCTTCCGGCTGAGCGCCGTCCAGGCACGTCTGGCGATGCGGCAGCGACGCAGACGAGGGGCCTCGGTACGCGGCCCGCGCAGTCCGCGTTTCAACGACTGGCTGGACCAGAGCCGGGCGGATGTCGCCCTGCTGACCACCGACCTGCCGACCGGCCCCTACCCTTACGCCGGCGTGCCGTGGTTCTCGACGCCGTTCGGACGCGACGGCATCATCACGGCCTGGCAGATGCTGTGGCTGGACCCGTCTCTGGCCAAGGGCGTACTGACCTATCTGGCGAAACGTCAGGCCACCGAGACCTCTGCGTTTCAGGACAGTGCGCCTGGCAAGATCATGCATGAGACGCGCGGCGGCGAGATGAGCGCCCTGGGTGAGGTGCCGTTCGGCCTCTATTACGGCGGGGTCGACACCACCTGCCTGTTCGTCGCCCTGGCCGGGGCCTATGCAAAGCGGACCGGGGATTTCGAGACGATCCGCACCCTGTGGCCCCATCTGATCGCGGCCACAGGGTGGATGACCAAGGAAGGCGACGTGCGCGGCGACGGCCTGATCAGCTATCAGCGCGGGGCCGACACCGGACTGTCCAACCAGGGCTGGAAGGACAGCGAAGACTCTATCTTCCACACCGACGGCCGCTTCCCGAAAGGGCCGATCGCCCTGCTGGAGGTCCAGGGTTATGCCTTCGCCGCCTGGCAGGCGATGGCGGAACTGGCGAAGGCTCTGGGCGAGCCGGACCCGCAGCAGTGGTCAGATCGGGCCGAGCGGGTCCGCACCCAGGTTGAAGACCGGTTCTGGATGGAGGATCAGGGCTTCTATGCCATCGCCCTGGACGGCGACGGCGAGGCCGTGCGGTCCATCGGCTCCAATGCCGGGCATCTGCTGTTCACCGGCCTGCCCTCGCGCGAGCGAGCGTTGAAGGTGGCCAAGCGCATGCTGGGGGCCGACTTCCGCTCCGGCTGGGGCGTGCGGACGCTGGCGCGGGGACAGGCGCGGTTCAATCCGCTGAGCTATCACAACGGCTCTGTCTGGCCGCACGACACGGCCATGGCTGCGGCCGGCATGGCCCGCTACGGCGAACGACGCGCCGTGGCCCTGCTGCTCAGCGAAATCTATGAGGCGGCGGCCAGCTTCAACCTGCGCCTGCCCGAACTGTTCTGCGGCTTCGAGCGCACAGCGGGCGAAGCCCCGATCGCCTATCCGGTCGCCTGCCTGCCCCAGGCCTGGGCCGCCGGCTCGGTCTTTCTGATGCTGCAGTCTGCGCTGGGCGTTCGAATTGATGCGGTGGCGGGGACGGTCGAGATCGACAGCCCGGTCCTGCCCGTCGGCATCGAGCGGCTGAACGTCACGGACCTGAAGGTCGGCGACGCCACCCTGGACCTGTCGTTCCAGCAGCTGGGCCTGCACACCGTGGTGGTGCCCCGGCACAAGGCGGGTCAGGTCGCGGTGCGAACCATCGGCTAGGCCAGCGCGCGCTCCAAGGCTTTGCGGAAAACGGTCGGCAGGTCGGCCAGGGCCTGGGTTTCATCCGTCCAGAGGAAATCACCCGTTCCGGTCGCCACCCTCACCGTCAGCGTCAGACTGAAATGGGTGAAGATATGGTCGATCGATCCGGCGTCCTGCCAGTCTGCGGCGACGGGGGGCGTGGCGTCGGGAGCGTCGGACCAGTGGGACGTCGGCAGACCCAGCATGCCGCCCAGCAGACCCTTGTCCGGACGCCGCACCAGGGCGACACGCCCCTGCTCATCGCGCAACACCCAGGCGATGCCGCGGCGATGCGGTCGCTCGGCCTTCTTCGACTTCAGCGGATAGCGTCCCGGCTCGCCGGTCGCCAGGGCGGCACAGCCGAAGGCGACGGGGCACTGCTCGCACAGCGGCGACTTCGGACGGCATATCGTGGCACCGAGGTCCATCAGCGCCTGGGGCCAGTCCGCATGCTCGGCCCCCGGCTGATCGCCAAGCACGAAACGGGCGGCCAGCGCCTTCAAATGCGGCCGGGCGGCAGGCAGCGGCGCCTCGACCGCGAACAGCCGGCTCATGACCCGCTCGACGTTACCGTCCACGACATTGGCGGGTTGTTCGAAGGCGATGGCGGCAACGGCGGCGGCGGTATAGGCCCCGACGCCGGGGAGTTTCAGCAGCTCCGCCTCGGTGCCCGGAAAGACGCCGTCATGGTCGCGGGCCACAGCGCGCGCGCAGGCCAGCAGGTTTCGCGCGCGGGCATAGTATCCCAGCCCTGCCCAGGCAGCCATGACGTCGCTGTCCCCTGCCGCCGCCAGAGCCTCCACCGTTGGCCAGCGCGCGGTGAAGGCCAGAAAATAGGGGGTGGCATGCGGCGTGGTCGTCTGTTGCAGCATCACTTCGGACAGCCAGACGCGGTAAGGATCGGGGCGGTCGTGCGACCCCGGCGGCGCGCGCCAGACCAGCGTCCGCGCATGAACCGCATACCAGTCCAGCAGGGCGGCGCGGATGCGGGCCACCTCCGGTGCAGATTTGTCTGAGGGCGGGACGGCGTCCATTCCCTGGGCTATAGACCGGAAATGCGCCGCACGCTGCCCACCGACGAAGAGGCCCGCGAAATCCTGTCGCGCCGTCGCACGCGACCCTTGCCCCGGCCTGCGCCTCGGGCCGGGCGCGCGCTGCAAAAGCTGATCAAGGAGCTGGACGGCCAGTTCGGACGCGGCCCCGGTGCATTGGAGGCCCGCTGGCGCGAGATCGTCGGTGAGCGCCTGGCCCGCGTCAGCCGTCCACAGAAACTGACCAAGGGGCGCGGCGGCGCGGCGGGCACGCTGGAGCTACGCGTCGTCGGGGCCGCCGCCCTGCTGGTCCAGCACCAGTCCGAGGACATATTGCAACGGGTGAACCTCTTCCTGGGGGCCGGGACGGTGGACAAGCTGCGCATCGCCCAAGGGCCGGTCAAGCCGCTGGAAGACAGCCAAGCTCAACCGAAACGCCGGACCGCCCCGCCGCCCCTGCCCGCCCATCAGGAGGCCGAGCTCCGCGCCTCCGTCGCCGCCGCGCCTGACGGCCTGAAGGGCTCGCTGGAGCGACTGGGGCGCGCGGTCCTGAGCGACCGTGACGGTGCCGGCGGTTGACAAAACTTCGCCGCTTCTGTTCTCGAAGGTGCACGACATGCGCGCGTTCGGGGAATCGCGCGATGCAGACAAATCCCCCAGCCGTGAGGACGACGCCATGACCTTCAAATCGAAGTACGCCCAGATGAGCCGCCGCGCGGCCATGACCGCAGCCGCCCTGGCCGGTATGGCCGCCCTGACGGGTTGCGGTGGTGGCGGAGCGGGCGCGGCCGCCGAGGGCGACATGGCCCTTGGTGCACCCGAAGGGGCCAAGGTCACGGTCATCGAATACGCCTCGGTCACCTGCCACGTCTGCGCCGCCTGGCATGAACAGAACTGGGATGCCTTCAAGACCGCCTATGTCGACAACAACAAGGTGCGGTTCGTCTTCCGCGAAATCCCGACCCCGCCCGCCAATGTCGCCGCCGCCGGCTTCATGATCGCCCGCTGCGCCGGGCCCGACAAATATTTCGACGTCGTGCACGAACTGTTGTCCAGCCAGGATGAGATGTTCGCCGGCGGCGATACCAGCGCTGCCCGCGCCGTCCTGTTCCGCGTCGGCAATGGCGTAGGCCTGAGCAACAGCCAGATCGAAACCTGCATCAAGGACCCCGAAGCCCAGGCCGCCGTCGACGAGCGCGCCCGCGCCGCTCAGCAGGCCGGCGTGATCGGCACCCCGACCTTCCTCGTGAACGGTGTCAAGGTTGAAACCCCCGGCTCGCAAAGCGGCACCTCCATGGCCGACCTGTCCAAGGCCATCGACGCCGAACTGGCCAAGTAGGACATGACCCTGAACCGGCGCACCCTCGGCGCAATGGCCGCCGCCCTGATCTGGTCGGCGGCGGCCCCCGCCCTCGCCCAGCTGCCCGCCGTCACGGCCCAGGATCGCGTCCTGGGCCGGGCGGATGCGCCGGTGACGGTCATCGAATACGCCTCCTTCTCCTGCAACCACTGCGCGGCCTGGCACAACGACGTCTATCCGGCCTTCAAGGCCCGCTTCGTCGACACCGGTCAGGTCCGCTACGTCTTCCGCAACCTGCCGACCCAGCCGGAGCAGATGTCCCTCTCCGGCGCAGCCCTTGCGCGATGCGCAGTGCCCGAGAAGTTCTTCGATGTCGCCAGCGTTCTGATGCACAATCAGCGGGCGGTGCTGGAAGGGGGCCTGCTCCAGGACTGGTACGCCCCCGCCATCGCCGCCAGCGGTCGCACGCGCGACCAGATCCAGACCTGCGCCGCAAGCGCCGAAACCCAGGCGGCCATCAACGCCGACATCCAGGGTGCCGTCGCGGCGGGTGTGAACTCCACTCCCAGCTTCTTCGTCAACGGCAAGCCCGCGACCGACCGCAGCCTGGCCGGGCTGGAGGCCGCCATCCGCGCCGCCGGGGCGGGGGGCTGACGCCCTAGCCGATGCAGTTCCAGCGTCTCCGCCTGGTGGGCTTCAAGTCCTTCGTGGACCCGGCGGAAGTGCATATCGAACCCGGCCTGACCGGCATCGTCGGGCCCAACGGCTGCGGCAAGTCCAACGTCCTTGAGTCCATGCGCTGGGTCATGGGCGCGAACTCGGCCAAGGCCATGCGCGGCCAGGGGATGGACGACGTCATCTTCGCCGGGGCCGCCGACCGCCCGCCGCGCAACCATGCCGAAGTCCAGCTGACCATCGACAACGCCCAGCGTCGGGCGCCCCAGCCCTTTACCGACGCCCCCATGCTGGAGGTGTCGCGCCGCATCGACCGGGGCCAGGGCTCGACCTATCGCATCAATGGCAAGGAAGTGCGGGCGCGTGACGTCCAGCTACTGTTCGCCGACGCCTCGACCGGAGCCAACAGCCCGGCCCTCGTGCGTCAGGGCCAGATCAGCGAACTGATCGCCGCCAAGCCCCAGAATCGCAGGCGTATCCTGGAAGAAGCAGGCGGCGTCGCCGGCCTGCATACCCGCCGCCATGAGGCCGAGCTGCGGCTGAAGGCGGCCGAGGCCAATCTGGAGCGGCTGGACGATATCGGGCGCGAGCTGGAAACCGCCCTGAACCGGCTGAAGCGCGAGGCGCGTCAGGCCGAACGCTACAAGAAGATCAGCGCCGAAATCCGCGCCCTGCAGGCCGCCCTGCTGTTCGTGCGCTGGAATGATGCGCGCCTGGCCGCCGAAGGGACCACCGCCGAACTGGCCGAGGCGGACCGCGCCGTCGCCGCAGCCACCAGCGCCGCCGCCGCCGCCCAGACCGCCGCCTTGAAAGCCCAGGAGGCACTGAAGCCGGCGCGGGAAGAAGATGCCGTCGCCGCCGCCCTGCTGCACCGCGCTAGCCTGGAACGCGACCGGCTGGACATGGCCGAACAGGCGGCACGGGCCGAGGTCGAGCGGCTCCAGGCCGAGACCACGCGCATCGCCGCCGACATCGAACGCGAAGGCGGCATGGCCGACGACGCCGCCGCCGAGCTGAGCCGCATCGCCGAAGCCCTCGCAGCCGTCGAGGCCGAGATCGCCGCCGCCCCGGCGCGCGGCCCGGAACTGGAGGCCGCCCTCGCCACCGCCGAGGATGCCCGCCGCGCCGCCGATGCCGAGGTCGAGCGCGTCGCCGGGGCCGTCGCCTCGGTCGAGGCCCGGCTGAACGCCGAGAACGCCCGCAAGCGCGATGCCCAGGCCCGCGTGGCGAGGGCGGAGGCGCAGCTGACCTCGGCCAGGGCCGAGCGCGACGCGCTAGGTCCGCTGGAGACGCCGCAGATCGAGGCCGCCGCGGTCGAACTCGCCAAGGCCCAGGCCGATCTGGCAGCCGCCCGCGCCGCCGTCGAAATCGCCGAAGCCGAGCGCGGCGACCGCGCCCGCGCAGAGGCCGAGGCCCGCACCGCCGTCCGCGCCGCCGAGGACCGACTGGGCCGATTGCAGACCGAGGCGCGCGGGCTGGCCCAACTGCTGACGCAAGGCAGACGGGATCATCCGCCTGCCCTGGATCAGGTCCGCGCCGACAAGGGCTATGAGGCCGCGCTGGCCGCAGCTCTGGGCGACGATCTGGATGCCGCACTGGATGCCCGCGCGGCGACCCACTGGGCCGGGGCCGAGGTCTCGTCTGTGACATGGCCGTCGGGCGTGGTGCCTCTGGCCGATCATTTGAACGCGCCGCCCGCCCTGGCCGCCCGGCTGGCCTTCTGCGGCGTCGCGGAGCGCGCCGCTGCCCCCGCCCTGGCCCGCGACCTGCCCCCCGGAGCCCGGCTGGTGACGCGCGAGGGCGACCTCTATCGCTGGGACGGCTTCGTCCAGCGGGCCGAGGCCCCGCGCCCTGCCGCCGTCCGCGTGGCCCAGCGCACGCGGCTGGCCGAGCTGGAAGCCGAGATCGACACCGGCAAGCCTGCGATGGACGCGGCCCAGGCCACTATGAAGGCCGCGACCCAGGCCTTCCGCGCCGCCGAGGAAGCGGTGAAGACCGCCCGTGCCGCGCCCTTCGCCCTGGACAAGACTGTCACCACAGCCCGCGACCGCGTGGAGGCCCTTGGCCGCGAACAGGCCCGCAAGGAGGCCCGCGCCCAGGCGCTGGACGACACCCTCGCGCGCTTGGCCACCGAACACGAGGCGGCCGTCGCCGCCCTGGCCGAAGCGCAAGGGGGGGATGCGCCTTCCGAGACGCTGGAGGGCCTGCGAGCCGAACTGGCGATGGCCCGCAGCGCCGCCGACGCCGCCCGCACCACCGCCGCCAATGCGCGCGTCGAACGCGACAGCGAAGCCAGAGAGATCGCCGGGCGCACCACCCGCCGCGACGGCCTGACCCGCGAGCGCGAGGGCTGGACCAGCCGCGCCTCGGACTCCAGGGCCCGCGTCATCGCGCTGGAGAAGGACGCGGAAAAGGTCGCGGCCCGACTGAAGGCCGCCGCCGATGCCCCCGAACAGCTGGCGGCGCAACGCTCCGCCCTGCTGGACACCCTGACCACGGCCGAGACCCGCCGCCGTGCCGCCGCCGACGCCCTGGCGGTGGGCGAGGCCGAAGCCGGCGAGGCCGACCGCGCCAGCCGCGCCGCCGATGCCGCTGCCTCCTCTGCCCGGGAAGCGCGCGCCGGCCTGTCCGCCCGCGCCGAGGCGGCCGCCGACAAGCTGGCCGAGACCGAGGCGAACCTGCGCGAGACCGCACAGATGTCGCCCGAGGAGCTGGGCCAGAAGCTGACCGACGACGCCATCGCCCGCCCGCCCGATGCGGCCGGGGCCGAGAGCCTGCTCTATGGGCTGGAGCGCGAGCGCGAGGCCTTGGGGGCCGTCAATCTGCGCGCCGAGGACGAGGCGACGGAGTATGGCGACCGGCTTCAGACCATGAAGGTCGAACGCTCCGACCTGACCAGTGCGATCGCCAGGCTGCGCGACGGCATCGACGAGCTGAATGCCGAGGGGCGCGAACGTCTGGTCGCCGCCTTCGACGTCATCAATAACAACTTCAAGGCCCTGTTCGAGACCCTGTTCGACGGCGGCCAGGCCGAGCTGAAGCTGGTCGAGAGCGACGATCCGCTGGAGGCCGGTCTGGAAATCTACGCCTGCCCGCCCGGCAAGCGGCTGTCGGTCATGAGCCTGATGAGCGGCGGCGAGCAAGCCCTGACGGCCGCGGCCCTGATCTTCGCCGTCTTCCTGGCCAATCCAGCGCCGGTTTGCGTGCTGGACGAGGTCGATGCGCCGCTGGACGACGCCAACGTCGACCGCTTCTGCCGCATGCTGAACGAGATGCGCAACCGCACCGACACCCGCTTCATCGTCATCACCCACAATCCGGTGACCATGAGCCGAATGGACCGGTTGTATGGGGTCACCATGCCTGAGCGGGGGGTCAGCCAACTGGTGAGCGTGGACCTGAAGCAGGCAGAACAGATCGTGGCTTAATCATTCCTCCCCCCTTGGGGGAGGGGGACCGCCGGAACGGCGGTGGAGGGGGCCTGCCGCAGCCGCGCTTTCTACGATAGGCTGTACCGATGGACGCCCCGCGCCAGACCGTCAAACGCGCGCGCGAACTTCGCCGCAAGATGACGCTGCCTGAAATCCTGATGTGGACAGCCCTTCGCGGTCGTCGGCTTGCGGGTCTGCGCTTTCGCCGCCAGCATCCCGTCGGCCCCTACATCCTGGATTTCTATTGTGACGATGCGCGACTGGCCGTCGAAATCGATGGCGAGCGCCACAGCGAGTCAGACCGCATGGTTCATGACGAACGGCGAACAGCATGGCTTGAGGCGCAAGGCCTTCGCGTGCTTCGCATCCCCGCTCGAGATGTGCTGGCCGACATGGATGCGGTTTTGAGCCATGTCAGGCGAACTGCTGGCCGTTGAGCCCCCTCCACCGCGCTACGCGCGGTCCCCCTCCCCCAAGGGGGGAGAAATGTGCGTGAACACCTCCGTCTTCACGAACCAGCCCAGGATCGCCGGGCCCTCAATGACGTAGCGGCGGAACATGCGGCGGGGTTGGCTCACCAACCGGTGCAGCCATTCCAGCGACAGGCGCTGGAACACCTCCGGAGCCCGCTGCTGACGCCCGGTCAGGAAGTCCACCGAAGCCCCCACGCACAGGGTGACGCCATGCTGTCGCCCCGCCAGACGCAGGGCATGGGCGAACCGTTCCTGTTTGGGGAAGGAGACGCAGGCCAGGAGCACGTCCCATTCGGCCTCGGCGGCGGCGCGCACGGCGGCGTCCCATGCGGGCGTGTCGGGAACCAGCATGGGGGCATCCAGAAACACCAGCGGGGCCTGCGGATAGCGCGCGACCAGATCGTCGAACGCCACCCGATCCGGGCCGAAGAGCGCGATGGTCAGCTCACGGGCGGCCGCTGACCCAAGCAGGTCCGCCGTCATATCCGAGCCCGGATAGACCGACAGTCGCTTGCCCTTCAGCCAGGCCAGATGGCTGAGGATGCGACTGTCGCAGATCTTCAGGTCCGCGCCCTGATAGACGTCGGCCCCCACGCGGCCGTCCATCAGCTTGATGACGTGATCCACATTGGGCGTGACGACATAGACATAGGGCCCACGCGCCATCTCGGTGACCCGCCCCAGCAGGACGGAACGGTCGCCGTCGGCAAAATCCAGCGTCATGAAGCGCGTCATGGACCGACCCTATCGCGCGCGGGTCAATGGGC
>NZ_JAEMRO010000043.1 GCF_016463295.1 Brevundimonas sp.
GTGGCGGGGCAGGGGATATTCCGTGATGCGGCGTCCGACGCCCTGATCCGCGAGGCCTTCTTTGCGCAGGAGGCGAAGAGGTGGCGGCTGATCGTGCCGGACTTCGGCCAGCTGGAGGGGCCGTTCCTGGTCTCTGCGCTGGAATATGCGGGCGAGCACGAGGGCGAGGCGACGTTCGCGATCAGCCTGGCCAGCGCGGGCGAGATCGGGTTCTCCAGCCTGTGAGCGGGGTGAATGGTGTGCGCGGCGAGGTGTCGGTGGTGCTGGCGGGCGAGGCGCGCAGGCTGTGCCTGACGCTGGGGGCGCTGGCGGAGATCGAGACGGGCCTGCAGGTGAGCGGGCTGGCGGCGCTGGCCGAGCGGATGCGGGCGCTGTCGGCGGGGGATCTGCTGGTGGTGCTGGCGGCGTTGCTGCGCGGCGGGGGCGAGCGGGAGTTGGCGCAAGGGCTGGCGGATGCGGCGGTCGATCCGCGCGAGGCGGCGGAGGCCGTGGCGCGGGCGTTTGCGGCGGTGGCATGAGTGCGATGGCTGGCAGCCCCCTCCACCATCCTTCGGATGGTCCCCCTCCCCCGAGGGGGGAGGAGCAGACGCCCTGGCCGGAGATGATGCGGATGGCGGCGGGGTTCGGCGTGGGGCCGCAAGCGTTCTGGCAGTTGTCGCTGAGGGAATGGCGGATGCTGACGGCGCGGCCGGAGGCGGTGTCGCCGATGGGGCGCGGGGTGTTGGAACAGATGGCGGAGCGGTGGCCGGACTAGCGGCGGGGTTGCCTTAGCCCTCCCCACCCGGTCGCTGCGCGACCACCCTCCCCCGAGGGGGAGGGAGAAGGATGAGACCATGACCGATACATTCGAACCCAATGGCCTGGATGCCGTGCCGCGCAAGGCGGCGGAGGCGCAGGCGGCGCTGGAGGCGTTGAGGGAGCCGGCGGAGCGGGCGGCGGCCTCGATCGAAGACGCCTTCGGGCGGGCGGGGGACAGTCTGACACGGTCCTTGGCGCGAGCAGCGGCGGACGGGGAGATCACCTTGGCCGAACTGGCAAGATTGGTGCTGGCGGCGGTGAATGCCGCGGCGGGCGGTGGACGCGGCGGCGGACTGGGCGAGGCGATCGCCCAGGCGGTCGGGGCGGTGTTCGGCGGCGCGCGGGCAGATGGCGGCACGGTGCTGGGCGGCGGGGCCTATCTGGTCGGGGAGCGCGGGCCGGAGGTGTTTCGACCTGCGGGCGCGGGGACGATCGAGGCGGTGGGCGGCGCGGGAGTCACCGTCAACATGCGGGTGGACGGCGGGGCGCAGGGGCTGTTGAGATCCGAGGCCCAGATCGCCCAGATGCTGGCCAGGGCCGTCGCGCTGGGCGCGCGACGGCTCTAACGCAAGAATGGATCAGGCGAAGGTGTTGGCGGTGTCGTCGACCGGGTTCTTGGGGTTGGGGCCGTATTTGTTGCGGCCCGGCTGGCTGTCGACGATGCCGATCCAGAGCAGCCAGCCCAGGTTGATGACCAGGAACAACAGGACGATGCCGCCCATGGAGCCGAACACGGCCATCATGGCGGCAGGGTCTTCGTTCTCGAGCGCCTGAGCGTTCATGGCGAAGTTGCCGAACATCGTGATGAAGAAGACAACCATCAAGGCAAGGTTTGCGACGAAGGGTGCAATGACCCACCAGCCGGTGCGGCCCATGTCGTGCAGGCGTTTCACCTGCACTGCGATCTGCGGATAGATAAGGGCGATGCCGATGATGCTGCCGATGATCGGGATCAGTCCTAGCACGAAGCCAGCGGCGAACAGGATGCCCCAGCTGATCCAGAAGTGGGAGCGGCGCAGGCGACCCTCGAACTGGAACATGGCCCAGGCAAAGTCATAGGCCCCGGTGCCGCTGCGCGGCTGGGCGTAGCCAAGGCCACCGGCGGCGGCCGCCGAGGGCTGGCTGGACAAGGCGATGATGTCGGTGGCGACGCCGTCGGTGCCGACGAAATCGACCTTGTCGCCAATGCGCAGCGCGGCGCGCGTGCTGGAGGCGGCGAAGGTGTAGCGACCGCCGTCTTCGCCGGTGATCAGGCCGTCGCCCGAGAAGCTGTCAACGCTGATGACTTCGCCGCGCATGGTGTGGTCCTTTGTGATAAAGTCAGCCGAAGACTTCGGCGGTTTCGCGGCTGTGGCCGCCGGGGACAGGCCCGTGGACGTTCCGGTAATTCTGGGACGGCAACAGGGTGATGATGAAGGTGATCAGGCCGCCGATGTAGGGAATGACACCCAGCAGGACGAGCCAGCCGGTCAGGCCGACATCGTGGAAGCGGCGGATCATGACGCAGACATTGGGCAGGAAGAGACCCAGCCAGACAATGCCGGTCAGGATGGTGAACAGACCTCCGAAGGCGATCAGAGCGTCATTGTAGGTGTCCTCGCCTATGCCCAGAAGGACAGCAGCGGGGACCAGAGGGATCAGCAGGAATATCCAGTAGAAGAGGGTGAACCACCAGTATTCCGAGCGGCGTGCCCTGCCGTTGCCATCGACATAGAGGCGCAGGCATTTGGTGAAATAGCCCCACGGGCTGAGGTCCGCCGGTCCCTGGCGGCTGGTGCGCGGTGAAGCGAAGGCGGACGACGAGGGCGACGTCTGGAGAACGACCACATCGGTGGCGATGCCATCGCGGGGCAGGAAGTCGACCGACTGGCCTGCGAACAGGCGGGCCGGACGGATCAGGTCGCGGAAGGACAGGCGATAGCGTTGGCCGTCGTCGCCGCTGATCAGGCCCTCGCCCGAGGCCTCGTCGAACTGAAGAATTTCGCCCCGCACAGATGCCCCCCGGCCGACCCACGGTCTGTCGCCACAGCTTTGGCGGAAACGCGCGCAGGCGACAACCACAGACAGGATAATTCTATGAGTTTTCATGAGGTGAGGTTGCCTGCACGGCTGGCCTTCGGGTCGACGGGCGGGGTGGAGCGGCGCACCGAGATCGTGACGCTGGCGTCCGGTTATGAGCGGCGGTCGACGCCGTGGGCGCAGGGGCGCAGGCGGTATCTGATCGGGGCGAACCTGAGGTCACTGGACGACATGGCGGCGCTGACGGAGTTTTTCGAGGCGCGGCGGGGGCGGCTGTACGGGTTCCGGTTCCGGGATTTCGCGGACTTCAAGTCATGCGCGCCGGGGGCGGTGGTGTCGGCCGCCGATCAGGTGCTCGGGACCGGGGACGGGGGGCGGACGCGGTTCGACCTGGTCAAGCGATATGGCGAAGGTGAGGACGCGCTGGAGCGGCGCGTGCGCAAGCCGGTGGCGGGGACGGTGCGGGTGGCGGTGGCGGGAGCGGAGCTGGATGCCGGCGGGTTCGCGGTCGATTCGGCGACGGGTGAGGTGACGCTGGCGGTTGCGCCACCGATAGGGGCGGTGGTGACGGCCGGGTACGAGTTCGACGTGCCGGTGCGGTTCGATGCGGACCGGATCGAGGTCACGCTGGAGAGTTTCGACGCCGGGCGGATGACGGCGGTGCCGCTGATCGAAGTGCGGGTCTGAGGGCGGGTCCATGAGACACATACCAATCGAGATGGCCGACCGCATCGAGAGCGGGGCGGCGGGGCTTTGTCATGCCTGGCTGCTGACGCGGGCGGATGGCGTCAGGCTGGGGTTCACGGATCATGACCGCGATCTGGAGGTCGAGGGCGTGGTGTGCCGGGCGGCCAGCGGCTGGACCGCCGGGGTGGCGCAGAGCGAGGTCGGGCTGGGTGCAGGCGCGGCGTCGGTGGCGGGCGGGCTGGATGACGACACGATCAGCGATGCGGATGTCGAGGCGGGCCTGTTCGACGTTGCGGCGGTCGAGCTGTGGCGTGTGGACTGGGCCCGGCCAGAGCTGCGGGTGCGGTTGTGGGCCGGGACGCTGGCGTCGATCCGACGGGAGGGGGGGAGTTTTGTCGCCGAGCTGGCCGGGCCGATGGCAGCGCTGGAGCGGGTGGTGGGGCGGACCTATGGGCGCGAGTGCGATGCTGTGCTGGGGGACGGGCGGTGCCGGGTGGACACGGCATCGTTTCCGGGGCGGGCCTGCGACAAGCAGTTTGCGACCTGTGTGGGCGTGTTCGGCAATGGGGTGAACTTTCAGGGCTTTCCGGATGTGCCGGGCGACGACTTTCTGACGGCGGTGCCGGTCGAGGGTGGGCGCAACGACGGGGGGAGCCGTCGGTGAGGGGCAGGGTGATGGATGTGTTGCCGAGTCCCTCCCACCCGGTCGCTGCGCGACCACCCTCCCTCGAGAGGGAGGGAGAACAGATGGTACGGGCCGCCCGCGCCTGGCTGGGGACGCCGTATCGGCATCAGGCGAGCGTGAAGGGGATCGGGGCGGACTGTCTGGGGCTGGTGCGGGGGGTCTGGCGCGAGGTGATCGGCCGCGAGCCAGAAGCGGTGCCGTCGTACCGGGCGGACTGGGCCGAGGTCGGGGGCGAGGAGACCTTGCTGACGGCGGCGCGGCGATGGTTGGTGGAGATACCGGTCGCGCGGGCCAGGCCGGGCGATGTGCTGCTGTTCCGGATGGCACCGGGGTGTGCGGTGAAACACTGCGGGATTCTGAGTGCCGTAGACGGGGCCGAGCCGAAGTTCATCCATGCCTATTGGGGGCGGGCGGTGGTCGAGAGCTGGATGGGGCGCTGGTGGCGCGAGCGGCTGGCGGCGGCGTTCACCTGGCCGCAGGCGGCATATGACAATCACGGAGCGGGCTGAATGGCGCAGGTGATCCTGACCAGTGTGGGGCAGTCGGTCGGAGGACCGATCGGGGCCTTTATCGGCTCGACCCTGGGGCGGGCCATCGACCAGCGGGCGATCGCCAGCCTGGAGCCGGCGCGGCAGAGGGGGCCGAGACTGGAGACCCTGAGGGTGCAGGGGACGGCGGAGGGCGCGCCAATGGCCTGCGTCTTCGGGCGGGCGCGGGTAACGGGTCAGGTGATCTGGGCCGCGCGGTTCCAGGAGGGGCGCACGACCCGGTCGGCGAGCAAGGGCGGCCCGCGCACGGTGGAATACGACTATGCGCTGAGCTTTGCGGTGGCGCTGTGCGAAGGCGAGATCGACGGGGTCGGACGCGTCTGGGCCGACGGCCAGCCGATGGATATGTCGGGCGTGACGATGCGGGTGCATCGCGGTGGGGCGGAGCAGGTGCCGGACCCGCTGATCGAGGCGGTGGAGATGCGGCAGGCCCCCTCCACCGCTTCGCGGTCCCCCTCCCCCGGTGGGGGAGGAGAAGCGCCTGCCTATCGCGGCTGTGCCTATGTGGTGTTCGAGGATCTGGCGCTGGGGCCGTTCGGCAATCGGGTGCCGCAGCTGAGCTTCGAGGTGTTTCGGCGGGCGCGGGGGTCCGAGCCCCGGCTGGAAGATCGGCTGGAGGGGGTGTGCCTGATCCCCGGGGCCGGTGAGTTCGTGCTGGCGACCGATGTGGTGATGCGGCGCGACGGCCTGACGCGATCGACGCCGGAGAACCTGCATAATGGCGAGGGGCGGGCGGACCTGCTGGTGTCGATCGATCAGCTGATGGCGCAGGTGCCGAACCTGAAGCGGGTCAGCCTGGTGGTGGGGTGGTTCGGGACGGATGTGCGCGCCAGCCACTGTGTCGTGAAGCCGGGGGTAGAGCGGCGGGACAAGACGACGGTGCCGCTGGATTGGTCGGTGGCGGGGCTGGGTCGGGGGAGTGCGCATCTGATTTCGAGCGCCCCTGCCTCCACCACCCCCGAAGGCGGGGGCGGTCCCCCTCCCCCAGAAGGGGGAGGAGACGACAGTCCTGCCTATGGCGGGACGCCGTCGGACGAGAGCGTGCGGCAGGCGGTGGCGGCGCTGAAGGCGCGGGGGATGGCGGTGACGCTGTATCCCTTCGTCTTCATGGACTGCGAAGGGTATCCGTGGCGGGGGCGGGTGAGCGGACGCGACGGAGCCAATGCGGCGGCGGATGTGGCGGCGGTGTTTGGGACGGCGGACGGCTGGGGCCTGCGGCGGATGGCGCTGCATTACGCGGCGCTGGCTGCGGAGACGGGAGCCGACGGGCTGCTGATCGGCTCGGAGATGCGCGGGCTGACCTGGACGCGGGATGCGGGCGGCGGGTTTCCGGCGGTGGCGCAGTTCAAGACGCTGGCGGCAGAGTGCCGGGCGGTGGTCGGGCCGGATGTGGCGATCAGCTATGCGGCGGACTGGTCGGAGTATTTCGGGCGGCAGAAGGGTGGAGAGGTGCGGTTTCATCTCGATCCGCTGTGGGCCGATGCCAACATCGATTACGTCGGCATCGACTGGTATCCGCCGCTGGGCGACTGGCGCGAAGGCGACGGCGGGGTGGATGCGGCGACCTGGGGCGGTCCGGACGACGCCGACTATCTGGCGGCGCAGGTGGCGGGCGGGGAGGGGTTCGACTGGTACTATGCCTCGGACGCGGATCGCGCGGCGCAGGAGCGGACCCCGATCATCGACACGGCGCACGGCGAGGACTGGGTGTTTCGGCCCAAGGACCTGAAGGGCTGGTGGTCGAACGCGCACCATGATCGGCCGGGCGGGGTGCGCAGTGCGACGCCGACGGCCTGGGTGCCGGGGATGAAGCCGATCCGGCTGACGGAGTTCGGCTGTGCGGCGGTGGATCGCGGGGCGAATGCGCCGAACCTGTTTCAGGACCCCAAGAGTTCGGAGACGGCCCTGCCGCCGGGATCGACCGGGGCGCGGGACGACCGAATGCAGCGACGGGCGCTGGAGGCGGTGCTGGCGCACTATGGGGAGCCTCAGAATAATCCGGCGGCGACGCTGTATGCCGGGCGGATGGTCGAGGGGGCGGATGCCTGGTGCTGGGATGCGCGGCCCTATCCGGCGTTTCCGGGGCGGGATGATGTGTGGGCCGATGCTGGGGCCTGGCGGACGGGGCACTGGCTGAACGGACGGCTGTCGGGCGAGACGCGAGATTTGGTTGCGGCGATCCTGAAACGAGGCGGTCTGGATGAGGGTGATTTCGAGATTGGACAGGTCGCGGGCGAGGTGCAGGGCTATGTGATCGACCGGCCGATGCGGACGCGCGATGCGCTGGAGCCGCTGCTGGCGGGGCTGGGTCTGACCGCGGCGGAGCGGGGCGGGAAGGTCGCGGTGCTGGGCGAGGGCGCGGTCGATCTGATGCTGGCGGAAGCGGCGATGGCCCTGCCGGATGAAGGCGGCAGCGTGCGGGCGGACAGGCGGCTGGAAGCCCGGCCGAGCGCGGCGCGGGTGCGCTTCATCGACGGCAATGCGGACTATAAGACCGGGGCGGTGGTCGTGCGGTCCGGTGGCGAGGCCGACGGTGTCGATCTGGACCTGCCGGCGGTGTGCACGGCGACGACGGCGCGGGCAGCGGCGGAGTGGGTGCTGGCGGGCGCGGACGGGCGGTCGCTGACGGTGGCGCTGGGGCCGGTGGAGATGATGATGCTGGAACCGGGTGACCGGGTCGAGGTCGAGGGGCGGGCGGGGGTCTGGCGCGTCGTGCGGCTTAATCAGGACGAGACGCCGTCGGTGGTGCTGGAGCCTGTCGTCGATGTAGCGGCGGGCGAGGACGATGAGACGCCGGGGCCGGGCGAGCCGGGGTCCACGGTGGGGGCTCCGTTCCTGAGGGTGCTTGAACTGCCGCCTCTACCGGGGTCAGAGGACGACGGACGGGCGCTCGCCGTTGTGGCGGCGGACCCGTGGCAGGCGATGCAGGTGTTTGCGGGGGTAAGCGCCGATGCGCTGACGGCGCGGGGCGAGGCGCGGTCGTCGGCGACGGTGGGCGTGCTGGTCGAGGCTCTGGCACCGGGGCAGCCGTGGCGCTGGGACACGGTGAATGATGTGGTCGTCCGTCTGGAGGGGCGAGACCCAGAGAGCCGGTCCGATGGCGCGGTCTTGGCGGGGGGCAATGCCCTGGCGGTCGAAACGGCGGCGGGATGGGAGATCATGCAGTATCGCGCGGCGACGCCGGAGGGGGATGGCGTGTGGCGGCTGACCGGGTTGTTGCGCGGACAGCAGGGGACCGAGAGTGCGATGCAGGCGGGGGCGCCGGCGGGTGCGATCTGCGTCGTGCTGGACGATGCGCTGGTGCGGGTGGCGTGTTCGCGTGGAGAGCGGGGATCGCCGCTGATCTGGCGGGCCGGACCGCTGGGGGGACCGGCGGGTGGTATAGGTGTGAGCGAGGTGACGCAGACGCTGACCGGGCTGCATGAGCGGCCGTGGAGGCCGGTACATCTGGCGGTGGTGCCGGACGCCGGCGGACGAAAGGTTAGCTGGCGCGCTCGCTCGCGGATCGATGGGGACCGCTGGGACGGAGAGGCAGCGGGAGCCGATCCGCTGCGGTTCCGGGTCCGGGTGCGGGCGGGCGAGGCCGTGCGGCGCGAGGCGGTCGTGGAAGGCGAGGGCTGGACCTATGCTGCGGGCGATCTGGCCACGGACTTTCCCGGCGGGATCGGCGCGGACGCCACGCTGGCCGTTGCGCAATGGGGCGAGGGGTATGGCTGGGGCGAAGAGGCGCGGGCGGGGTTGAGCTAGATTCCGCGTCCATCCCTTTGCGCTGCAACAGGAATGGCCTAACTGACAGGGGACGGTCGATCTGATGGAGCAGTGAGCGCGTGGCGGGTGATCCCTACAAGGAACTGGGTGTTTCCCGGACGGCGAGCGCCGACGAGATCAAGAAGGCGTTCCGCAAGCTGGCCAAGGAACTGCACCCCGACAAGAACCCCGGCAATACGGCGGCCGACGAGCGGTTCAAGCGGATCACGGCCGCCTTCGACCTGGTCGGCGATGCCGAAAAGCGCGCCAAGTACGACCGGGGCGAGATCGATGCCGACGGCCGGGAGCAGTTCCGGGGCGGAGGCTTTGGCGGAGCGGGCGGACGCGGCGGCGGCAATCCCTTCGGACAGGGCGGCGGGGCGCAGGCCGGGTTCGAGAATATCGATCTGGACGAAATCTTCGGCGGCATGTTCGGCGGCGGGGCCGGTCGAGGCCGGGGCGGAGCCGGCAGCGGCTATGCGCCCAAGGGCCAGGACGTGCGGGCGACGCTGGAGATCAGCCTGGAAGACGCGATCAGCGGCAATACGCGGCGTATTCAGTTCTCGGACGGACGTACGCTGGACGTGGCCATCCCCAAGGGCGCGTCGGACGGCCAGACGATCCGGCTGAAGGGTCAAGGCGCTGCCGGGCGCGGCGGTGTCGCGGGCGATGCCCTGATCGAGCTGAAGATCGCGCGGCATCCGGTGTTCACGCGCGAGGGCGCGGATCTGACCATGGACCTGCCGGTGACGCTGTATGACGCAGTGCTGGGCGGCAAGATCCCTGTGCGGACGCCGGAAGGCACGGTCAGCATGACCATTCCCAAGGGTTCGAACTCGGGCAAGGTGCTGCGTCTGAAAGGGCGGGGCGCGTTTGCGGACGGCAAGCGCGGTGATCTGCTGGCCAAGCTGATGATCATGCTGCCCGAGACAGAGGACCCCGCCCTGACCAACCTGGCGCAGGGGATGCGGGACAAAGGCCCCTACAAGCCGTGGCGCGAATGATGCCGAACAAGCCGAATGTGAAACCCGATCGGCCGTGGTTTTCGGCAGGGCCGACGGCCAAACGGCCGGGCTGGTCCAGCCAGGCGCTGAACCACGAACTTCTGGGGCGGGGCATCCGCGCGCCAGAGGTGGTGGCGCGGTTTGCGTACGGGCTGACGCTGACGCGCGACCTGCTGCAGGTGCCGGACGACTGGGTGCTGGTCTATCTGCCCGGATCGGACACGGGCGCGGTCGAGGCGGCGCTGTGGTCCATGCTGGGCGAGCGGCCGGTGCAGGTGCTGGCGTTCGAGAATTTTGGTCAGGTCTGGGCCACCGACATCCGCGATCACCTGAAGCTGGAGCCCGAGGTGATCGAGGCCCCGTGGGGGCGGTGGCCGGATGTGTCGGGCATCGATCCGGCCAAGGATCTGGTCTTTCCGTGGAACGGGACGACGGCGGGCGTGAAGGCCCCCAATGCGGACTGGATCGCAGACGACCGCGAAGGTCTGGTGATCTGTGATGCGACGTCCGCCGCGTTTGCGATGGCTCTGCCGTGGACAAAGCTGGATGTCGTGACCTTCAGTTTCCAGAAGGCGCTGGGCGGTGAGGCCGGCCTGGGCGTGGCGGCGATGTCGCCGCGGGCAGTGGAGCGGCTGGACCGCTATGCACCGCCGCGGGCGGTACCGAAGGTGCTGAGGTTGCGCAATGACAAAGGCTTCGACCGGGCGCTGGCGTCAGGGTCGATGATCAACACCTTTTCCGTCTGGACGCTGGAAGACTGGATTGATGCGGTGGAGTGGGGCCTGTCGATCGGTGGTCTGGAGACGCTGATGGCGCGGACCGAGGCGAATGCGGCGGCGCTGGACGCGTGGGTGCAGCGGACGGCCTGGGTCGATTACTTGGCTGAGGATCCGGCGACGCGATCGACGACGTCGGTGTGCCTGAAGATCGTGGACGAACGGGTCGCGGCGATGGATGCGTCGGCGCGGCATGCGCTGGTGCTGAAGATCAAGGCGCTGCTGGAGGCCGAGGGCGCGGCCTTCGACGTCGAAAGCCATCGCAATGCGCCGGCGGGCCTGCGGATATGGTGCGGCTGCACGGTCGAGACGGCCGATGTCGAGGCGCTGACGCCCTGGCTGGACTGGGCATTCGAGACGGCGCTGGCGGAATAATCTGCGCACGGGAGGACATCCCCCGATTCCCCCGCTATAGGCTGCGCCCGCGTTCCGGGTTGTCGGTCGGCGGAGAACTATCTTGGCAAATGTCGCAGTGGTCGGGGCCCAGTGGGGCGACGAGGGCAAGGGCAAGATCGTGGACTGGCTGTCCAACCGCGCCGATATGGTCGTGCGGTTTCAGGGCGGTCACAATGCGGGCCATACGCTGGTCGTGGACGGCAAGGTCTACAAGCTGGCGCTGCTGCCCTCCGGCGTGGTGCAGGGCAAGCCTTCGATCATCGGCAATGGCGTGGTCGTGGATCCCTGGCATCTGGTCGGGGAGATCGACAAGATCGTGGCGCAGGGCGTGGCGATCAGCCCGGATATCCTGACGATTGCAGACAATGCGTGCCTGATCCTGCCGATCCATCCGGCGCTTGACGTCGCGCGCGAGGCGGCGGCGAGCGCGCCGGGGGCCAAGATCGGCACGACGGGAAGGGGCATCGGCCCGGCCTATGAGGACAAGGTGGGACGCCGGGCCATCCGCGTGTGCGACCTGGCCAATGAGGACGATCTGAAGGTCAAGATCGAGCGGTTGCGCTCGCACCACGATCCCCTGCGGGCGGGTCTGGGGCTGGAGCCGATCGACCCGGAGGCGCTGCTGAGCCAGTTGCTGGAAATCGCGCCGAAGATTCTCCCGTTCGTGAAGCCGGCGTGGCGGGTGCTGGATCAGGCCAAGCGCGACGGCCAGCGGGTGCTGTTCGAGGGGGCGCAGGGCGCGTTTCTGGACGTGGATCACGGCACCTATCCCTATGTCACCTCCTCAAACACGGTGGCGGGGCAGGCGGCGGCCGGATCGGGCATCGGGCCACGCGGCGTCGGCTATGTGCTGGGGATCGTGAAGGCCTATACGACGCGCGTCGGCGAGGGACCGTTCGCCTGTGAACTGAATGACGCGGTGGGCGAGCATCTGGCGACCGTGGGGCGCGAAGTCGGGGTCAACACAGGCCGGGCCCGGCGGTGTGGCTGGTTCGATGCGGTGCTGGTGCGTCAGTCGGTGGCGATCAACGGGATCGACGGGATCGCCCTGACCAAGCTGGACGTGCTGGACGGGCTGGAGACGCTGAAGATCTGCGTCGGTTACCGGATCGATGGCGAGGTGCTGGACTATCTGCCCTCGAGCCTGAAGGCCCAGGCCGCGGCCGAGCCGGTGTTCGAGGAGCTGGAAGGCTGGAGCGACACCACGGCGGGCGCGCGGAGCTTCAAGGACCTGAACGCCAATGCGATCAAATATGTGCGTCGGATTGAGGAGTTGATCGGCGCGCCGGTGGCTCTGCTGTCGACCAGTCCGGAGCGAGACGACACCATCATGATGCGGGATCCGTTCCAGGGGTGATGTTCAACGGGTCTTAACCGGCGTGGGCTAGGCTATGCGTCCGCGTTGGAGAAACTGTTCGTGTTCGATGTCGATCGTCGATTTCTGGCCAAGCTTGAGCCCGTCATCAGGCGGGTGCTGATCGTCGATCCGAACGGTCACGCGGCCCGCATGCTGATGGACATCATGAAGGGCCTGGGCGCGCGCGAGGTCGTGGTCGAGGGCGAGAATGACGCGGCCATGCGGATGGCCGAGGCTCTGGAACCGGGCCTGATCTTTACCGAGCGCAGCGGCGACGGCCTGAATGGCGAGGCGCTGACCAAGGCCATCCGGCGTTCGCACATGGCGTGCCGTCAGTCGCCGATCATCATGATCACAGGCGAGGCGACGGCGCAGACCATCATCGGGGCGCGCGACGCCGGGGTGCACGAGTTCCTGCGCAAACCCTTTGCCAGTGCTGATCTGTACAAGCGGATCGAGAATGTCGCGGTCAAGCCGCGCGGTTGGGTCGAGGGTATCGCCTATATCGGGCCGGACCGCAGGCGCTTCAACTCAGGCGAATACAAGGGGCCGGGCAAGCGGAAGAGCGATACCGCAGCACGAGGGCCCGCGGCACTGGCCGAGGCCAAGGATCAGGCGATGCGCATCCTGGCCGCGGCCCTGAACCAGTTCGACAGCGATCCGATGCAGGCCACGCGCGCCGTGAAGCAGCAGGCGGTGACGCTGAAAGAGGTGGCGATGAAGACCGCCGATCAATCGCTGCAGCTGGCCGTCGGAGCGCTAGAAGTCAGTCTGGCGTCAGGCCCGCCGACCAAGGCGACGCTGGCGGCCCCGATCGGCGGGCTGTTGGCGTTGGTGCATCTGGAGCCCAGCAGAAAGGCCGGCTGACGGATCAGCCGGCCTTCCGATTTGTCCGCCGCATGATGACGATCAGGCGTCGACCAGATTGCGGTCTTCCGCTGCGGCACGCATGGCCTTCTGCAGTTTCTCAAAGGCCCGGACCTCGATCTGGCGCACGCGCTCGCGCGAGACGCCGTACTGGCCTGCCAGTTCTTCGAGCGTGACCGGATCGTCCTTGAGGCGGCGTTCCGTGAGAATATGTTTCTCGCGGTCCGTCAGTTCCTGCATGGCTTCCTGCAACAGGCCCATGCGCAGAGATTTTTCTTCGCTTTCGGCCAGGGCCGTCTCCTGAGAGACCGCCGTGTCGTCGGCCAGCCAGTCCTGCCACTCGCTTTCGCCGTCCGAACGGATCGGGGCGTTCAGCGAGGAGTCGCCGCCGAGGCGACGGTTCATATTGGTGACCTCTTCTTCCGACACGCCCAGCTTGGTGGCGATGGCCGCCAGGTGTTCGGGATGCAGGTCGCCTTCCTCGAAGGCCGAGATCTGGCTCTTGGCCTTGCGCAGGTTGAAGAACAGCTTCTTCTGCGCCGCCGTGGTGCCCATCTTCACGAGCGACCAGCTGCGCAGGATGTATTCCTGGATCGAGGCGCGAATCCACCACATGGCGTAGGTTGCCAGGCGGAAGCCCTTGTCCGGATCGAATTTCTTTACCGCCTGCATCAGGCCGACATTGCCCTCGGAGATCACCTCGCCGATCGGCAGGCCGTAGCCGCGATACCCCATGGCGATCTTGGCCACGAGGCGCAGGTGCGAAGTGACGAGACGGTGGGCGGCCTCAGGGTCCTGATGCTCTTCCCAGCGCTTGGCCAGCATAAACTCCTCGTCCTTGGCCAGCATCGGAAACTTGCGGATTTCAGTGAGATAGCGTGACAGCCCCTGCTCGGGCGACATTACCGTTAGTGATCTGGCGACAGCCATATGGTCCCTCCGACCGTGAAACGAGCGGGCTCTTCGGAGGCGGCCACCCAATGTGCACCGTCGCCTCACCCCTCAACCGATGAAGTAGTGTCGGGTTTCCGCATTTGTCAGTGGCGGATCGTCACACGAAAGCGTGACCGTTGCCCCGATGCCACGGCATCGAACGAGGCTGTGTATAGCAGGATGTCCGTCCTTTATCAAGACGGACTATTGAAGGCCCAGAATCTGGCGATAGGTCGGGTGAACGACATCCGCGTCGTCAGGATGTTTCTGGAAATATGCGCTGAAGAAGGGGCAGACCGGCAGGATCAGCAGGCCCCGCGCGCGGGCGTCGTCGATGACGTGGCGGGCCAGGCGGCTGGCGATTCCCTGACCCTCCAGAGCCTGAGGCACCAGGGTCTCGGTGATCATCAAATTGGGTTCGGACAGGTTGTAGGTCACCACGGCGATCTGATCACCGATTGGCAGTTCGTAGCGTTTGGCGTCCGGGTTATCGCGGATGTCGGCTTCGGTCATCGGCTATCCTTTCAGAGTTCGGCGAGCAGGGCCTCCAGCGCCAGCATATCCGCTGGAGGATCGGTTTCGAAACGCAGGGTCTGGCCCGTGACGGGATGCACAAAGCCAAGGACGGCGGCGTGCAGGGCCTGGCGGGTCAGGCCTGCGGCGGCGATGGCGGCGCGGACGGCGGTGGCGGGACTGCCGGAGCCATAGATGGCGTCACCCAGGATGGGTGAGCCCTTCGAGGCCATGTGGACGCGGATCTGATGGGTGCGGCCGGTGTGCAGGGTGCAGGCGACGCGGGCGGCCATGGGGGCTCCGCCGGGCTTTGTGGGTTGGCCATAGGTCTGCTGGACGACGTAGTCGGTGATGGCGATGCGCCCGGCGGACTTCAGCACGGCCATCTTCTTGCGGTCGCCGGATGAGCGGCCGATCAGGGTTTCGATCCGGCCCTTCGAGGGGGTGGGGGCCCCGCGAGTCAGGGCGATGTAGGTCCGCTCGATGTCGTGGCTGGCGAACAGGGCGGACAGGCCGGCGTGGGCGCGGTCGGTCTTGGCGGCGACCATGACGCCGGAGGTGTCCTTGTCCAGACGGTGGACGATACCGGGCCGGGCGACACCGCCGATGCCTGACAGGCTGTCGCCGCAATGAGCCAGCAGCGCATTGACCAGTGTGCCGTCCGGGGTGCCGGGGGCGGGATGCGCCGCCATGCCCGCAGGCTTGTCGATCACTATCAGGTCGGCGTCCTCGAAGAGTACGGTCAGCGGGATGGCCTGGGGCAGGGGCGTGGCGGAGACAATCGGGGGCGGGGTGACGGCGTAGAGGCCAGGCAGGGCCTTGGCCGAGCCGTTGGACACGAGCTGGCCGTCGCAGGTCACGGCCCCCTCGGCCAGCAGGGCCTGGAGCCGGGCGCGGGACAGGGTGGGGAAGGTGACGGCCAGAGCTTTGTCCAAACGCACGCCCTTCAGGTCGATCCGGGCTTCGAGCACAGGCTGTGACGCGGCATCCGGTTCGGCGTCGTCCAGAAGATCGTCGGACAGAGGGGGTTTGTCGGACACGCAGGGCTCCATCGCCCGCAGGCGTCGCAGTATCTTAGCATGACGCGGTCTGACGGGGCCAATGACGCTCTTGGATACGGCCAAGCTGTGCGGCATTATTGTTCAACCGGGTGGGGGCTTGGAGATGACGATGTTGATCAGAACGATGGTTCTGGGCGCGATGACCGGTGCGGCGGCGCTGGCTCTGGGCAGTTGCGCGACTATGAGCGAGGACCAGTGCTTGGCCGGAGCCTGGGGCGAGCGTGGATACAAGGACGGGCTGGAGGGGCTGGCGCAGACGCGGCTCGCTGACCACGCCGAGGCGTGTGCGAAGTACGGCGTGGTGCCGGAGACGGACGTCTACATGTCCGCGCGCGAGGATGGTCTGCGCAGCTATTGCACGCCCAGCGGCGGCTTTCAGGCCGGGCGGCTGGGGCGTAGCTATGCGGGGGTTTGCCCGGCCTTCGCCGAAGAAGAGTTCATCCCCGCGTTCGAAGACGGGCGGCGGGTCTATGCGGTCGAACAGGCGGTGTCGTCGGCCGAGACCGATCTGAGTTCGGCGGTCGCACGTATCGACGACCGCGAGGACAAGCTGGAGGCCAAACGCCGGGAACTGGATCAGGAGGGCCTGACCGACGAACAGCGCCAGAAAATTCGCGAGCGGATCGACGAGGTGCGTGGCGAGATCCGCGATGCGCGACGGCGCGCACGAGAAGCCGAGGATGCCCTGCGTTATGCCCGCGACGAGGCAGACCGGCTGCGGTTCTCGATCGGGAGCCGATACGGCGGCTGGTAGCGACGCTCCTCTGCCCGGCAAATCCGATGCCAGTGACATATGCTTGACAGGACATAATGTACGCTAGACATTACATTGTGTCTGGTGGAGCGAACCTTTGATCCGAATTTTGGCTGTTCTTGCCGCGAGCCTTGGCTTCGGCGGTCTGTTGGCCTGGACCTGGGCGTCCTGGCCCGTTGCGCCCGGCTGGATCGGTGCAGGCGTGCTGATCGTGTCCGCAGCATTGATCCGCCGATATTGGGATCGCAGACGAAACGATGCAGGCGACGAGCCCGGGCCTTATGAGCGGCTGGCCTGGCACACGATGGTGAGCATGGCAGTTCTGGCCAGTCACCTGATGGCCTCGTTGGCTACGGGCCTCGATCTCCATGTAGGACAGGGCAATACCCTGGCCACCGACAACTGGACCCTCATCCTGGCGGCCGCGATCGGCTGGCTTCTGATGCGACCACGGTCGATGCAGCGTGACGAACGCGACAAGGAGATGGCGTCGCGAGGGGCGCATGCGGGGTTTCGGACCCTCATCGGTCTGCTGATCATTCTATTGTCGACGCTCGGGTTCGCGCCGATTGGCGTGACGGAGACGTTGACGCCGTTCGTAATCGGCAATCTGCTGGTGGTCGTCATTCTGATCGGCGTTCTGGCGGGATGCCTGGCCCAGCTCATCGGATACTGGAACGCAGCGCGGCCGGAGCGGATCGATGGCTGAGCTGTTGATCGGCAACAACTTGCGTCGCCTGCGGTTCGACCACGGCGAGATGACCCAGGATTCTCTGGCAAAGGCAGCGGGGGTCACCCGGCAGACCATCATTTCGCTGGAGGCCGGGCGCTATGCGCCGTCGCTGGAACTCGCCATGCGGCTGGCGCTCGTGTTCAAGCGCCCGGTGGATGACGTCTTTTTCTGGCGAACGCCGCCCGCTGGCGATGGCGCACCATCCCTCGAAGGGAAGACACGATGATACTGCCTTATCAACGGGCTGCTGGCGCGGTTGTGGCCTTGATCTTGATGGCGATGCCCGCAGACGCCCTGGCCCAGACGTTCCGGATCACGCCGGAGGGCGAGGTCCTGCAAGGACAGCCGGTGAGCGTACGGCTGGAAGGGCTGCAGCCGAATACGACTGTCACGATCACGGCCGAACGGCGTTTCGGTCGCCCGGCGCAAGTCTACGCGTCCCGCGCGACCTACCTAGCTGACAGCGCGGGCGTGGTCGATCTGGAACGGGCGGCACCATCCAGCGGGGACTATGCCGAGGCGGATGCGGCGGGCCTGTTCTGGTCGATGACGCCGAGCGACAAGCCATTGCCCGGGGACTGGCGCACGGGTGAGGTCCGGCTGTCGGCGTTGGCGGGCGACAGGGTCGTGGCCACCGGCATGACGCGCCTGATCGGAGCCTTGGCAACCGTAGAGGCCGAGGACATCCCGGGTTTCCCTTCGGCGACCCTGTATCGCCTGCCGGGAGGCGAGCCGCGGCCGGTGATCGTCGTGCTGCACGGAGCCGATGGGGGCGTGGAGGCCAGCCGCCGGTATGGGCCGAAGCTGGCGTCGCTGGGCTATGCGGTCGTCGGTTTGCCCTACTATTCGCCGGACTGGGGCGAATATGGGCCGCTCAAGGCAATCCCAGAACTGCCGGGCAGCTTTATCGATATCCGCATCGATCAGATTGCGGAACTGAGGGACTGGCTGCGGACAAGGCCCTACGTGGATTCGGGTCGCATCGCCCTGTTCGGCGGATCAAAGGGAGCGGAGTTCGCCCTGATCGCCGCCAGCCGGTATCCGTGGATCACCTCGGTCGTTGCACTGGCACCGTCGGACCTGGTCTGGGAGGGCTGGGGACTGGAAATGGTCGAAGCGGAAGGAACGCGGTCATCCTTTTCGTTCGAGGGCCAGCCGCTGCCGTTCATGCCCTATGTCGGCTTCGTCGAGGGGTTGCTGGCGGGCCCCAGCGCCGATCTGCTCAAGATCCACGAGGACGGGCGGGCGGCGCACCCGGAGCGTGAAGCGGCGGCCCGTATCCCTGTCGAAGCCTTCCCTGGGCCGGTCATGCTGGTGGCGGGCGACGCGGACCGCGAATGGCGCTCTGGCCGCATGGCGCGGAACATCGGGGCCACACGCGAGGCCGCGAGACTTGAGACGACGTTGCTGGTCTATCCCGACGCCGGTCACGACGTCGGTGGAGACGGCTGGACACCGACCGTGGTCGGTGTCGGTCGAGGCGGCGGGTCTGCACAAGCCAATGCGCGGGCCCAGGCCGACGCCTGGCCGCGCATCGTCGCGTTTCTCGAGCGTACGCTCCGCCCGGAGAACTAGGCCGCTTTCGACTTGGCCGCGCCGAAATGCGGGTTCAGCTCGCCCCTGGCATAGCGCTGGGCCATCTGGGCGGTGGACAGGGGGCGGATTTTCGACGCCTGGCCCTCGCAGCCGAACTGGACGAAGCGCTCTTGGCAGAGTTTGCGCATCGCCTCCTTGGCGGGCTTTAGATAGGCGCGGGGATCGAACTCGCCCGGCTTTTCGGCCAGGATCTTACGGATCGCGCCGGTCATGGCCATGCGGTTGTCGGTGTCGATGTTGATCTTGCGCACGCCGTGCTTGATGCCGCGCTGGATTTCCTCGACCGGCACGC
>NZ_JAEMRO010000122.1 GCF_016463295.1 Brevundimonas sp.
GCCACATAGGCCAGGGCGTACCAGCGCAGGTCCAGAGGGCCGATGCTGATCAGGACCGGGTCGAAATCGGGAAAAGGCACTTCGCCTCCTTCAAGGCTGTGGGTCGTCCCGCTTTAGCAAGGGACGGTGGCAGCGTCGCGGCATTTTGGACCGGGACATACTGATGCCATCGGCGGCATGGACATCAAGGTTTCGTTTACCATAACGGGCCGACCATCATCACGCTCGGCACGGCTGAGTCGGAGAGAATTTCCATGCAGACGCGTAACCCCATCCTCGACGAGTTCGCCAAGCTGACGACCGGCGCCATGGGCTTGGCCCAGGCGGCAGGCGAAGAGGCCAAGACCGCCTGGCGCGCCCAGACCGACCGCATGGTCGCCGAGATGGATCTGGTTCGCCGCGACGAATTTGACGCGCTGAAGGCCGAGATCGCTGCCCTGCGCGCCGAGATCGCCACGCTTAAACCCGCCGCCAAGGCGGCCAAGAAGCCTGTCGCGGGAACGTCCACAGCGTCGGTTCCCCCCACGGACGCAGCCGGTTGAGCCGAATCTGCGATCCCGCCTACGGTTGCCGCATAGGGTGTGAGTCGCGCCCGGAGTATTGTTGATGGACGCAGTCCGCCCTGAAGAAGTCGATGTCCCGCACGATCCGCTGGACGTCGTCGAACACGTCCTGGTGGCGGAAAACCTGCCGTTCGACCGGACGGATGAGGGCGATGTCGCCTTCTCGCTGGCCGGCGACTGGAAGGACTATGAGCTGTGGTTCGCCTGGCGGCCTGAGGGCGACTGCCTGCAACTGTGCTGCGCCCTGGACCTTCAGGCGTCCAAGGCACGGCGCGCGGCCGCCTATGAACTGGTCGGCCTGATCAATCAGCGCACCTGGATGGGCCATTTCGAGGTCTGGGCCGAGGATGGCGAGATTGTCTTCCGCCACTCCCTGGCCCTGCCGTTCGGCGAGCGCCCGACCCTGGCCCAGGCCGCATCCATGATCGACGCGGCGGTCGAGGCGGCGGACCGCTACTACCCGGCGTTCGACTTCATGATCCGAGGCTCCAAGAAGCCCCAGGACGCCATCGCCGCCTGCCTGTTCGAGACCGTCGGCACGGCCTGATCCGATGAGTGCCGCCGCCCGACCCGGCCCCGTGATCCTGCTGGGCTGCGGACGTCTGGGGTCCGCCATTCTCGAAGGCTGGCTGAAGACCGGCGCGGTCGCGCCTGAGAGCATCATCGTACTGACGCCTTCTAAGAAGCCGGTCGCCGACGAGGCCGCCGCACGGGGGGCGCGTCTAAACCCGCCGTTGGCCGTTCTAGCCGAGGCCTACGCGCTGGTCATTGCGGTCAAACCAGCGAAATGGCGCGAGGCCCTGCTGCCGCTGCTCCCTCATCTCGCAGCCGACGTGGCCCTGATCTCAGTCATGGCTGGGGTTATGGCCGACGACATCGCCTCAGCGACGAACCGCACTGTCATCCGCGTCATGCCCACGACGGCCGTGGCTCAGGCCAAGGGTGTCGCGGCAGTCTGGGCTGGGCGACCAGAGTATCACGCCGTCGCACATGCCCTGTTCGAGCCACTGGCTGATGTCGTGGACCTTGCGGACGAGGGTCTGATGAACGCCGCCACGGCAGTGGCCGGATCAGCCCCGGCCTTCCTCTATGCCTTCACCCAGGCCCTGGCGTGGGCGGGCGAGGCAAGGGGGCTGGCACCCGATGCAGCAGTGCGCCTGGCCACCGGGGCGCTGCGCTCCGCAGGGGCCGGCGCGGACACCGGCGTGCCGCTCACCGACCTGATCGCTCGCATCGCTTCGCCGGGCGGGACGACCCAAGCGGGTCTCGACGCCATGTCACGAAGCGGCGACCTGGAGCGCGCCGCCGAGGCCGCGGTCAAGGCCGCCGTGGATCGCGCAGGCGAACTCAGCGCGTGACGTAGCGTCCGTCGGCCAGGTTCGCGGCCAGGCGGCGATAGGCGCGGTCCGCATCCTGCCAGGTCCCGAAGCCGCGAACTTCAGCGATGTTGCTGCTGTACCAGTCGTATTTCACCGGCTGCACCTGGCCATCCGCCGTAGTGATGGTGCCCTCGATGGTCGCGCCGCCGACGGAGACGCTGCGGATGCCGTCCAGACCCGGGCGATCGACCAGCTGCTGGAAAGTCGGGCGGTTGGGTTTCAGGTCGGTGAGCACAAGGTCGATAGTCGCGCCGTCGAGGGCTCCGCGTTGGATCAGCGTCGATTGTACGACGCCGACCAGGCGCGTGGCCTGTTCACTCACATCGCGTTCGCCCAGTTCTTCGACCTTGCCCTGAAGGTCGCTGCCGAGCGTGACGTTGATGGTAGGTGGCTCGGCCAAGGCAGGCGACGCCGCTAGGGCAAGCACCGCACCCAGAGGTGCAAAGAAGGCGAGTTTACGCATGTTCAAACACTCCAAAGCCCCTTTGCGCTCAAGATGCGCCCAATGGCTCCGCTTCGCCAGACCCTGCGCCGAAATGTGATCGTCCTCACTCGGGCAGGCGAATGATCGCCTTCAGCCCTCCCAGGTCACTGCGATCTAGCGAGATGTCGCCGCCGTGTACGCGGGCCACATCGCGGGCGATGGCCAGCCCCAGGCCAACCCCTTTACTGTTCTGGTTGCGTGAGGCGTCGAGCCGCGAAAACGGGCGAAAGGCCTCTTCGTGCATGTCGTCGGGAATGCCGGGGCCATCATCCTCGACCATGATCTCCAGCCCGCCGGAGGGCAGGGCGCGGGCTGACAGCCGGACATGCTCGCCATGCACGGCGGCATTGCCCGCCAGATTGGTCAGGGCCCGTTTGAAGGCCAGGGGCCGAAGCGACGCGGTCAATCCAGGTTGCGCAGCGATTTCGACCCTGGCCCCGGCCCGCTGGGCGTCATCACCCGCAGCGCGCAGCAGATCGTTGATCGACACCGACTGCGTCGCCTCGCCCGCCTCGCCCCGCGCGAACGCCAGATATTCGTCGATCATATGCTCCATCTCGTCCAGGTCGCCTTTCATGGCGGACTGACGCTTGAAGGGCGGAGCCAGGGCCAGTTCCAGCCGCAGACGGGTCAGGGGGGTGCGCAGGTCGTGGCTGACGGAGGCCAGCATGGCGGTCCGCTGGTCGATGTGACGCTGGATTCGTTCACGCATGGCCATGAAGGCAGTGGCGGCGGCGCGGACCTCTCGGGCGCCATGCGGTTTGAACCGCTCTCGCGACTCGCCCCGGCCAAAGGCCTCGGCCGCATCGGCCAGCCGCTCGATGGAGCGGACCTGATTGCGGATGAACAGCACAGCAATCGACATCAGCAGCATCGTCGCGATCAGCAGCCACAGCACGAAGATATGCGCCTGGGTCGCTACGGCCCGTTCGCGCGGCGCGATGATGCGCAGCACGCCCTGCGGCTGCTGCACCCGGATGTCGACATAAGCGGGGTATCGGGTGGTGTCGAACCAGACCGGCTGATCCACCCGGTTGTCCAGCGCCTTGCCCAGGGTGCGGTCGATGACTCCGACGGGGCCCCGCCGGACGTTCTCCGGCAAGGTCGCACCGTCCTGAAGTGCGATGGACAGGGACATGGACCGCTGGGCCCGGTCGGCGATCACGGCCAGGTTCTGCGGCGTAGGATCGTCGGCATAGCTTTCCGTCGCCCAGGCGACGTCGCCTGCCAGCCCGTCGGACAGGCGCGCCGTCACCGTCTGCCAGTGCATGTCGAAAAACGCCCAGGTCACCGCTACCTGCATGATCAGCACCGGCAGGACGATGATCAGCAGAGACCGCCCCCACAGCGAGGTTGGCAACCGCCGCTTGAGCACCCGCGCCCAGACGTTGAAGGGCAGCAGCCTCATCTATTCCTCCCCCGACGGGGGAGGGGGACCATCCGAAGGATGGTGGAGGGGGCAAGGCCGGGCAGTGTGCTTGGGGGTGGCCCCCTCCACCGCTACGCGGTCCCCCTTCCCCGAGGGGGGAGGAATGTTCGCCATCAGTCCGGGGCCAGCATGTAACCTATGCCGCGCACGGTCTGGAGATAGCGGGGGTTCTTGGGATCGACTTCAAGCTTGCGGCGCAGGCGCGTGACCTGGACATCGACGGCGCGGCCGGTGATGTCGGCGGTATCGGGCGACAGGCTCATCCGCTCGACCGGGGCATGGGCGTGAATGGCCAGGGTCTTGAGCAACTGGGCCTCCGCCTCGGTCAGACGCAGGGGCGCGCCGTCCCGCGACAGCTCCAGCCGTTCCATGTCGAACACCGCCGGACCTAGTTTGATCTCGCGCGGCGTCAGGGGCTTGCCCCCGGTCCGGCGCAGGATGGCATCGACCCGCAACGCCAGCTCGCGCGGGTCGAAGGGCTTGGACATATAGTCGTCGGCTCCGCGCGACAGGCCCTCGATCCGGTCGTCGGGATCGCCTTTTGCGGTCAGGAGCATGACCGGCGTCTTCGACGTCTCGGCCTGCGAGCGGATCCAGCTGGTCAGGTCGAAGCCGCTCTCGCCCGGCATCATCACGTCCAGCACGATCAGGTCGAACTCGATCAACTCGACCAGACGGCGGGCGGCGGCGGCGTGGGCGGCCCCGGTGACGCGATAGCCCTCGCGCGCCAGGAACTCCTTCAGCAGGTCGCGGATGCGGTCATCGTCGTCGACGACCAGCAAATGCCGGCCCGCACCGGGGCCTGCGATCGGGCCGGAACGGCCGCTGCTGCGCGAATCGCTCATGCGGA
>NZ_JAEMRO010000005.1 GCF_016463295.1 Brevundimonas sp.
AACTGGCCGACGTCCAGCACCGCCTGCTGGATGCCGCCGCCGAACGGGTCAAGCCGGGCGGACGTCTGGTCTATTGCGTCTGTTCGCTGGAACGCGAGGAGGGCGAAACGCAAGTGATCGCCTTCCTGCGCCGCAACCCGGCCTTCCGCACGACGCCTGCCGTGCCCGCCGACATCGGCGCGCCCGAAGAGGCCCTGACCCCCGAAGGCTGGCTGCGCATCCTGCCGTCCATGTGGGCAGAGAAGGGCGGGCTGGACGGCTTCTTCGTCGCCCGGCTGGAGCGCATTCAAAAGTCTTGACGGATAAATCTACCTATGTAGATTTATCTCATGCCTCGCTCCCGCGCGCCATCTCCTGCCACCCGTCGTCTCCTTCAGGAGCTGGCCAGCCCGTGGGCCTGGCGTCACGGCTATGACCTGGCACGCGTCACCGGGCTGAAGTCCGGAACCCTCTATCCGCTGCTGATCCGATTGAATGCGGACGGCCTGCTGGAGGCGGAGTGGCGGGCATCGGATGAGCCAGGTCGCCCGCCTCGACACGTCTATCGACTGACCCAGAGCGGTCTGCAGTTCGCCCACGCCCTGGCCGAAGAGAGCCCGGATGCGGCAGTGTCTCCAACGCCGGAAAGCGTACGGTGACGCCCCCCCGGTGGCGGTCCATTGCCGGAGGTATCGCTCGTCTCGCTCTTCATCTCATGCCGCCCGGCCAGCGCGATTGGGCCGAGGCGATGGTGCACGAGACCGCGTCCATTGCTGAAGGACCCCGGGCGGTCGCGTTTGCGCTGGGCTGCGTCTGGACCGCCTTGTGTGCTGCGGTCAGGGACCGGGTCGCGTCCCTTATCCAGCGTGCCCGATCTCGCTCACCGTCCGGCAACCCAGGAGACGCCGATATGAACCCGCAATCCTTCGGCACTGCGTCGCGCGACCCGATCATCGGCATCGCCTGTGCGATCGCCGCCGTCGGTCTGGGCACCGTCTATATGACCCTGGGCGGCGCGCCGGACCGTCTGATCATCATCAATCTGGCCGCCCTGTTGATCGGGATAGGTCTTTGCCTATGGCTGTCTCAGTCACGGAGCCTGAAGGCAGAGCGGATCGCGCTGATCGCGCCGCTGCTGGGGACCAGCCTGCTGGCGACAGCGCTGCTGGGCCTTCAGGCCGACGGGTCATCCCGCTGGATCGGTGTCGGCGGACTGATCGTGCAGCCGAGTCTGCTGTTCGTGCCCCTTCTGGTCATGCTGCACGTCCGAAGTGGCAGCGGGTGGACGGCGGCGGGACTGGCGCTGTCAATCGCGGGCACGGCGGCCCAGCCCGATCGCGCCATGGCCGGGGTTCTGGTCGGATCGCTGGTCGTCCTTGCGCTGATGCGACGCGAGCGCCGCGACCTGTGGCTGGCCCTCGGCGCGCTCGTCGGCTTCGTGGTGACGGTCGTCCGTCCTGATCGAGGCGGCATCTCGCCCTTCGTCGACCAGATCCTGTTTTCGTCCTTCGAGGTGCACCCACTCGTCGGCACCGGCCTGGCGATAGGGGTTCTGCTGCTGGTCGCCCCGGCGGCGGCTCAGGCGATGCGAGCGGGCGACCGAACGACGGGCCTGGTTTTCGGATCCATCTGGTCGCTGGTGGTCATCGCCGCGATGATGGGCAACTATCCCACGCCGCTGGTGGGCTATGGCGGCAGCGCCATCATCGGCTATCTGCTGAGCGTCGTCTTCATGAGGCCGGCGGCACCAGTCCAAACGGGTCGGGCGGCATCGATCGGGACAGCCTCTAGCGATAGCGAGGCCGACGCCCCCAGGATGATGCCTGCCGCCTGAGCGACCGGCGGCCTCACCCCCGCCAGAATCCAACGATCTTCTTCACCTCATCCACCACCGGATCGGCGATGGCGGAGGCGCGTTCGGCACCGTCTTTCAGAATCCGATCGATCTCGGCGGGGTCGGCCATCAGGCGGCGCATTTCGGCGGTGACGGGAGCCATGGCCTCGACGGCCCGTTCGGCCAGGGCGGGCTTGAAGGCCCCGAAACCCTGACCGGCGTACCGGGCCAGAACCTGTTCGCGGGTCAGGTCGGCCAGGGCCGCATAGATGGTGACCAGGTTCTTCGCCTCGGGCCGGTCGTTCAGCCCCTCCAGGGTGTCCGGCAGGACATCGGCGTCGGAGCGGGCCTTGCGGATCTTGGCTACGATGGTGTCGGCGTCGTCGGTCAGGTTGATGCGCGACTGGTCTGACGGGTCGGACTTGCTCATCTTGGCCGAGCCGTCGCGCAGGGACATGACCCGCGGCGCAGGCCCTTGGGTCAGGGGTTCGGGCAAGGGGAAGAAGCCGGGCACGCCGAAGTCGTTGTTGAACTTCTGGGCGATGTCGCGGGTCAGTTCCAGATGCTGTTTCTGGTCCTCGCCAGTCGGCACCTCGGTGGCCTTGTACAGCAGGATGTCGGCCGCCTGGAGCACCGGGTAGGTGTAGAGGCCGACCGAGGACCGCTCCTTGTGCTTGCCCGACTTCTCCTTGAACTGGGTCATCCGGTCCAGCCAGCCGAGGCGGGCGACGCAGTTGAACACCCAGGCCAGGTCCGCATGGGCGCGCACGGCCGACTGCGGGAAGATGATCGAGCGAGCGGGATCGAGGCCGCTGGCCAGATAGGCGGCGGCGATCTCTCGCGTCTGGTCGGCCAGTTTGGCCGGTTCCTGCCAGACGGTGATCGCGTGCATATCGGCCACGAACAGGAAGCAGGGCGCGCCCTGATCCTGGAGCTCGGTGAACCGCTTCAACGCCCCCAGATAGTTGCCCAGATGCAGGGCACCGGAGGCCTGGATGCCGGACAGGATGCGGCGAGGGCCTTGATAGGCTGATGCGGTTGGAGCGGTGGTCGGGGCGGTGTCGGTCATGGCCTCGCGCTTATCGCCTCGTGCCATGGACGGCAAGGCAAAGACCTAGCGGCTTCGTCGCAGCAGACCGCGCACCTCGGCGACCGTGACGGCACGCGTGAGGAAGGCGAGGGCCAGATAGGTCAGACCGCCGACCGCCGTGACCAGCAGCAAGGCGACCTCCTTGGCTCCGACGCTCAGGTTCAACGCCGACAGGCCTTGCGCGACGGGCGCTTCGATCATCGGTCGCGCCGAGGTCGCCATGGCCACGACGACGGCCAGACCAGCAGCCGCCAGCCCGATCCGCACGAGCCGCGACAGGGCCTGCGCACTGGGCCGATAGAGACCCCGACGCCACAGGGTGCCGCCCAGCAGCAGCACATTGGCCCAGGCGGCGCCCGACACCGCCGCCGCGATCCCGGCGATGCCCCAGCCCAGCTGGAACAGGCCGATGGCCAGCACAGCATTCACCACGACCGAGACCAGGGCATATTTCATCGGCGTGCGCGTATCGCCCCGCGCGAAGAAGGCCGGGGCCAGGATGCGGATCAGCACGAAGGCCGGTACACCCCAGCCGAACTGGAACAGGGCATGCGCCGTGTTGATAGCGTCGACCTGCAGAAAGGCCCCGCGCGTGAACAGGGCATCGATCAGGAAATAGGGCATGGCCATAAGGGCCGCCGCCGCAGGTAACGTCAGCGCCATCGATAAGGTCAGGGCCTCGTCCATCGAGGCCTGCTGCTGGCCCAGATCCTGTGACGCCACGGCCCGGGACAGGCGCGGCAAAAGGGCGATGCCGATGGCCACCCCGACCAATCCCAGAGGCAGCTGATACAGGCGATCCGCCGTGGCCAGCCAGGTCCGACCGCCCGCGATGAAGCTGGACAGATTGCCCGAGATGAAGACGTTGATCTGGGTCGCGGAATTACCGATGGCGGCGGGCACGGCGGTGATGATGATGGCCTTCACCGGCGGGGTCAGGCGCGGCAGGCTCAGGCGGATGTCGGCCCCGGCCTTGCGCGCCGCCCACCAGCAGACGCCGGCCTGCGAAATCCCGGCGGCCAGCACGGCCCAGGAGGCGGCATAGGCGGCCCCGATCTGGTCGCCCTGGGCCGGAATGACGGCGGCCAGCATGATCAGGTTCAGCAGGATCGGATAGGCCCCCGAGACGATGAACCGGCCCCGCGCGTTCAGCACGCCGGACAACAAGGCTGCGATGGCCATGCAAGGCAGATAGGGCATGGTGATCTGGGTCAGGATCACCGCCAGCTTGAACCGGGCCGGATCGTCGAGAAAGCCGACGTTGATGACGGTCATCAGCCACGGCATCGTCAGCTGGGCGACGACGGTCAGGATGACGGTGGCGAAGGCGACGGCGGCCAGGGCATCGGTGGCCACCTTGTCGGCGACGGCCTCGCCCTCGGTCTCCAGAGTCTTGGCATAGGCGGGCACGAAGGCGGCGGCGAAAGCCCCCTCGGCGAAGATGCGCCGGAACAGGTTGGGGAAGTTCAGGGCGGTGTTGTAGGCATCGGCCGCCGGTCCCGCCGAGGCCCCCAGCGCCGCCGAGATGACCACGTCGCGTGCGAAACCGGCGAACCGGCTGACCAGGGTCAGGCCGCTGAAGATGGCCGACGACCGCATCATGCCGCCGCCCTTGCCGGACGTCGGCCCCGAGGCGGGCGGTTGGACCAACGGCTCCGTCGTGGCCGAGGCCGTGGGCACGGCAGCGGCGGGCTCGATCGGCTCGGAGGCGTTGCTGGAAGCCGTCGGCTTGTCGGTCGGGGTCAAGGCCATGGTCCGGTGGAGGATATCAGGCGCGGTTTAGACCGCTTCCGGCGGGCGCGATACGGGCATTGATTTGCGCTCTCGCCCCAGATCGGAGACGTCGCGCACGCTGGCGCGGACGGGGGCGGACTGGCGTGGGCCCGGCTCGGCCTGTCGATCCAGTACGAGCTCGAGATCGCGCCGCAGGGCATCCAGCGCCTTGCCGGGCTTTGGCGTCCGGCCCTTCGCGTCCGTGACGTAGAAACTGTCCACCGCCCGCTCGCCGAAACCGGCGATATGAGCCGAGCGGATCGACAGGCGATGGTCGGCCAAGGTGCGGGCCAGATCGGCCAGCAGGCCGGGGCGGTCGGCCCCGGACACCTCTACCACCGCTGCGCCCGGCGTCTGGTCCAGATCGATGATGACGGTGGGGCGCACGTCGAAGGCGGCCCGGCGAGGGTTGGGTGCGGAAGTGGGCAGGTTTGCGGCACGGCTCTTGCCCCGCGCGGCGGCTTCCAGGGTTGCGATCAGCCGCGTGAGACGACGCGGCTCGGCCTGGCCATAGGGGGCACCTGCCCCGTCCTGAAGCTCGAACACGTCCAGCGCCATACCGTCCGCAGCGGTGGCCACCCGGGCCCCGACGACGTCCGCCCCCGCCTCGGCCAGGGCCCGCGCCAGATCGACGAACAGGCCGGGCCGGTCGCGCGCGGCCACCGCCACCCGCGTCGCGGCGCTGGCGGTTTCGGAATCGGTCGTCGTCAGCACCTGCGCCGATGCGCCCTTGTCCAGGGCCTCGGCCACCAGCTCGGGATGGTCATCCAGAGGCTCGGCCCCCGTCACCGTCTCTCCCCGGAACACTGCCTCCGTCCGCTGATAAAGGTCGCGGATCAGCTGGCCCTTCCAGCCGTTCCAGACGCCCGGTCCGACGGCGCGGATGTCGGCCACGGTCAGCACCAGCAGTGTCCGCAGCCGTTCCGGATCGCCGACCAGATCGGCAAAGGCCCGCACCGTCGCCGGGTCCGAGACGTCGCGTTTCTGGGCATAATCACTGAGAGCCAGATGGTTCAGGACCAGCCAGACCACGAACTCGGTCCGGCGCGGGTCCAGCCCCAGCCGGTAGCAGGCCCGGCGCGCGGCGATGGCTCCGTCCTCCAGCTGGCCCCTATCGCCGCCCTTACCCACGTCATGCAGCAACATGGCCAGCATCAGGGCCTCGAAGTCGTCGATGCGGTGGACGATCTCGGTCGCGGTCGGATGGTCGGCCTTCAGCTTGCCACGCCAGATGTCGTTGATGATGCCGATGGCCTGGAGCGTGTGCTCGTCGACCGTATAGGCGTGGTACATGTTGAACTGGGTCTGACCGACGATCCGCCCCCATTCCGGCAGGAACCGGCCCAGCAGGCCCGTCTCGTTCATCAGGGTCAGGACGCGATATGGCCTTTGACCCTGCGCCAGGATGTCGAGGAAGGCCCGCGTCGCCTCCGGGTCCCGTCGCAGCGACGGGGTGACCAGCGACAGGGAGCGCGTCACCGCGGAAAAGGCATCGGGGTGCAGGTCCAGATCATGCTGGTCCGCCACCCGGAACAGATAGAGCAGCTTCTCCGGGGTCTGGGCGAAGACGTCCGCCCCCGTGACCGACAGCCGGCCCGCATCCTCGATGAAACCCTCCACGCCCAGCTTTCGCCTGCGGCCGGGGATCAGGCGCGACAGGCTCATCGTCCGCTTCTGGTGCCGGGCCTCCAGCTTGGCCGACATGGCCCGGGTCAGAGCCCCGACATCGCGCGCGACCAGAAAGTAGCGCCGCATGAACCGCTCCACCGCCGGCTCGTCCCCCCGCCCGTGCCAGCCCATGCGGCGAGCGATCTCGGGCTGGAGGTCGAAGGTCAGCTTCTCTTCGGCCCGTCCCGCCACCCGGTGCAGATGCGCCCGCGTGCGCCACAGGAAGTCGAACGCCTCCTCGAACGTCCGCCGCTCTCGCGCCGTCAGCAGGTCATCGAGAACGCGCGCGCCCAGCGGGCTTTCAGGAGCCAGCGAACGGGCGATCCAGAACAGGGTGTTGAGGTCGCGCAGGCCGCCCTTGCCGTCCTTGACGTTCGGCTCGACGCGATAGCGGACGGCACCGGTCTTCTGGTGGCGGACGTCGCGCTCCTCCAGCTTGGCGGCGATGAAGGCACGAGGGTCGGCCTTTTCGACCAGAGCCCGGAATTTCTGCTCGAACTCCTCGGCCAGGGCCACATCCCCGGCCAGATAGCGCGCTTCCAGCAGGGTGGTGCGGATGGTCATGTCGGTCCTTGCCAAGGCCAGGCATTCATCCAACGACCGCGCGGACTGACCCACCTTCAACCCCAGATCCCACAGGACATGGAGCATGAACTCGATCACCTGCTCGGTGCGCGGACTGGACTTCCAGGGCCGCAGGAACAGCAGGTCCAGGTCCGAATAGGGGGCCAGAACGCCGCGTCCGTAGCCCCCGACCGTGATCAGGCTCAGACGTTCGGCCGCCGTCGGATTGTGCGCGGGATAGAGGGTCTCCGTCGTCACCCGCCACAGCGCCGTCAGCAGGTCGTCAGCGGCGGCGCAATACAGCCGGGCCACTTCGACGCCTTCGCCGCCTGCTTCCAGACGCCGTCCTGCGCGAGCACGCGCGGCCTCCCAGGTTTCTCGCAGGATGGCAGCGACGGCGGTCGGGCCACTTGAAGAAGCGGCCGCCTCGACAAGTCGCGCATCGAGGGCGTCTATCACCGGCCCGCCAGACCCTTCAGCCGGTACAGGGCCTCCAGCGCCTCACGCGGCGACAGCTCATCCGGCTCGATCCCCTTCAGCGCGTCCTCGACGACGGAGGGGGGCGGCGGGGCAGGCGGCTCGGCGATAGCGAACAAGGGCAGGTCGGACAGATTGCTGACCGCGGCCTTCTCGCCCTCCAGCCGATCCAGCACTTCGCGGGCGCGGCTGACCACGGCAGTCGGCACACCGGCCAGCCGGGCGACCTGCACACCATAGGAGCGGTCGGCGGCCCCTGGCGCGGCCTCGTGCAGGAAGACCAGTTCGCCGTTCCACTCCCGCGCCTTCATGGACAGGTTGCAGACATGGGCCAGCCGCGTCTCCAGCCCAGCCAGCTCGTGATAGTGGGTGGCGAACAGAGTGCGGGCCCGGTTGCGGTCATGCAGGGCCTCGGCCACGGCCCAGGCGATGGCCAGGCCGTCATAGGTGGCGGTGCCGCGCCCGATCTCGTCCAGCACGACGAAGCTGGCGTCCGTCGCCTGGGTCAGGATGGCGGCGGTCTCTACCATCTCCATCATGAAGGTCGAGCGACCACGCGCCAAGTCGTCGCCGGCTCCCACGCGGCTGAATAGCCGATCAACGACGCCCAGCCGCATGGCGCGGGCGGGCACGAAGACCCCGGCTTGAGCCAGCACGACCAGCAGAGCGTTCTGGCGCAGGAAGGTCGATTTACCCGCCATATTGGGCCCGGTGACGATCGACAGGCGGGCGCAGGCGCTACCGGAGCCATCCAGTCGGCAGTCGTTGGGCGTGTAAGGTTCGCCTGACTTCTTGACCGCCGCCTCGACCACCGGATGGCGACCCGCGGTGACTTCGAAACAGGTGGTGTCGTCCACAACGGGTCGGACCGCCCCCACCTCCTCGGACCATTCGGAAAGGGCGGCATGGGCGTCCAGTTCGGCCAGGGCCTCGGCCACGTCCTGAAGCGGCAGGGCGAGCGCCTGGACCGTGCGCCGCCAGCCCTCGAAGGTCTCGCCCTCGATGGCCAGGGCGCGGTGACCGGCCTGGCTTATCTTCGCATCCAGTTCGGACAGTTCGACGGTGGTGAACCGCACCTGATTGGCCAAGGTCTGGCGGTGGATGAAGGGGCTGGCCTCCGAGGGGCGCAGCAGTGGCTCGGCCGCCTTGGCTGAGGTCTCCAGGAAATAGCCCAGCACGGCATTGTGCCTGATCTTGAAGGGCACGCCGCTGTCGGCGACGGCCCTGGCTTCCAGATCGGCGACGACGCGGCGGCTGTCGTCGCGCAGGGTGCGGGCCGCCTCCAGTTCCGGGCGATAGCCGGGTGCCACGAAGCCGCCGTCGCGGGCCAGATGCGGCGGCTCGGCGACCAGACCCTCGGTCAGGTCGATCTGCAGCCGCGCCAGGTCTGGCGACAGGCTGAGCCGGTCCAGACAGGCGGCGATGCGGGCGGGCGCGCCGGTCAGGGGATCGCGCTCGGGCGGAAAGAGGCCCGCGATCCGTTCGGCAGTGGCCAGGGCCGTGCGCACGGCGGCCAGGTCGCGCGGCCCGCCCCGCCCCAGCACCAGCCGCGAGGTCGCGCGCGCCACATCGGCCGAGGCGCGCAATGTGTCGCGCAGATCGCGCCGCAGGTCTCGGCGCTCCAGCAGCCATTCGACCGCATCCAGGCCGTGATTGATGGCGACGGGATCGCGCAGGGGCCGGGCGATCCGCTCGGCCAGGGCCCGCGCGCCGCCGGACGTTACCGTCCGGTCGATACAGGCCAGCAGCGACCCCTCACGCTCGCCGCGCTGGGTGCGGTCGATCTCCAGGCTCTGGCGTGTGGCCGGATCGATGGCCAGAAAGCCGGTCTCGCCCGAGCGGCGCGGCGGGGTCAGGGCCGGGATGCGGCCGGCCTGCGTCGTGTCCAGATAGGCGGCGATCAGGCCCAAGGCCGAGACCTCCGCCTCCTCGAACGCGCCGAACCCGTCCAGCGAGGCGACGCCATACAGCCGCTCGATCCGCACCCGCGCCCCGACGGGTTCGGCCAGGGCCTGGGGTAGGGCCTGCACCACCCCGCCCGAGCCGTTCAGCGCATCCTTGGTGGCCTCGTCCGAAAACAGGCGGTCCGGCACAAGCACCTCGGAGGGCCGGAATGACGCCAGGGTCGCACCCAGATCCTCCAGCGCACAGGCGACGGCATCGACGGTCCCGGCCGACAGCTCGACCACCGCCACAGCCGCCCGGCCCTTGCGCACCGCCACCGCCGCCAGCCGGTTGGCCCCGCGGGCGTCCAGCAGACTGTCCTCGGTCAGGGTGCCGGGCGTCACCACCCGCACGATGTCGCGGTGGACCACGGCCTTGGAGCCGCGTTTGCGGGCCTCGGACGGCGCCTCCATCTGTTCGCAGATGGCGGCCTTGAACCCCTGGCGGATCAGCCGTGCCAGATAGCCGTCCAGCGCATGCACCGGCACCCCGGCCATGGGAATGTCCTCGCCCTGGTGCTTCCCCCGCTTGGTCAGGGTGATGCCGAGCGCCGCCGAAGCGATCTCCGCATCCTTGAAAAACAGCTCGTAGAAGTCGCCCATGCGGAAGAAGACGATGGCATCCGGCTGGCTGGCCTTGGCCGCCAGAAACTGGGCCATGACCGGCGTCGTTCCCTCAGCAGAGGGTACGGGATCGACTTTCGGCGGATGGACGAGGGGAGCGTTCATGGGAGCGCCACAGGGTGGCGGATTGTGCGGATCGCCTCAAGCTGGAAAGGTGACCTGATCCATCATGGAGGCCAGGATGGGCAGCTTCGAATCCATGCTCAGCGGCGGTCACCCCAATTCCTTGGGGCGCACCGTCGAGGTCGTCGATTTGGTGCTGGCCGACAGAGAGCGGTTGGGCGAGCTGTTCGCCTGCTACGGTAGCGCCGACCCGGTGGTCCGCCTGCGGGTCTCGAATGCCATGAAGCGGATCGAGGCCGAGCGCCACGACTGGCTGGTGCCGCTGATCGACCCCCTGATCGACGATGTGGGACGGCTGGATCAGGATTCGGCGCGATGGACCCTGGCGCAGCTTTTCCAGCGCCTGGCCGACGACATGAGCGAGGATCAGAGGGCGAGGGCCAGGAGGCTGCTGAAGTCCAACCTGGCGTCCGCAACGGACTGGATCGTCCTGATCTGCACGCTGGAGACCTTGGCCGAATGGGCGAGGACCGACCCCGAGCTCGATCGCTGGCTCGTCCCGCATATCGCGCGGTTGATGGCCGATCCGCGCAAGTCCGTCGCCCGGCGCGCGGCCAAGGTGCAGGCGCGGCGCGGCTGACCCTCTTGCGCAACACGTGTTGCACTGCGACAAACACGACAGGCGGTTAAGGGAACGCGGTCAGATACCGCGGCTGTGCCCGCAACTGTAGGCGGGGAGGTCCGTCGTTCGATCCGGGCGCAATCCCGGCACCACTGGGCGTCGTCAAGACAACTGGGAAGGTGTGGACATGGACCGCCGATCCGCAAGCCAGGAGACCTGGCCGCCCCCCGTCGCTCGTCCGCTGTCCGGGACCAGACAGAGGCGTGGGGCCTGCCCCCTGCTGACACCGGCAGGGATGTTCCGTCGAAGCGACCCGATCTCTGCGCCGTTCCGGACCTGTCCGGAGCGGGTTGGTCGCTTTCATCGTCCCGTCGCGCGCGACGCCGGGGCCATACGGAGCCGCTCACATGAAGCGTCATCTCTTCCTCTCGACCGCCCTGGCGGCGGTCGGTTTCGCCGCGCCTGCCTGGTCTCAGGATGTTCCTGAACTCCAAGAGGTGGTCGTCACGGCCACCCGCATCCCCGCCATCGTCGCCGAGACGCCCGGGGCGCGCGTCATCGACCGCGCGACCATCGAACAGCGCGGCGCGGTCTTTGCCGCCGATATCCTGGCCGACGTGCCCGGCCTGTCGGTCGTTCGCAGCGGAGCCTTCGGCGGCGTAGCCCAGGTCCGCATGCGCGGGGCCGTGCCGGGCAAGACCTTGGTCCTGGTCGATGGCGTGCCGGTCAACGACCCCGCCGAAATCGCCGGGGCCTATGACTTTTCCGGCTTCGAGCTGGGCGACATCGACCGTATCGAGGTGCTGTCGGGACCGCAGTCGTCGCTGTGGGGGTCCGACGCCATCGGCGGGGTGATTGCCTTCACCACCCAGGAGGTGGACGGGATGCGTGCCGAGGCAGAGGCGGGGTCGTTCGGCACCCTGCGCGGGCGACTGGCGGCAGGCATGGCCAATGAGACCTATGCCTTCGGGGCCTGGGTCTCGCGCTTCGACACGGACGGGATCAGTGCCGCGGACGAGGCCGACGGCAACCCCGAGGCCGACGGGTTCGAGAACACCACCGTCGGGGCCAAGGGCCGCTATGCCTTTACCGATACCGTCTCAATCGACGGGGCGGCGCGCTGGTCGAACAGCCAAGCCGATTTGGACGGCTTTCCTGCCCCGAGCTTCGCCCTGGCCGACACGCTGGACACCACCGAGAGCGAGCAATGGTCCGGCTTTGGACGCGTGCGTCTGAAGGCCCTGGGCCTGGACCACCAGTTCAGCGTCTCGGCCTCCGACATCGTGCGCGACACCATCTCCGACTTCCCCTCGCGCTTCGAGGCGGATCGCCAGGTCTATCGCTGGCAGGCGGATGGCCAATCTGGTGACACCCTGAACTATGCGTTCGGCGTGGAGCGCGAGGAGACGTCAGGCAGTCTATCCAGCGGGTTGGAAGACGATCTGGGCACCACCTCGATCTTCGGCGTCGCCCGCTATGACGCGACCGAGCGGCTGAACCTGTCCGGGGCCCTGCGCTGGGACGACACTGACGACTTCGGCTCGGAGACGACGGGGCGGGTCTCGGCGGCCTACAGGCTGGACGGCGGTTTCATCGTCTCGGGCGCTTACGGCACCGGCTTCAAGGCTCCGTCGGTCAGCCAGGCGGTGTGCGATTTCTGCTTTGCACCCCTGCCCTATCCCGAACTGGTTCCGGAGACGGCCGACAGCTTCGAACTGACTGTGGGATGGGCGTCGTCCGATGGCCGTATCGAGGGCCGGGCCACCGTCTATCGCCTGAACGTCGAGAACCAGATCAGCTATGTCGCGGGCCGCTACATCAATGTGGCCGAGACGCGGTCCGATGGCGTGGAGCTGGAGGGACGCGCCCTGCTGGGCGGCGGTTTCAACCTGACGCTCGCCTATGCCTGGACCGATGCCGAGGATCGCACGACCGGTGCCCGCTTGCTGCGCGTACCGGAACACGCGGGCTCGGCCACCCTGGGCTGGACTGGCGAGCGGCTGTCGGGGGCTTTGACCGTCAGGGCTGAAGGCGATCAGGACGACTCGGGCGGATTCGCCACGGCCACTCGCGAGGGCTTCGTCACGGCCAATCTGAATGCGGCCTATGCCCTGACGGATGCGGTGACGCTGACCGCGCGGATCGAGAACCTGGCGGACGAGCGATATCAGCAGGTGCTGGGTTATGGCGAGCCGGGGCGCTCCGGCTACGTCGGGATCAGGCTGCGCTACTGATCCGGGCGGCGGAGCCGGTGGCGATGGTCGCCGGCTCCAGCTGCAGCGCTTCCCAGTCCAGGCCCGGCGCGGGCGCATGGGCGGCGGCGATGGTGGCACGCAGTTCGGCGGCCGAGGCCACGCTGGCGACCACGGCGGACACTTCCGGCAATCCAAGGGCATAGGCCAGGGTCGCCTGCATGGGATCGACCCGTGTTTCGGCCAGGCGGCGGCGGATGCGCGACAGGGCATGGCTGTGCCGCGCCATGTCCGGCGGCAAGGCCTCGCCGCTCACGAAAAGCAGGCCGTCCGCAAACACCGACGAGGCATGGATATCGACGCCGAGCGCCGCCAGTTCGCTCAGCACGCCGGTGCGATGCGCGCGCTGGTCCAGCATATTGACGGGCAGTTGCACGATGTCGGGCTGGAACCGCCGGGCCAGCAGGGCCGGGCCGTCCTCGACGGTGGCGCAGAAGCCGATCCGCTTGAACAGGCCGCGATCCTTCAGCGCCGAGAGACGGTCCCACAGGGCGCGACCCTCGGCCCCGGCCAGGTCGGCGGCGCTGGAAATCAGCAGGGCGTCGCCGCGCGGCAGACCCAGTCGCTCCAGCGAGCGACGCGCCCGCGCCTCGATCCGGTCCACGCCGTCGGAAATGGGCATGGTGCGGACCGTGACTTGAAACGGCGAGGGGAACGGCCAGGCCTGACCCAGCCAGCGTTCGCCGTCACCGTCGGGGCGGGTGGCGACCTTGGTGATCTTCGCATCGGCAGCGGTCTGAAGCAGGAACCGCAGGGCGTCCTCGCGCGCACCCGACGGCGGAACTTGCGCGCGCTCGGGCTGATGCACGACGGCGATCGCCAGTTTGTCGATCGGAGAGGGCGCACAATTCAGGATCACCCGGCGACCCTGCACCCAAAAGTTTAAGGCGAGATTGGCAAAGCCTTGCCTTATGGTTACCGACCGAACGCGGGTCTCAGGCCCCGACCTGACTCAAGGTATCCAGTACGGCCTTGCCATACCGGTCCAATTTGGTCTGACCGACCCCGGCGATATGGCCCAGAGTGTTAAGATCGCCCGGCTCGGCCAAGGCGATTTCCAGCAAGGTCTTGTCCTGGAAGATGACATAGGGCGGCACCCGCTGTTCGGCGGCGCGGTCGCGGCGCCAGGCGCGCAGGGCCTCGAACCGAGCGCGGACATCGGCCTCCATCGTCTCCAACGCGGCGTTACGGCCCGTGCGGGTGCGCTCGCGCGGGGACGATGAGGCGCGGGCCGGGGCATTGCGGACCTCCACGACCCGCTCGCCACGATAGACGGCGCGCACGGCCTCAGGCTCACCCAGCCGGATCAGCGGCTTGCCATCGTTGGGGTCCTCGACCAGCAGGCCGTCGAACATCAGGTGATCGACCACGTCGCGCCAGGTGTGACTGGCGGCGTCCGCCCCGATGCCCCAGGTCGACAGCGCCGTCTCCCAGCCCTGCACATCCCGCGTCTTGCCCAGCAGATGGTCGACGACTCGGGTCTTGCCGAACCGCTCGCCCAGCCGCTGGACCGCCGCCAGGGCTTTTTGGGCCAGCACCGTCGCATCGAAGACGGCGGGCGGATCGAGACACAGGTCGCAGACGCCGCAAATCTGGGCATCGGTCTCGCCAAAATAACGCCGCACCGCCTGGGGTCGGCAGGTGGCTCCGTCCAGCATGGCATAGAGGCGGCGGGCCTTCGACACCTGGACCGCCTTGACCTCCTCGGCCATCGGGCGACCGTCCAGCCGCTTCAGCGTCCAGGCGATGTCGGAGGGACCATACAGGGTGATGCCTTCGGCCGGTTCGCCGTCGCGGCCCGCGCGCCCGATCTCCTGCCAATAGGCCTCCAGTGACCCGGGCGGATCGGCGTGGATGACGAAGCGGACGTCCGCCTTGTCCACCCCCATGCCGAAGGCGATGGTGGCGACCATGACCGCCCCGTCCTCGGCCAGGAAACGCGCCAGTAGGCGGTCGCGCTGCCGCGCATCCATGCCCGCATGATAGGCGATGGCATTGACGCCGGCGTCGCGCAGGGCCCCGGCCACGCGCTCGCAGCCGTCGCGACTGCCGCAATAGACGACGCCCGACTTCCCCCGCCTCTGGCGGACCAGCTCGATCACATGGGCATCGGCCTTGGCGCGCGAGCCGTTCTCCTTGCGCTCGGCGGACAGTTGCAGGTTCGGGCGGGCGAAGCTGTCGACCAGAACCCGGGCCCCGTCCAGGCGCAGGGAGGCGACGATGTCTTCGCGCGTCCTGGCATCGGCGGTGGCCGTCACGGCAATGCGCGGCACACACGGGAACAGCTCCGCCAACCGCCCCAGACCGCGATAGTCGGGTCGGAAATCATGTCCCCATTGCGAGACACAGTGGGCCTCGTCGATGGCTATGAGGGACAGTGGCAGGTCGCGCAGCCGATCGATCAGATGCGGCTGGGCCAATCCCTCGGGTGAGACATAGAGCAGGTCCAGCTGACCCGCCCGCGCTTGCCGCCAGATTTCGGACCGGTCGTCCATCGAGACGCCGGAGTCCAGTCGCGCCGCCGCCACCCCCTGCTGTTTCAGCGCCTCGACCTGATCGGTCATCAGGGCGATCAGCGGCGAGACAACCAGACCCAGGCCGGGCCGCAGAATGGCCGGTATCTGATAACAGACCGACTTGCCTCCGCCGGTCGGCAGGACGGCCAGCACGTTTCGGCCCGCCAGAATCTCGGCGACCACCTGTGACTGCAGCCCCCGAAAATCGGCATGCCCCCAAACCCGCTCCAGGGTTTCGCGGGCGTCGTCCAGGGTCGGCGAGGGGGCGTTACGGACTGAGTCGGCCAGCATCGGGGCCTTGTGCCGGATTTGTTCCGGGGTCGCCAGCTTCGCCTGAGCGCAGAAAGGGGATAAGAGCCGCGCGATGACAACGACGCTCCTTTATGGCCGCCCGCCCGCCGTCTTCGATCCGCCCGGCGATGCGACCCAGGTCTCGCCCCTGATCCCCGGTTCGGCCTCGCTGGAGGACGCCGCGCCCGGCTCGGTCGACGACATCATGATCTATGCCCCGCCCGGCGTGCTGGAGCGGCGCTACACCCTGGGCCTGGCATTACGGGCACTGAAGCCCGGTGGACGGCTGGATGTCATGGCACCCAAGGACAAGGGCGGCTCGCGCCTGAAGAAGGAGCTGGAGGCGCTGGGTGTCACCGTCGGCGAGACGGCCAAGGCCCACCATCGGCGCTGCGTCGTCACCGCGCCCGAGACGGCGACGGGTCTGGACGCGGCCATCGCGGCCGGGGCCCCGCGTCTGGTCGAGGGGCTGGACGCCTGGTCCCAGCCCGGGGTCTTTGCCTGGGACCGGATCGATGCCGGATCGCTGCTGTTGGCCCAGCACCTGCCGCCCATGAAGGGCCGCGGGGCGGACCTGGGCTGCGGCTATGGGGCGCTGAGCACCGTCGTTCTGAAGTCGCCCACCGTGACGGCCCTGCACATGGTCGATCTGGACCGGCGCGCGGTCGAGGCGGCCCGGCGCAATGTCGAGGATGCCCGCGTCACAATCGACTGGGGCGATGTTCGCTCGCTGGACGCCGCGGGCGATCTGGACTTCGTGGTCATGAACCCGCCCTTCCATGACGGTGGAAGCGAGGACAGACGCCTGGGTCAGGCCTTCATCCGCAAGGCGGCCGAAATGCTGGGCAAGGGCAGCGTCCTGTGGTGCGTCGCCAACCGGCACCTGCCCTATGAGGCCGAGCTCAACGCCGCCTTCAAGCGCGTGCGCATGGTCGCCGATGCGGGCGGCTACAAGCTGTTCGAGGCGGTGAAGTGACCCTGCCCTCAACTAGCCCGACGGGCGATAGGGCACCCAAAAAAGTCCCCACAAGCCGAGTGGACAAGCTTTTGGGCTCCCTCGGCTATGGGTCCCGCACCGAGATGGCGCGGCTGGGTCGGGCGGGCGGCATCGTGCTGGACGGGGTTGAACTGACCGATGTGGCCAGGCGCATTCCCGTCACACCCGACCTGCCGAGCCGGATGCAGGTGGACGGCCGACCGCTGGACCCGCCCGCCGGCCTGGTCATGATGCTGCACAAGCCCCTGGGCATGACCTGTTCGCGCAAGGAGGACGGGGCGCTGGTCTATGATGTCCTGCCCGATCGCTGGCGCAGGCGCGACCCGGCCATTTCGACCATAGGCCGGCTGGACAAGCAGACGACAGGTCTGCTGCTGCTAACCGACGACGGCGACCTGCTGCATCGGGTGATTTCGCCCAGACGCCATGTGGCCAAGGTTTACCGCGCCACCCTGGCCCGACCGCTGGTCGGCACCGAACAGGCGGTATTCGAGGCGGGCGGTCTGGTGCTGGAGGGCGAGGACAAGCCCCTGTCGCCCGCCGTTCTGGAGGTGCTGTCGCCGACCGAGGCGCGACTGACCGTGACGGAGGGGCGCTATCATATGGTGCGGCGGATGTTCGCGGCGGTCGGCAATCATGTCGAGGCCCTGCACCGCGAGCGGATCGGGGGTCTGAGCCTGCCGGGCGATCTGGAGCCCGGTCAGTGGCGGCTGATGACGCCGGACGAGATTGCGCTGATCTTCGCCTGACGGAACCGCAAGGCTTGTCGCCGCTTTAGCCTGCGCCCTGGAGACGACGGACATGAGCGGCGCGACACACAAGCGGGATTTGCGAACCAGCCGACCGCTCTGGGCGGACAGCCCGGGCCTGGGCGTCCCTGTGCATCCCCTGAAGGCGGCTATCTCTGTCGATGTCGCCATCGTGGGGGCCGGCATCACCGGGGCCTTCATGGCGCGCGAACTGAGCCGCGATCATTCCGTCGCCGTGCTGGATCGCCGCCCCCCGCTGACAGGGTCGACCCTGGCCTCGACCGCCATGCTGCAGTGGGAGATCGACCTTCCGCTGACCGCCCTGACCGACAAGATCGGGGCGGAGCAGGCGCGTCGCGCCTATCTGCGGTCCTTCGACGCGGTCCAGGCCCTGAAGCGGATCGTGGCGGAGGAGCGGATCGTCTGCGGCCTGAAGGAACAGTCGTCGCTGTATCTGGCCGGCGACACCTATGGGCACCGCGCGCTGGAAGCCGAGGCCGAGGCCCGCGCCGCCATCGGCTTGGACAGCAGCTACGTCGGGCCCGCCGAACTGCGCGACAGGTTCGGCATCGATCGCACCGGGGCCATCTTCAACACGGGCTCGGCCAGCGCCGATCCTGGCCGACTGGCTGCCGGTCTGTTGCGACGGGCCCAAGCGAACGGGACCAAGGTCTATTCCCCTGTCGAGGTCATGAAGGCGGTCAGCGATCCGGACGGGGTTACCCTGCTGACCGACGCCGGCCATGCGGTGCGGACGAAACATCTGATCTTCTGCTGCGGCTATGAGTTCCCCGAGGGTGTGCCGACGCCGGGCGCGAAGATCATTTCCTCCTGGGCCCTGGCCTCGAAGCCGCGCGCGACCTGCCCCCGGTGGCTTAAGGACACCCTCGTCTGGGAAGGGTCCGACCCCTATCTCTATTTCCGCATGGGGGGTGACGGTCGGCTGATCGTCGGCGGCGAGGACGAGGAATCGCCCGACGCCCATGAGGACCTGGCCAAGCTGAAGCGCAAGCGCGACACCATTGCCGCCAAGCTCAAAGGCTTGCTCCCCGATCTGGAGTTCGAAGTGGATTACAGCTGGGCCGCCGCCTTCGGCGAAAGCAGCGACAGCCTGCCGTCTATCGCCCCCGTTCCCGACATGGCCCACAGCTGGGCCGTCATGGGCCTGGGCGGTAACGGCATCACCTATTCGGTGATCGCCAGCCAGGTCGTCGCGGCGGCGATCCGTGGGAAGACCGATCCGGATGCGGACCTGTACAGGCCGTGACTCGACCATGGCCATCCAGATGGCTATATTGCACCCATGACCCACTACTCCGTCGCGGAAGCCAAGAATAATCTGCCCAAGCTGCTGGACCGCATGCTGGCGGGCGAAGATGTGGTCATCACCCGTCGCGGAAAAGCAATCGCTCGGCTGGAGCCGGAGTCCAGGCCGGAAACCGGCTTCAAACTCGATCTGGAGTGGCTTGACGCCAATCGGGTCGAACCTGCATCCGGTCCTGTCGATACGGCTGCGCATGTTGCCGAGATGCGGCGCGGATATCGGTATTGAGGACCTATCTGGATACCAGTGTGGTCGTCTCCTTTTTCATCAGCGACGCGCATGCCACGGTCACCCGGACATGGGCGGCAACCGCGCCCGCCGTCGCGCTGAGCGACTGGACACTGACAGAATTCACATCGGCCCTGTCGCACCTCGTTCGCGCCAGAATACTGAGCGAGCGCGAGCGCAACATCGCCGAGATGGCGTTCGACCGATGGGCCCAGGGAGGGACCGTTCTGGAAGTTCACCGCGAGCGATTTCATGAAGCCCGGATGCTGATGCGGAGACATCCGCGTCTTCGCGCACCTGACGCCCTTCATCTGGCCATTGCGCGGCAGGCAGGACTGGCTGTGGCGACGCTCGATCACGATATGCGGGAAGCGGCGATGATCGAAGGCATGGACACGATCGACCTATGACCAGCGTCAAGATCTGCGGGCTCACGACGCCTGATACTCTGGATGCCGCGCTGGACCATGGCGCAGCGTTCGTGGGAGCGGTGGTGTTTCCGAAAAGTCCGCGCCACATCGCCCCCTTGCATGCCGCGACGCTGTTCGAGCGGGCACGAGGGCGGGCCAAGATCGTGGCCGTCACCGTCAATGCGGATGACGCTCTGCTGACCGAGATCGCCCTGATCCTGAAGCCGGACCTGATCCAGCTCCACGGCTCTGAAACGCCTGAGCGGGCGAAGCAGGTGCGCCGTCTGACCGGCGCCGGGATCATCAAGGCCCTGCCGGTTTCGACGCCTGAGGATCTCCAGGCCGCCGATAGTTGGGACACCGTCGCCGACCATCTGATGTTTGACGCGCGACCGCCCGAGGGCTCGGACCTGCCCGGCGGCATGGGCGCACGGTTCGACTGGGCCATGATGCAGGGCCGCACCTATCGCCGTCCCTGGTTCCTCGCCGGTGGGCTGAATCCCGAGAATGCGGCCCAGGCTGCGGCGATCAGCGGCGCACCGCTGCTGGACGTGTCCTCTGGCGTCGAAAGCGCGCCCGGTGTTAAGGACGCAGCCCGGATCGCGGCGTTCCTTCAGGCTGTGTGACGGAGACCGCATTTCCGCCTTCGCTGCCTGCGAGACCACGCCCGTGAACGCCATCATCCCCAACCAGTACGCCATGCCCGACGCCGAGGGCCGGTTTGGCCCCTATGGCGGGCGATTCGTCGCCGAGACCTTGATGCCGCTCGTGCACGAGCTGACGGCGGCCTATGATGCGGCCAAGGCCGATCCCTCGTTCCAGGCCGAGCTCGACGGCTTTCTGACCGACTATGTCGGCCGGCCCAGCCCGCTGTATCTGGCCGAGCGACTGACGGACCATTTCGAGGGGGCGAATATCTGGTTCAAGCGCGACGAGCTGAACCACACGGGCGCGCACAAGGTGAACAACTGCATGGGGCAGATCCTGCTGGCCATGCGGATGGGCAAGACCCGGATCATCGCCGAGACCGGGGCCGGTCAGCACGGCGTGGCCACCGCCACCGTCTGTGCCCGCTTCGGCCTGAAATGCGTCGTCTACATGGGCGCGACCGATGTCGAGCGTCAGTCGCCCAACGTCTTCCGCATGAAGTTGCTGGGGGCCGAGGTGGTGCCGGTGACCTCCGGCCGCGGCACGCTGAAGGACGCGATGAACGAGGCGATGCGCGACTGGGTCACCAATGTCGAGGACACCTATTATCTGATCGGCACGGCGGCGGGCCCGCATCCCTATCCGGCCATGGTTCGCGATTTCCAGAGCGTGATCGGCAAGGAGACGCGCGCCGCCATGCTGGCCCGCAAGGGCAAGCTGCCGGACGCCTGCGTCGCGGCTATTGGCGGCGGCTCGAACGCCATCGGCCTGTTCCATCCGTTCATCGACGATGCGGGGGTAAGGCTGATCGGGGTCGAGGCGGCAGGGCGCGGCCTGGATGGGCCCGATCATGCGGCCTCGCTGCAGGGCGGTCGGCCTGGCGTACTTCACGGCAACCGCACCTATCTGCTTCAGGACGACGACGGCCAGATTCTTGAGGGCCATTCGATCTCGGCCGGTCTAGACTATCCCGGCATCGGGCCGGAGCATGCTTGGCTTAAGGACATGGGCCGCGCCGAGTATCGCGCCGCCACCGACGCCGAGGCGCTGGAGGCGTTCCAGCTGTGCGCGAGATTGGAAGGCATCATTCCGGCCCTTGAACCCAGCCACGCCCTGGCTCGCATCGGCGAGATCGCCCATGAAATCGGCAAGGACGGCGACGTCGTGCTGAACATGTGCGGGCGGGGCGACAAGGATATCTTTGCCGTAGCGGCCCATCTGGGCGTGGAGCTTTGACCGTGAAAACCATGATGATGATCGCCGTGGGGGCGCTTCTGGCGGCACCCGCACTGGCCCAGACGGCCCCGACACCCGCCCCATCAGCGCCTCCCGCCCAGACCGTCGAACTGCCCGAGGTGCCAGGTGCGACTGCGGACCCGACCTGCGGCGGCCGGGCAGAACTGGCCCGCATCGCCTTCTGCATCTCCTCGACCCAAGCCGGCATGCAGAGCGTGGCCGACGCCTATTCCGCCGAGTTCGCCAAACAGGGCTGGCTGGTCGGTGCCGGCGACGCCAATCTGATCGTCTATGTCCGCCGCAAGCCCGCGGGCGGCTGCGAGGCCTTCCAGATGCAGGCCTTCGCTGCAGACGATCGCGTGCCCGCGCCGGGCGCACCCGCCTATCTGGCCTTCGCCACCATCCCTGGCGACATCTGCAGCGATCGCCCCGCCGGGGCAGGAGCGGCACCCCAGTGACGACCGCCCGCATCGACGCCCGCTTTGCCGCACTGAAGGCCGAGGGCCGCGCTGGTTTCGTCGCCTATGTCATGGCGGGAGACCCCACGCGCGATCAGGCGCTGGAGATCCTGCGCGGCCTGCCCGCCGCCGGGGCAGACATCATCGAGCTGGGCTTTCCGTTCAGCGATCCGATGGCCGAGGGGCCGCCGATCCAGCGTGCTGCATTGCGGGGATTGAAGGCTGGCCTGACGCTGAAGGGTACGCTCGATCTGGCCGCCGCCTTCCGCCAGGGGGATGCGGATACCCCCCTGATCCTGATGGGCTATCTGAACCCGATCGAATCCTATGGCTACGAAGCCTTCGCCCGCGATGCGGCCGCCAGCGGTGTGGACGGGGTCATCGTCGTGGACTGTCCGCCGGAAGAGGCCGCACCCTTGAGTGATGCGCTGGATGCGGCCCAGGTCTCGCTGATCCGCCTGGCCACGCCGACATCCGACGACGCGCGGCTGAAGATCATCGCCGAGCGGACCTCGGGCTTCGTCTACTATGTCTCGGTCGCAGGTGTGACCGGGGTCAAGGAAGCCCAGGCCCTTTCGGTGGCCCCGGCCGTGGAGCGGGTTCGCAAAGCGTCCGGCCTGCCGGTCGCCGTCGGCTTCGGCGTCAAGACGCCCGAGCGGGCCGCCGAGATCGCCCGCGTCGCCGATGCCGTCGTCGCCGGCTCGGTCCTGGTCGACGAGGTCGCCGCCGCGCTGGACGCGAACGAAGCCCCCGCCCCGCGCGTTCTGGCCAAGGTCCGCCAACTGGCCGATGCGGTCAGGGGTGCGCGGACGCCGGAAACCGTCTAAAGCCGCGTCATGATCGACAAGACCAAACCCGCCGCCGCCGTCGCAAAGCCCGAGGCCGCCAAGCCCGCCGAGAAGCGCGGCGGCTGGCTGTCACGCTTCGCCCCCGGCGTGCGCAAGATCGTCAACCGCCGCGATGCGACGCCGGACAATCTGTGGGTCAAGGACCCCGACAGCGGCGAGATGCTGTACCGCCCGGACCTGGAGGCCAGCCTGTGGGTCACGCCGTCCGGCCGTCATATGCGCATCGACGCCCCGACCCGCCTGGCCGCCACTTTCGACGAAGGCAAATATCAGTCGATCGACACGCCCGACGTGCCCGAGGATCCGCTGAAGTTCTCGGACGGCAAGCCCTACAAGGATCGTCTGGCGGCCGCGCGCAAGGCCGCGGGCCGCAAGGATACCATGGCCATCGGCTTCGGCACCCTGGACGGAACACCCGCCGTGGTCATCGTCCAGGACTTCACCTTCATGGGGGGCTCGCTGGGCATGGCGGCGGGCGAGGCCTTCATCAAGGCCGCGCAGGAGGCCGTGAAGCGCGGTGTGCCGCTGGTCTGCTATACCGCCGCCGGCGGGGCCCGCATGCAGGAGGGCGCGCTCAGCCTGATGCAGATGGCCCGCACCACCCTGGCCATCCAGGAACTGAAGGCGGTCAAACTGCCCTTCGTCGTCGTCCTGACCGACCCGACCACCGGGGGCGTGACCGCCAGCTATGCCATGCTGGGTGATGTCCATCTGGCCGAGCCGGGTGCCCTGATCGGCTTTGCCGGTCCGCGCGTGATCGAGGCGACCATCCGCGAGAAACTGCCGCCGGGTTTCCAGCGCGCCGAATACCTTCAGGAAAAAGGCATGGTCGACAAGGTCGTGGCCCGCGCCGATCTGCCGGCCACCCTGGGGCGCATCCTGTCGATGCTGATGGACGGCCAGCGCCGCGCGGCCTGATCCCGCGGCCATGGACCCCATCTCCGCACGCCTGCGCGCCCGCCACCCCCAGCGGATCGACCTGTCGCTGGACCGGATGCGTCTTCTCTGCGCGGCTCTGGGTGATCCGCAGGAGCGGTTGCCGCCTGTGATCCATGTGGCCGGGACCAACGGCAAGGGCTCGACCGTCGCCTTCATCCGCGCCATCGCCGAGGCGGCGGGGCTGACGGTCCACACCTATACCTCGCCGCATCTGGTGCGCTTCAACGAGCGCATCCGGCTGGCGGGCCGGCTGATAGAGGACGCGCCGTTGAACGCCATTCTGGACCGGATCGAGCGCGTGGCGGGCGAAGCCACCGTCTTTGAAAGCACAACCGCCGCCGCCTTTCTGGCCATGAGCGAGACACCCGCCGACCTGGCCATCGTCGAGGTCGGCCTGGGGGGCGTGCTGGACGCCACCAACGTCATCGCGCGCCCGCTGCTCAGCGTCATCACTCCCGTCGATCTGGACCACGCCGAGTTTCTGGGCACCTCCATGCGTGGCATTGCGGTGGAGAAGGCGGGCATCCTCAAGCCCGGCGCGCGCGGCCTGATCGGTCGCCAGTCCGACGAGGCGATGGACGCCATTACCGTGGCCGCCGAGGCCGTGCACAGCCCCCTGACCGTCATGGGCACGGACTTCGACGCCTTCGCCGAGCGTGGCGGCATGGCGTTTCAGGATCAGGAGCGGTTTCTGGACCTGCCGCTGCCCGCACTCGCCGGCGCGCATCAGATCGACAATGCCGGGCTGGCCGTCGCGGTCGCTCTGGAACTGGATCTGCCGGAGGACGCCATCGTCGAGGGCCTGACCGCCGTTCGTTGGCCCGCCCGCATGCAGCGGCTGACGGCGGGGCCCTTTGGCGATATGGCGCGCGCCGCCGACGCTGAGCTGTGGCTGGACGGGGGCCATAACCCGCACGCGGCCCGCGCCCTGGCCGAGGCCTTGGCCCAGCGCCAGGCGAAAGCGCCGCGCCCGCTGGCCCTGATCGTCGGCATGCTTGGCAACAAGGATGCCGGTGGCTTTTTCGACGCCTTCGGTAACAGCACCGCCCACGTCTTCACCGTACCCTTCGACGGCGCGGCGGCGGAGCCGGAAGCGCTCGCAGCGGTGGCGCGTGGTCACGGCCTGGGGGCGACGCCCATGACCTCGGTGAAAGAGGCTCTGTCGCGCGCGCTCACTTTGGAAGCCGGGCGCGTCGTTATCTGCGGCTCGCTGTATCTCGCAGGCGAGGTGCTGGGGGCCAGCCGCGAGACCTGGCCGGACTGACCGGCCAGGCGCTCTAACCGATCAGGCGGCGGACGGACCGATGCCGGCCTCGGCCAGCCATTCGACGATCTTGCCCTTGGGCATGGCACCGACCTTCATGGAGGTCATCTGACCGTCTTTGAACAGCATCAGAGTCGGGATGCCCTTCACGCCCAGTTTCGACGGCACCATGGGGCTGTCGTCTATATTGACCTTGGCGATCGTCACCTGGCCGTTCAGTTCGTCGGCGATCTGCTCCAGCGCCGGGCCGATCTGTTTGCACGGACCGCACCATTCGGCCCAGAAATCGACCAGCACGGGGGTGCTGGATTTCAGGACGTCGGCGTCGAAGCTGTCGTCGGTGACTTTTACCGTCGCCATAAAAGAACACTCCTTTGGGGTGCTATCGCTCACGACGCGGTCGCTCGCTGCTTGAGCACGGATGTCTGGCCGCCGCGCATATGCGATTCGGCCCAAGACATCCGATGTGGGAGCGATTGCGCAGAAAATCAACGCGCCGCGACAAGGGCTGCGTCGAGAAGAGGCACAGGCACCGGCATCAGCCTGGGCCCATCGGTCCAGACCAGAGCAGCCTCGACCGGGCGATCCGGATAAAGCTGTCGCAGGATGGAGACATACAGCGCCGCCTGAAGCACATAGGCCGGATCGGCGTCTTCGATCCGGTCCGGTGCGGGTCGGTTGCTCTTGAAATCGACGACCAGAATGCGGGTCGGCTCAATGACCAGACGGTCCATGCGCCCTGAGATGGGCACGCCATCCACCACGCCGGTCAGAGCCACTTCCGCGCGCGAGCCCGGCCCGAACACGGGCGCGAACCGGGGATCGTCGAGAACGCCGAAAGCCGCCTCGATCATCTCCTGTCGCTGCGCCTCGTCGATGTCCCGCTCGCGAGACAGCATGCGCGAAGCCGCTTTAGCGCGGTCGACAGGTGCGATATCAGGGAGCCGTTCCAATAGGCGGTGGATAAGGTCGCCGCGGCGGAACCGGCCCAGCGACGCACCTGACCCCGCGAGCGGCGACGGCGCGGCGATGCGGACTGCGCCCTCCATCGTCGAAGGCGAGGCGAACCGGGCGGCGGTGTCGGGCGCGGGGTCTGTGCGTGCCCAGGCCGGGACCTCGATCCTGTCAGCGATAGCGCCGACACCTGCCGCAAGAATGTCCGGATCGACGCCGAACCGCTGTCGCCCGTCGCCGATGTCGCGCACCTGCCCGCCCATCCGCTCGAAGGTCTCCGTCAGCACGGCCCACCAGCTGCCCTCGTCATAGCCCAGTTTCGACTTTCCGCTGCCGCGCCCCAGGATCACGATCCGGTCCCGCGCCCGCGTCAGGGCGACGTAAAGCAGTCGCAGCGTCTCGGCATCGACCCGGTCCTGACGCGCCTGACGCGCTTCGCCCGAGGCCTCGCAGTCTTCTTTCTCTGAGCCAGGGCACATCAGCCAGGCCTCGGTTCCGTCCGGTTGCTCGATCGGCATCAGGGTCGGCCCCTGCGCCTTGGCCCGTGCGGTCGTGTCGGGCAGGATCACGATCGGGGCCTCCAGCCCCTTGGCCCCGTGCACCGTCATGACGCGCACCTCGCCCCGCGCCCCCTCCAGCTCGCGTTTCACTTCGACGTCGGCCGCCTCCAGCATGGCCAGGCAGGTTTCCAGATCGGTCGCGCCGCGCTGTTCGGCGGCCAGAACCTGGTTCAGGGTCTCGTCGATGGCCTCCTCCGCCTCGCGGCCCAGCCGGGTCAGGAAACGAGCCCGGCCTGAGACGCCCGTCTCGTCCACCCGGTTCAGTAGGGCCGAAAAGAAGGCGAAGGGGTCACCACGATCCCGGGCCTCGATCGCAAAGGCCAGAAGGTCGCGCGCCCGACGCCATTCCGGCCGTTCGTCGGCCCGCGCCTGCAGCTCGCGCCACAGCCTGAGTCGCTTTGGATTGGCCCCGGCCAGTTCGTACAGGCCGTCCTCGTCCACGTCGCAGAAGGGGCTGCGCAGTATGCCCGCCAGGCTGAGATCGTCATCGGGATACAAGACGAACCGCGCCATCGCGATCAGGTCGTCGAACACGATATGCGACGACAACTTCAGCCGATCCGCCCCCGCGACCGGCACGCCTGTGGACTTCAGGGCGCGGATAATCTCCTCGAACGTCGCATCGCGGCGGCGGACCAGCACCAGAAAGTCGCCGTAGCCACAGGGACGAAGTTCCCGTTTGGCCTTATCCTGCACCGCCACCCCGGTCTCGACCTGTCGTCGGATCTCACGGGCCAGATCAGTCGCCATCCGCTTGCGCGCGCTCTGAACCGGCTCCTGATCCAGCGGGTCGTCCCAGGCGTCGCGCTCGGGTGGCTTTTCGTCGATGTAGAGGGGCCACAGGTCGATGCAACCGTGATCGTCCGCCCGCATCGCCTTGTGCGGCGGAATGGCCGCGATCTCCTGACCGACCAGGGCCCGCGTCCGCTCCGGCCCCTCGAACACCGCATCGACGAAGGCCAGAACCTCGGGCGTGGAGCGGAAGGAGGTCGCCAGTTCGACACCCTGGAACGCCTGACCCGCCCCGCGCACCAGGCTGTCGTATCGCTGGGCTTCCTGACGCAAGCGTTCCGGCCGTGCGCCCTGGAAGGAATAGATAGACTGTTTCTCGTCGCCGACGGCGAAGACGGAGCGGTCCACCTTGCCGGCCCCGAACCGCTGTGAGCCCTCGCCCGCGAAGAAGCCCTCGGTCAGGGCGCGCAGGATGTCCCATTGCTCGGGGGCCGTGTCCTGGGCCTCGTCTATCAGGACGTGTTCGATGCCGCCGTCCAGCTTGTACAGAACCCAGGCGGCGCTGGCCCGAACGGTCAGCAGCTCGACCGTCCGCGCGACCAGATCGCCGAAGTCCAGCGCGCCCTTCTTTTCCTTGGCCTGGTCATAGAGGGCCCCATGCGCCTGGGCCAGGGTCAGGACGTGGACGGTGTCCTCGGCGCCTCGCGCCTTGCGCACCTGTCCCAGGGCCGAGACCACCTTGTCCTGCATCGCCGTCAGCCAATCGCGGGCCTGAGGCGGGGCACTCTTGGTCGCCATCGACTTGCGTGGCGAACCGCTGGTCAGGAAGACGGACGAGACATCGGGGAAGGTCCAACCGGCAGACCACATCCGGTCGGCGCAGGCCTGATCCGTGACCGAGCCGGTCGCCATCTGTTCGGCGACGGCCAGCCATTCGGACCGGTCCAGCCAGCGCATGAAGTCGTCCTGGATCGCCGCGACATCCCGGTCGGGATCGGCCCCGACCAGGGCGTGCGGACCCGGAGCCAGCCCCTCAGCGACGCGGCGGGTGTAGTCGATCAGACGAACGCGATCCTGCTCCACTCGGGCCAGCAAGGCCTCGAAATCGGGCCAGCTCAGCTCGACCGCGAAATGGGCATAGGCCCGGCCGATCGCGCCGTCCTCGTCCTTCAAGGCTTCACGCGCGAGATCCTCGCGCGCGCCGTGCGACAGGGCCGTCGCCGCCTGATCTTCCAGCACGGTGAAGCCCGGCGTGACACCCGCCTCGATCGGAAACCGCCGCAGCAGCTTTTCGCAGAAGGCATGCAGGGTCTGGATCTTCAGCCCGCCCGGCGTATCCAGCGCCTTGGCGAAAAGTTGGCGCGCCTTGGACAGGTCCAGGTCCGACAGCGCCGCCTCATCGCGCCCGTCCAGATCCGCCAGCGAACGGGCCAGCGCCCGGTCATCCATGACCGCCCAGGCCCCCAGCCGGTCGAACAGCCGGGCCTGCATCTCTGCCGCGGCGGCCTTGGTATAGGTGACGCACAGGATCTCGCCGGGCTGGACCTCCTGCAGCAGCAGCCGCGCCACCCGATCGACCAACGTCGACGTCTTGCCCGAACCCGCATTGGCCGTGACGAAGACCGACTGGCGCGGGTCCGCCGCCGCGATCTGATAGGGGTCGGGCAGGATGCGGGCTGAGGGATTCGCGCTCATGTCTCGCCCTCCTCGCCGCCGACGACATGCCATTCCCAGACGCGGGCCAGGTGATCGTAGTTGCCGCCGAAATTACCCATGAACTGGGGCGCGACCCAGCTCAGATAGGGGGTTCGTTCGCTGTCGAACCGCGCCACCCGCGCTTTCAGACCGGCGAGCGCGGCCTCAGACAGATGCACCGCCTCCGCCCCCTCCGCCAAAGTCTTCGCCTCGCCTGGCACCTTGCGACCGACGACGCGGACATAGGTCAGCTCCTCCGGCTCGACCGGTCCGGAGGTCTTCGATCCGGCCTCGGCCAGGATGGCCCCGGTCAGGGTCAATTGCGGCGCAAAGCCGGTCTTGAGCTGTTTGGCCGAGGGGATCTGTCCGGTCTTGAAATCCAGAACCGCCGCGCCCGAGCCCGACAGTTCGATCCGATCGGCCTTGGCCGTCAGGGTAAAGGGCCCGGCGGGAGCCTCGAACGTGAGAGTCAGCGACTCCTCCACGCGAATGTCGATGCCCCGCGCCCGGCGCCGCATCTCGAACCCGGCCAGCCAGCGGGCGGCATTCCTCGCCAGCGGGGCCTCGCGCGCCATGGCCGCGTCCTCGAAGCCGTGATGGGTCAGTTCCTCATGCAACAGTCTGGAGATCTCGCCCTCGCAATCCTCGGGCAGGACATCGGGCCAGCTGAGGGTCAGTCGCTCCACCGCCTTGTGCACAGCCTGACCACGCGCGATGGCCTCGGCCGACTGACCGGGCCGGTCGAGTTGGCGCAGGTTCAGCACACAGCGGGCATAGACCGCATAGGGATCGCGCACCCAGCGCTCGACGCCCGTCACAGGCAACTGGCGCGGGCGGCGGTCGACCGGCGGGCGCGGTGCGGGGCGGCGGGCATAGTCGGGCGTAGCGCGGGCCGGGGCGTCCAGGGCACGGGCCTGATGCAGCCGTACCGACGGCTGGTGCAGGCTGACGGGGGTGTCGTCGGCGTTTGCCCCGCGTGTGAGCATCTCCAGCCGCCACAACCAGCGCGACTTGACCGCCGGCTGGCCGCCCCGGCGCTCGGAATGGATCAGGATGGCGTCCTCGGCGCAAGCCGCCTGGACGAAGTCCTGAGCGGTCTGGCCCAGACGGCGCTCGGGCGGCGGCAGGCCCAGGCTCTTGCGCATCGGCCGCGACAGGAAGGGATCGGTCGGGGCGGCATTGGGCCAGACGCCCTCCTCCAGACCGGCCAGGATCATCCGGTCTGCGCGCACCAGCCGGGCCTCGATGGCCCCCAGAATGCGCAGGCGCGGCTGGCTGGCCCCGCCCGTCCGCACCGTCTGCTCCGTCAGAAGCGTCGACACCAGATCGGCCATCTCGGTCGCCGTCACCGGCGGCAGGGCCGCACCGCCCTCGATCAGGCTGGACAACAAGGCGGCCGCCGCCTCTCCATCCGGCCCGGCCCAGACCTGAGGCCCGGCCAGGCTTTCGATCAACCCGGTCAGGGATCGCGCCGCCTGATCCAGAGAGGCCGTCGCCCCGAAACGGGCGCGGGCCGCGTCGGACAGGCTTTCCAGCCGATCCAGAAGCTGTCTCGCCATCGAGACATCCGCCAGTGTCCGCTCCGATGGTGGCTGGCAATCATCGCGCGGCTGGGTAGCCTTCAGAAGGGCCCGGCGGGCTCCGGACCAGTCCCGCCGCCGGGGGCCCCGCAGGGCGTGACGCTCCAGTGCCGCAACCGCCTGCGCATAATCGGCGTCGTTCAAATCGATCCGCACCAGCGGGTGTTTCAGCAGGCCCAGCAGCACATGCGGCTTCAGCGGCTCGGCCATGAACCGCGCCGCCAGATCGACCAGCCGCCCTGCCGCCATCCGCGATAGCGGCTGGCCGGACGAGCTGTCCGCCGTGATCCCCCATCGCTCCAGCCGCGCCTCGACCCGTCGCCCCAAGGCCAGGTCTGGCGTGACCAGGGCACACGTCCTGCCGGGCTCTTCCAGCGTCTCGCGCATCATCAGGGCGACGGCGGCGGCGGCGTCTTCCTCGGCCCGGACGGTGACGACCGACAGACCCTCCAGCCCCTCGGCGATGGGATCGACCGAGCGGGTGGTCGCGGCAGTGGCGCGAAGATCGCGGATCGTCTCGCGCCAGTCGGCGGTGGCCTGGGCCGGACGCAGGGCCTCGTTCAGCAGCCGCTGGCGGGCGCGCCCGCGTGATGCGGCCTCGGCCGGTTCGGGCGGTCGAAACCAGGGCCGGACCTGGTCGCGCGCGACACCGGCCCGGTTCAGCAGCCGCCAAAGGGCGTTCTGCGGGTGCTGTTCGCTCTCGCCCAGGTCTTCCCAGACGCGAGCCTCCAAATCGAAATCCAGACCAGGCAGAACCACGCACCCCTGGGGTGCGGCGGTGACGGCGGCCAGAACATCGGCGGCTGCCGGCGCGGACCCGGTGGAGCCTGCGGCGATCACGGGCTGCTGTGGCGGGCGCTCTGTCCAGGCGGTGGCCAGCAGGCGCAGCAGCTTTGCCCGCCGCCAGGCCGGATCGACCAGACCCATGGCCTCCAGCCGCCGAGGCCAGGCCTCCACCGCCAGACCCAGGAACTCTGCCGACGCCTGCCAGTGTTCGGCCAGATCGCCCTCGACCAGGGTGGCGACCCGGGCCATGTCCTCGACCTCTTCTAGCTGGCAGGAATCGAGAAAGCCGCCCAGCGCATCCGCCATCTCCAGCGCGCGCAGAGGCGTCAGGCCAGGCCGGAAATCCTCGACGATCATCCGCGCCATCTCGAACCGGCGCGTCAGGGGGGCGATGGCGGGCGGCAGGTCCAGACCCAGTTCTCCGGGCGCAAACGGCGGCTCATCCTCCTCCAGATCGCCCAGTGGCCTGACCTGCGGCAACAGCAGGGACCGCCCCTGCGCCTGACGAGTCAGGGCCGAGGTAAAGGCCCGCGCCGCGCGGCGGTTCGGCAGAAGGATGACCGCATCAGACAGGGCCTCGGGCGGATGCTCGCCCAGCCAGGTCAGCACCCCCGCCGCCAGATCGTCCAGAAACGGCCGACGCGCCTCGATGGCGTACCAGCGCGGGGAGAGGCCCGAGAAGGGGTCGAACGCCGTGCTCATCCGCCCTGCGCCAGCCGCGCCTCGGCCTCGTCACGCGCTTGCGGGTCGCCGACATGCATCCAGTCGCCGTCCAGCACGCAGCCATACAGCCGCCCTGCCGCCGCCGACTTCCGCCACAGGCCGCTGAGCGAGAATGGCCCCTCCGGGCCCTCGGCGACATAGTCGGGCCGGCACATATGGACGCCCATATAGGCGAAGGGGGCCGAAGCAGCATCGCCCCGGAACGTCAAGCGGCCATCGCCGGCGAGAAAGACATCGCCGTCGCCCTCGAAGCCGATGGAGCCTTCGCGGCGGGCCAACAGCAGGGCGGCATCCATTCGCTCCGGGTCCCACAGACGAGACAGTTCGGCCAAGGCGTCGGCGCGGTCGATCCAGACACTGTCGATATTGGCCACGAACACCGGCGCGTCGCCCAGCAGGGTCGCGGCATTCTTCAGCCCACCGCCCGTTTCCAGAAGTTCGGCCCGCTCGTCGGAAATGACGATCTCGGGCCCGCGCCCGCGTGCGGCCAGATGCGCCTCCAGACGGTCGGCGAACCAGTGGACATTGACCACGGCTTTTTCGACGCCCGCGTCCGCCAGTCGGTCCAGCACATGGTCGATCAGGGCTCGCCCCCCGACCTCGACCAGCGCCTTGGGCCGGTCATCGGTGAGTGGACGCATACGTGTGCCGAGGCCGGCGGCCAGCACCATGGCGGTCTTTGGGGCTGTGCTCATCGACGGCTGTCCTCAGGGACGTGGCGGGCAAACCAGTCGCGGACAGGCTCCAGTCCCGGCTTGTCGAGGTTGGCATTCAGGTGCTGCCACATGCGCGGCATGAAGGCGCGATAGCGTGGCTTGCCGTCGCGCACGATCAGGCGGGCAAAGATGCCCAGGATACGCGCCTCATTCAGTGCCGCCAGGCCGGCATAGTCGCGCATGAAGGCCTCGCGCTCGACCTTGGGCCTCAGGGCGAAATAATGGTCCAGTGCCCGGGCCTCCAGCGCAGGGGGCACATCCCGCCGCGCATCCTGCAGCAGGGAATGCAGGTCCCAGGACGGGTGCGCCTTCACCGCGTCCTGAAAGTCAATCATGCCGACCCTGGCCGGTCCCACCCGACCGTTCAGCCGGATCAAGTTCTCGGCGTGGTAATCCCGGTGCGCCATGACGGTCGCCCCGTCCTCGCCCCGCGCCACCACCGGAGTCCAGGCCGAGTGCCAGTCGTCGATGGCGGCGGCGTCGAAAGTGAGACCCGGCTCCAGTTGGGGCATCCACTCCACGAACAGATCGGCCCCGCCTTGCAGCGCCGTCGCGTCGTAGGTTTGTAGCGACCAGTCGCCCGCCGCCCCGGTCAGGACATTCGGCGTCGGGGCGTCGTGCAGTCGGGCCAGGGCCTCGACCGCCGCCAGATACAGCCGCTCTTCCGGTTCGCCGGCTTCGATGACGCGGGCGAACAGATCGTCGCCGAAGTCTTCCAGTACGGCCAGACCGGCAGGAGCATCGACCGCGATGATCTCTGGCGCGGACAGGCCCAGGCTTCGCAAATGCGCGGCCACGGCGGCGAAGGCCTCGATGCGGCCGGCAGACAGGCGGGCCGTGGCGTTCCAGCCGGAGGCGCGGCGTTGCTCGGGCGTCCAGGCGGGGTCGGCGGGCGGGCTCTCGGCCGAGGCGGCCTGGTCCATCAGCATCAGGGTGGTGCCCGAGGGCAAGGTCAGCCGCTCATAGCGACGCGTAGATGCATCGCCAGGCAGCGGGACGCGCACGGCCTCGCCTAGGCCGGCGGCCTTCAGAAACTCGACGCGTTGATGCTCGCGGTCAGACATGCAGATCCTTCAGCTTCGTCTCCCACGCGCCTGCGCCAGAAACGGTCGCAACCCTTCCCTCGCCGTCTTCGGACAGGGTGACGATCAGCTGGTCTGGCCCCAGCCAGGCGGCGGGATCATCGCCCAGACGTTCTGGCCATTCGATCACGGCAAATCCGGTGTCCAGCGCCTCGTCCAGCCCGATCTCGACGGCTTCCTCGGGCCGGGTCAGTCGATAGAGGTCGAAATGGGCGACCGGCGGATCGCTGTCGTAGAATTGCACCAGGGTGAAGGTCGGCGAGGGTACGTCTTCATCGGGCGTGGTGAGGGCGCGGATCAGGCCGCGGGCCAGGGTCGATTTTCCCATGCCGAGCGGGCCGTAAAGCAAGAGGGCCTCGCCCTGTCCCATGAGTGGGGCAAGCGCAGCGCCCAGCCGCGTTGCGGCCTCGGCATCGGCCAGCGGGATCGTCAGCCCGCTCATGCGAAATCCGCGTCCGGCTGGCCCGGCAGGACCCGTTCGGTGAAGGCCTTCAGCGCATAGGTCGCCTTGCCCGCATCAATATCCAGCCGCGAGGCCGGGATCGGCTTGCCGACCTTCAACTGGAACGCCCCGCGCTTCTTGTTCAGCAGTTCGTGAAACAGGGTGATGTCGCGCAGTTCCTGCGAGACCCGGTCGAAAAGGTGAAACAGTTTCGACGTCGGTCCCGCCACATGGATGGGCACCACGGGCGCGTCGTATTTGCGGGCCAGCGACGCCGCCGTCTGCGCCCATTCCGGATCGGTCAGGCTGCCGTCCTTGCCCACGCGGGCCAAACGGCCAGCCGGGAACATGACAATGCAGCGTTCGGCTTCGAACGCGTCCTTGGCCGCCTGAAGCGTGGCGCGGGTCTTCTCACGCGTGCGCTTTTCCTGGACCCATTCGACGGGAATGATGGCCTCGCCCAGGCGTGGCGCGACGCGGATCGCATCGGCATTGGCGAAGAAGATGGCGTCGTCTCGCCGTTTGTGCACCGCGTCGAAGACCGCGATCCCGTCGGCGATGCCGGTCGGGTGATTGGCGACGATCAGACAGCGGCCCGTCGCCGGTATCCGCTCCAGATTCAGTGCAGAGACACGCAGATCCAGCAGGTTGCTGACGTACTTCAGCGCCTCCTGACCCGACAAGGGCAGGATGGCGTCTGCCATGCGCACGGCGTGGCGAAACCCCAGCAGGCGATAGAGCAGCGGCCGCACCACCGGCCAGACCACCGACCGGGTCAGGCGAGGGGCCCGCTCGGCGATCAGCACCTCGCAGATGTGCGGTTCAGGCTTTGTCTTTACGGGGGCCGAAGCGGTCGGGGTCATGCAGGTCCGGTTGTCGCCGTTTGCATGGACCTCCGCAAGCGGCCCGGCTTTGCCTGTGTGGATGACGGTGCTAGGCCAGTCGCCTGATTGAGGAGAACCGTCCGATGCGTCACCGCTCCCTGCTTGCCGGCGCCTGCTGCGCCCTGGCGCTCGTCGCCGCCGTTCCGGCCCTGGCCGAGGCCCCAACCGCGGCGTCGCCCGCCGCAGCGACATCCGCTCAGGGCCAGACGCCCTTCACCTATCAGGACATGATCCCGGCCAATCGCCTGGGCGATCCGCAGGTGTCGCCGGACGGGCGCTGGGTCGTCTATTCGGTGACGACCACGGATGTGGCGGCTAACAGCCGGGCGGGTGCTCTGTATGCCCTGGACCTGACCAATCCGGGCGAACCGGTGCGGCTGGCCATCAACGAGGGCGGGGCCAATACCGCGCGCTGGGGCGCGGATGGAAAGCTGTACTTCCTGTCGGGACGGTCCGGCTCCAGCCAGGTCTGGCGGGCCGAGGCCGACGGCACCGGACCCGTGCAGGTCACAAACCTGCCCACCGACGTCAATGCCTATCGCCTCAGCCCCGACGCCGGGCGCGTGGTCGTGTCCCTGGCCGTCTATCCCGAGGCCGAGACCCTGGCCGCTTCGGTCGAGCGCAGCCAGGCCGTGGCGGCCCAGAAGAACACCGGCCAGGTCTATGACCGCATGTTCGTGCGCCACTGGGACACCTGGAACGACCACACCCAGAACCATCTCTTCGTGCAGGACATCGGCGCCACCGGTGCGGCGACGGGCGAGCCGGTCTGGGTCACCCGCGGCTTCGACGGCGACACCCCCTCCAAGCCTTTTGGCGACGAGAGCGAATTCACCTTTGCGCCCGACGGCCAGTCCGTCGTCTTCGCCTCGCGTCAGGCGGGTCAGAGCGAGCCCTGGAGCACCAATTTCGACCTCTATCAGGTCTCTGTCTCGGCACCGGGACAGCTGAACAATCTGACCGACGACAATGAGGCCTGGGACACTGGCCCCGTGTTTTCGCCCGACGGTCGTACCCTGGCCTATCGCGCCATGGCCCGGCCCGGTTTCGAGGCCGACAAATACGCCGTCTTCCTGCGCGACGTGGCCTCTGGCCAGGTGCGCCAGATCGCGGCCAACTGGGACCGGTCGGCGGACAGCCTGCAATGGTCGAAGGACGGTCAGACCCTGTACACCACCGCCGGCGACGTCGGTCAGACCCGCCTGTTCGCCATCGATGTGACGTCAGGCTCTGTCGTGCCGATCACGGGCGAGGGCCATGTCTCGGCCTTCCAGCAGACGCCGTCCGGCTTCGTCTTCGCCCAGGACAGCCTGACCCGGCCCAGCGAGCTGTTCGTCAAGACCTTCCGGGGTCGCGAAATGCCGACCCGGATCACCAATGTGAACCCGCAACTGGACGACCGTGCCTTCGGAGAGGCCGAACAGTTCACCTTCGCCGGCTGGAACGGCGAGGAGGTCTACGGCTATGTCATCAAGCCCGCCAATGCCTCCCCGGGTCAGAAATACCCGGTTGCCTTTCTGATCCACGGCGGGCCGCAGGGGTCGTTCGGCAACAGCTGGTCCTACCGCTGGAACCCCATGACCTATGCGGGCGCAGGCTATGCGGTGGTAATGATCGATTTCCACGGCTCGACCGGCTACGGCCAGGCCTTCACCGATTCCATTAGCCAGCACTGGGGCGACCGCCCGCTGGAAGACCTGCAGAAGGGCTGGGCCGCCGCGCAGGAGAAGTACGACTTCATCGACGGCGAGAACGCCTGCGCGCTCGGCGCGTCCTACGGCGGCTATATGATCAACTGGATCGCGGGCAACTGGTCGGGCGCGTTCGACTGCCTGGTCAATCACGACGGGGTCTTCGACACCTTCGGCATGGGCTATTCGACCGAGGAGCTGTGGTTCACCGAGTGGGAATATGGCGGCACGCCCTGGGAGAACCCGCGCGGTTATCAGGAATTCAATCCCGCCAACCACGTCCGCAACTGGCGCGATCCGATGCTGGTCATCCAGGGCGATCTGGACTTCCGCATACCGACCGCCCAGGGCCTGTCGACCTTCACGGCCCTTCAGCGCAAGGGCATCGACAGTCGGCTGGTGGTCTTCCCCGATGAAAACCACTGGGTGCTGCGCCCGGCGAATAGCTTGCAATGGCACAACGAGGTCTTTGGCTGGCTGGACAAGTATCTGAAGCCGGCGGAGTGATCCGGACCTGACGGCAGAAAGCCCCGCAGTCGCGCAGACTGCGGGGCTTTCTTCTTGGGGCGCTATCACTCGGCCCGCGGGGCCTCGTTGCTTGAGCGCATTAGTGTCTGATCACCGCGCAGCGATCGACCGGGTCAGATTGACGTAGCGATCATGCTCGCGGGCCGTCATGCAGCGCGGCGTGAACCAGGTCTCGCCCGTGCGGCGGACATCGACGGCCTGACGGGCGGTGATGAAGACCGGTGCCGAGCCGTATTCGCGCGTGAAGGCGACGCGGGTAGCGGCGTCGGCGTCGCAGACCATGACGGCACGCGGCTGAGCCACCTGCTGTGACGCCCGCGGCGCAGGCGGAAGCTGGGCCTGGTTCGGGGTCGAAAAATTCTGGGCCAGGGCGGGCGCGGCGCTGGCCAGAACCAGCAGAGTTGCAGCCGAAACAGCGGACAGGCGCATCGGGAAATCCTCCAAATTCTCCCGAATTCGCTCCGGGTTCGGACGGAAGAATGCGCGCTTTTCTGCATTTGTAAAGTTTTGACGACAGTTTCGGGAATGAAAAATGACGGGCGCGGCGAGCGTCGACCTTCAGGGCATTAATTTCGTTCGAGATTGAGCCGAAGCGTGGCTTCGTGCGTATCTGACGCGAAGCCGCATTCCACAGGACACCCATGACCCGAAGAGGCCTGTTCGCCCCCCTGCTGGGCCTTGCCGCCGCCGCCTGTTCGCCGTTGTCGCTGTTGAACGCAGTCGGACCACGCGATCGCGGGGCCGGGCGTGTGGCGCGCGACCTGGCTTACGGCGACGACCCCCGCCAGAAGATGGACGTCTATGCGCCCGCCCAGGCGACAAACCTGCCGGTGCTGGTCTTCTTCTACGGCGGCGGCTGGGATTCGGGAGATCGCACCGTCTATGGTTGGGCCGCCCAGGCCCTGGCCGCGCGGGGCTTCGTCGTCTTCGTGCCCGACTATCGCCTGGTGCCCCAGGTGCATTTCCCGGCCTTCATCCAGGATGCGGCGTCCGCCACGGCGCGGGCAGGCGAACTGGCCGCGACCTATGGCGGCGATCCGGCCCGCCTGGGCGTCCTGGGCCATTCCGCCGGGGCGCATCTGGCCATGATGATCACCCTGGACCGCCGCTATATGGCGGCCGTGGACCAGCCCGAACTGATCAAGGCCGCCGCCGGCCTGGCGGGGCCTTATGACTTCCTGCCCTTCGACGTAGCCGCCTCGCGCAATGCCTTTGGCCGCGCATCGGACCCGACCCTGACCCAGCCGGTGACCTTCGCCCGCGCCGACGCGCCACCGCTATGGCTGGGGCACGGCACCGACGATGTTGTGGTCCATGACGAGGACACCGTCATCCTGCGCGACCGGATGATCGCCGTCGGTGGGCGCTGCGAGGCGAAACTCTATCCGGGGCTGAACCACGCTGACCTGATCGCGACCTTCTCGCCTCTGTTCCGCAAGAAGGCTCCGGTTCTGGACGACGTCACCGCCTTCCTGCGCCGCGAGCTCGGCTGAAACCGCGCGGTCTACCCGACGTAGCGGTGCAAAACCCGCGCTCAAATAGCAAGCGACCGCGTCGCGAGCGCTAGCGCCCCCAATGAAGCGTGGCTGTCTCGCCAAGGTCATCTTCTTCCGCTAGGGGAGATCATGACAAACACGATGACAGCCTCGACGCAGGCATTGGCGGCCCTGGACCGCCTCGAAACCCTCTACGCCCAATCCGTCGCGAACTTGCGCGCCGCCGTGGGCAGCTTCCTGAAAACCGGCGAGCGCGCCGATGGCGAGGCCCGGGCCAAGGGCCTGTTCGCCTATCCCGAGCTGCGGGTCAGCTGGTTCGGCGACCGGCCCGACAATCTGGCCAGCCGCGCCTATGCCAGGCTCTCACGCCCCGGCGTCTATGCCACCACCATCACCCGGCCGGACCTTTACCGATCCTATCTGCTGGAACAGCTGACCCTGCTGGAACAGGACTATGGCGCGACGTTCGAAGTGCGGCCGTCCGAACAGGAGATTCCGTTTCCCTATGTGATGGACGGCTCGGACGTCGTGCTGGACCGGACCCAGACCGCCGCCGTCGCCCGCTATTTCCCGACCACGGACCTGGCTCATATCGGCGACGAGATTTCCGACGGCCTGTTCGACCTGGGCAAGGACCTTCCGCTGGCCCAGTTCGACGGCCTGCGCACCGACTTTTCGCTGGCGCGGCTGCGGCACTATACCGGCACGCCGGTCGAGGACGTCCAGTCCTATGTGCTGTTCACCAACTACAATCGCTATGTCGACGAGTTCGTGCGCTGGGCCTGTGCCCAGCTGACCGACCCCGACAGCGCCTATGAGACCCTGTCCTGCGCAGGCGGCGTGGTGCTGACGCGCGACACGCCGGATTTGGAGGCAGCGGCCATGGACGCGGCCTGGAAGAAGCACCAGATGCCGGCCTATCACCTGACCGCGCCGGGTCATGCGGGCATCACCCTGGTCAACATCGGGGTCGGGCCGTCCAACGCCAAGACGATCTGCGACCACCTGGCCGTGACCCGCCCGCACGCCTGGATGATGATCGGCCACTGCGGCGGCCTACGTCCCAGCCAGACGATCGGCGACTATGTCCTGGCCCACGCCTATCTGCGCGACGACCATGTGCTGGACGCGGTCCTGCCGCCGGACATTCCGATCCCCTCGATCGCGGAGGTTCAGCGCGCCCTCTACGACGCCGCCAAACAGGTCTCCGGCGCGCCGGGCGAAGAGGTCAAGCGCCGCCTGCGCACCGGCACGGTCGTCACCACCGACGACCGGAACTGGGAGCTGCGCTATTCCAAGTCGGCGCTGCGCTTCAACCAGAGCCGCGCCGTGGCCATCGACATGGAGAGCGCCACCATCGCCGCCCAGGGCTATCGCTTCCGCGTGCCATACGGGACCCTGCTGTGCGTGTCGGACAAGCCGCTGCATGGCGAGATCAAACTGCCGGGTCAGGCCAACCGCTTCTATGAGGGCTCCATCTCGGAACACCTTCAGATCGGCATCCACGCCATCGACCTGCTGCGAGCCGAGGGCAACCGCCTGCATTCCCGCAAGCTGCGCGCCTTCGACGAGCCGCCGTTCCGCTAGACGGGATATCGACGCCTACAGTCCAGGACTTCTGTTTCCGCAACCTACCTGCCATAGGTGTGCGCTAAGCGTTGCTGTACAGGAATTCGCTGCATGACGACCGCCATCGATGCGCAATTCTGGGACCGGATTTCGCGCAAATATGCGAGAGATGCCATCGCCGATCAGGCGGGATATGAGCGCAGCCTGGAACGAACCCGCGCGCTTCTGGGGCCCGACGATCATGTCCTGGAACTGGGCTGCGGAACCGGCAGTACAGCCCTGCGACTGGCCGGGGACGTGCACCGCTATCTGGCGACGGACCTTTCCGCCGGAATGATAGAGATCGCTAGGGAGAAATATGCCGCCGGACCCGTCCCGTCCCTCACCTTTCAGGTCGGGACGGCAGAGGCCTCGGTTCTGGAGGTCGGGCGCTACAATGCGGTTCTGGGGTTCAACTATCTGCACATGGTCCGCGATGTGCCCACGACCCTGGCCCGCATCCACGCCCTGCTGGCCCCGGGCGGTCTGTTCATCTCCAAGACGCCCTGTCTCGGAGACATGAACCCGCTGTTGAGCCATGTTTTGCTGCCGGTCATGCGGGCAATCGGCAAGGCTCCCTATGTGAGCGTCTTCAAGCAGGCGGACCTTTGCGAGCGTGTCGTCTCGTCCGGCTTCGAGCTTCTCGCCAACGAAGACCATGCGACCAGGGGCGGAATGCGCCGCCCCTTCATCGTGGCCCGCAAACGCTGACGGCGATCAGCGTTTCAGCCGCTTCGCATTGGCCACCGCCGTGCGGTGGATGGGCTTCAACGCCTCGGCCTGGCCCTTCAGCAGTTCGGTGTTGAGGGTCAGTATCTGGCCCGCCGCCCGGCTCCACCAGCCCAAGGCATAGCTGTATTGCGCCTGCATGGCCGCCGCCGGGGTCGAGGCCCCGGCGATGGCCGAGGCGGCGCGGCTGGCGAGGCCTGCCTCGGTGACGGCATTGGCGTTCAGCCTCTGGCCGATGTCGCCGAAGGTCTGGCCCAGGACTGCTGCCGATTCCGACAGGGCCTCGACCTTTTCGCTGGTCATCAGCGACAGTTCCTTCAGATCGACCTTGGCCGGGTCGGTCAGGCCGTCGGCCATGATCTTCATCCGGGCGGCGATGACGTCGCCCGCGGCCGACAACATCTCGCCGCCGGACCAGGCTGTGTCGCCGGCCCTGGCCGCGTTCCGGTTGAGCTTGCGGCCCGTCTTCAAGGCGCGATCGATGGGGGTCATGATCCAGCCCTGCGCCTCATTCAGCCCTGCGGCAAGACTTCGTTCGAGAAGTCGGCCACATCCTTGAGCAAGGCGGGCACGGCGGCGTCTATGATGGTCTGTCCCTTTTCCGGACTGGCCTGCGCCGGGTCCGAGCCGATGCGGCCGTCGGGGAAGCGGGCGCGATAGTCGAGCGCATCGCGGATTGGCCCGGACGGCGCGATCTGCGGGCTGTAGTCGGCTGTCTTGATCCAGTCCGGATAGGCCGCCTGGGTCACCGCGATCTCGGACGGGGTCGCATGCATGCCGTGGCCGGTCGGGAAGAGGCGATTGCACAGGCTGTTGACGCCCGGCAGGTCCCACCAGTTCTTCAGCTTCAGCACGAAGGGCGGGCGCTCCTCGACAAAACTCCACTCCGCATAGATTTCCGCGAACGTCGCCTCGATGGTGGCGACATTGCCGCCGTGGCCATTCAGGAAATAGATGCGCTCGAAGCCGTGCCGGCTCAGCGACGACACCCAGTCGGTAATCGCGGCCATGAAGGTCGAGGGACGCAGCGAAATCGTCCCCGCAAAGGCCAGGTGATGCTGGGCCATGCCGATATTGAAGGTCGGAGCGACAACCAGGCTCTCATCGGTCTTTACCGCCGCATGGGCGATGATTTCGGGGCACATCCAGTCGGTGCCCAGAAGGCCCGTCGGCCCGTGCTGTTCGTTGGAGCCGATCGGCACCACCACGGTCTTCGTCTGCTTCAACCGTGCATCGATCTCGGGCCAGGACGACAGATGGATCAACATGGGCGACGCTCCTTGAACTACTTTGACCGTGGTCTAGGCCGATTGGCGAGGAGGGCCAAGGCTCAGCCCGGCGCGAACGCCTTGAGGAATCGCTCCGCCGTCTCCCGCGCCCGCGCCTCCAGATTGAAGGGCGGATGGGGGATGTTCAAAATCGTGCGCAGATGGCCGTGGCCCATGATCATGCCGACATACAGCTCGGCCGCGGCATCCGGATCGGGGATCGACAGATGCCCGGCGCGATCCTGCTCCGCCAGCCAGGCCGACAGCCGTCTCAATCCCTCGGCTGGACCGGCGCGATAGACGGCCTGGGCCAATTCCGGCGCGGTCGGCGACATCAGCGCCACCCCGCGCAGCGCATCCGGCCCGGTGTCGCCGCGCATCTTGTGCAGCAGCCCCTCGGCATAGCCGGCCAGCACCGCCAAAGGCTCGCCGCCCGTGCGCAGCGGCTCGGTCAGGGCCGCCGCCCGCCGCGCCGCCAGGGCCTGGCCGATCTCCACCTTGGAGGCAAAGCGATTGTACAGGGTCTGTCGCGACACGCCTGCCCGACGCGCGATGGACTCCATGGAGGTCAGCGCGCCCTTCTCGGCGAACAGGGCCAGGGCCGCGTCCAGAATGGCTTGGGTCTTCGCCTCATCGACCTGTCCCGCCACCCGCGCCATCAGTGGGCGTCCATCGCAGGCCCGGCGGCTCCAGGCTTCACCGGACGCGCCAGCAGGGTGACGAAGCCCGCAAAGGCACAGGCGATGGCCAGCAGCGCAAAGGCGTCGCCGAACGCCAGCGTCGTGGCCTGTCTTTGCAGCATGCCATAGACCGCCTTCATCGCCGCGCCCGCCGGATCGATGGAGCCGGCGAACCGCTCCTGCATGCCCGCCAGCATCGTCGCCATCCGGTCGTCGGTGACCGGAATGGCCTGGGTCAGCTCATTCATGTGCAGGGCCGTATTCTGGGTCAGTGAGGTGTTCAGCATCGCCAGACCAAAGGCACCGCCGACGTTGCGCGACAGGTTCACCAGGCCCGAGGCGTTCTTGACCATGTGATCGGGCAGGGTCGACATCGTTACCTGTTGTGCCGCGATCATGGCCAGCATGACGCCGACGCCGCGCATGGCCTGCACACCCGCGAACTGCCAGAAGCCCCATTCGGTCGTGACCGCATGGGCATCCCACATGCCCCAGGCGCACAGCATGAAGCCCACGAACATCAGGATGCGCAAGTCCAGCAACCGCACCAGCCGCCCGGCGAAGGGTGCCGTCAGGAACATCGACAGACCCGACACCACCATGGTCGTCCCGACCTCGGCCGGCGAATAATTCTGCACCCGCGACAGGAACAGCGGCAGCAGGAAGGTCCCGCCGAACAGTGCCGCGCCCACGGTGAAGGTCATCACCACCCCCACCATGAAGTTCCGGTTGGCAAAGGCCCTCAGTTCCACGATCGGATTGCGATAGGCCAGCGATCGCCAGACGAAGGCCGGACCGGTCACCGCGGCAACGACGGTCAGCAGCAGGATCATCTCATCGGCGAACCAGTCGTTCTTGGACCCTTCTTCCAGCACGAATTGCAGGCTCATCAGAAAGGTCGCCATCAGGGCCAGGCCCCACCAGTCGAACCCCTTGGACAGGGACGGATCGCCCTTGTCGAAATTGGCGTAGCGCCCGACCAGAAACAGCACCAACATACCTGGGATGACGTTGATGAAGAACAGCCAGCGCCAGCTCAGCCATTCCGTCAGGTGCCCGCCCAGCGTCGGCCCGATGGTCGGGGCCAGGGTGACGATCAGGCCCATCACGATACTGGCCGTGACCCTCTGCTTGGGCGGAAAGGCGGTGAAGGCGACGGCGAAAACGGTCGGGATCATGGCTCCGCCGACGAACCCCTGAAGCGCGCGAAAGAAGATCATCGCCTCGATCGAGGACGACATCCCCGTGGCGATGCTCATCAGCAGAAAGCCCGAGCAGGAAACCAGAAACACCTTCTGCGTGCCCCACAGCCGCGACAGATAGCCTGACAGCGGGATCATCACGACCTCGGGGATCAGATAGGCGGTCTGGATCCAGCTGATCTCGTCCGCCGAGGCCCCGATGCCGGACTGGATCTGTGGCAGGGACGAGGCGACGATCTGGATGTCGAGAATGGCCATGAACTGGCCGATCACCATGCCGGCGAAGCCGAGCAGCAGGATGGTCCAGTTGACGGAAGGTGCGGTCGGGGGCGCACCGCTGTCGGTCACTGTGGGGGCGGCGGCCGTCATGGCCCTAACGCCCGACCTCAGCCGTCTGGGTCACCCCGGCGGCGGCTTCGGCGAAGCTCAGCCCGCCCGGGCTCTTCAGATCGACCTTGACCGCCACCGACAGCCCGGGACGCAGGGCCGCTCCGGCGCGATCGACGCGGATGCGCACCGGCACGCGCTGGGTGATCTTGGTGAAGTTGCCGGTCGCGTTCTCGATGGGAATGAGCGCGAACTCCGACCCCGTGGCCGGGGCGAAACTGTCGATATGACCGGTCAGGTCCTCGCCCGGAAAGGCGTCGGCGTGGATCTGCACCGTCTGGCCCAGACGCAGGCGATCGACCTGGGTCTCCTTGAAGTTGGCGACGATATAGGCGTCGCCCAGCGGCACGATGGACAGCACCTGTCCGCCAGGCCGCACATATTGTCCGACGCGCACGCCGCGCGCGCCGACCACACCGGCGACGGGCGCGCGAATGACGGTCCGCTCCAGCGTCAGCTGCGCCTGTTCCAGCTGGGTCCGCGCCTGCTGCACGGCCGCCAGCGACTGTTCGCGGGTCGAGCCCAGGACGCCGACCGTGCGCTGTTCGGCGACCAGGGCCGCCTGGGCCTCGGCCACCGAGGCCTGGGCCGTGCGGGCCCCGGCGCGTTCGGTCTCGATCCTCTGCTGCGAGACCCAACCCTGCTGGGCCAGGCGGTCGTAGCGTTCGACCTGCTGGGCGGCCAAATCGGCCTGGGCGCGGGCCTGGGCGACGCCGGCGGCGCGGCTGGCGATAGTGGCCTGCTCCTGGATGGCGCGGGCATCGACATTGGACACCGCCGCCGTCACCGCCGCCAGATTGGCCTCGGCCTGGGCCACGTCGGCCTTCGCATCGCGGTCGTCGAGCCGCAACAGCACCTGACCGGCCTCGACCCGCTGGTTGTCGGCGACCAGCACCTCGACGACATAGCCGTCGATCTGGGGGCTGACGCTGGTCGTGTCGGCATGGACGAAGGCATTGTCCGTGCCCTCCCACCGCTGCTGTCCCTGCCACCAGACCACACCGCCGATGGCGATGGCGACGGCGGCGATCCCGCCGACGATCAGGGGCAGGCGTTTCTTGAGAACGGGCGACAGGGCCATGGGACAGTCTCGGGGAGGAGAAGAACGTGGCGCATAAATGGACAAGACTGTCCAGAAATCAACCCTCCGTTTTCGGCCTTGGGAAACCGGGTTCGCACGGCTAGCGTGTACGGGCTGAAGTGCGGGTCGCGGAGCGAACTTGAAACACCCAATATTCTGGATCGCCTGCCTGGCCGCGGCCGTCTCCTGCCTCTCGACTCTCGGTCCCCTTCCTGCGGCTGCTCAGGAAACGTCGAACGCCGCCGTCATTCCGATGGACCCGGCTGTTCGGCAAGGCACTCTGCCCAACGGATTGCGCTACGCACTGCTCTCCAACGATCGTCCGGCCGGCGGGCTTTCGATCAGGCTTCGCTTCGATGTCGGCAGTTATGAAGAGCCGGACGGCCAGGGTGGCATAGCTCACTTTCTGGAGCATATGGCCTTCAATGGCACTCAGGGTCTGGCCGAAGGCGAGTTGGCCCGACGCTTCGCCGAAGCCGGCGTGGCCTTTGGGCGGGATCAGAACGCTTCCACCTCGACCTTCGCGACCACTTACAAGGTCGATCTGCCGGGGACCGATGCGGCGAGTCTGGCGCTCGCATTCGGGTGGATGCGAGACATTGGCGATGGCCTCTTGCTCACACCTGACGCGGTGAATCGCGAGCGTGGTGTGGTGCTGGCCGAACATGACGCTCGCCTGGGCCCGGCGCTCACATGGCGCGAAGCCTATCAGGCCTTTGCCGCTCCCACCGCCAGAAGTCGCCTGCGCCAGCCTATCGGAACTCCAGAAAGTATTCGCACCATCGACGCCCAGGCCATGGCCGCGTTTCACCGCTCCTGGTACCGCCCGGACAACGCCGTGCTGACGGTCGTCGGCGACCTGCCCTTGGATACTCTTGAAACTGCGGTACGCGACAATTTCAGCAGCTGGACGGCGACAGGCGAGCCCCCGCCCAGATCGCAGGCCACACCGTTCGACCTCGCCCGCCCGTTGGATGTGATGGCCTACTCCAGCGAAACCCTGCCCACTGGCGTCAGCGCCTGCCGCTTGACCGCCTGGAAGGCGCTGGGCCCCGATACACTCTCGCGCCGCCGTGCCAACATCGTCAGGGGCCTGTGGACGGGCATTCTCAACCGTCGTCTGGCCTTGCTGGCTCAGGGGGCCGACGCCCCGTTCACCTCGGCAGGTGTCGCATGGTCGCCCTGGACGCGCGAGGCCAACGCCGTATGCCTGAATGTCACGCCGGCTGCAGAAGGCGACTGGGCGCGAGCCATGACATCGGCTTTGACGGAAGTCCGTCGGCTTCAGGCGCATGGTGTCGAAGCGCGCGAGATCGCCCGCATCGTAGACGCCCAGAAACGGTTCAACGCCACAGCCATCGAACAGGCTGACGACCGCTACAGTGAAAGCCTTTCCGACGCCCTCGTGTCTGCCTTTCCGCTCCATGACCTGGACGCCAGCGCGTTCGTTCACCCGAGCAGCATTCCCGACATCTATGACAGCGTCGTCGCCGGCATCTCCGCCAATGACGTGCGCGAGGATTTCGCTCGCGCCTGGAATGGCTCGGAGCCTCTGATCTCGATCGTGATGCCGCAACCCCCGAACGAGGACGACGTGAAGGCTGTCTGGCAGCAGGTGTCGGCCTCTCCCCTCCCGGCGGCACAGATGGACGAATCCGCCGCCACCTGGGCCTATGGCGAAACGGGGACACTTGGCCGGATCGTCTCGCGCGAAACGATCGCAGCGCCGGAATTCACCCGCGTACGGTTCGACAACGGACTTGTCCTGAACGTGAAGTCCGTAGCCTTCACTCGGGATCTGATCACCATGGCCGTGCGACTGGGTGACGGCCGTGCGGGAGTCGCCGATGCCGACTATCAGGCCGCCAGCATGGGTGCCGCCTTTGTGAACGCCGGCGGGCTGGGTAAACACAGCTTGCGCGATATCCAGGACATGTTCCCGGATCGACGCATCGGGCTGAGCCTGCAGATGCTCGAACGCGCATTCCAGCTGTCGGGATCGACCCGACCCGCGGACCTGGAGCTTCAGCTACAGTTCGCGAGCGCTCTGCTCAGCGATCCCGGCTTCCGGGACGATTTTGTCGGGCAACGCCGTCAGGCCATCGATTCGCTTTACCGGGCCTACCGCACCCAGCCCGCCACGGTGCTTTCCCTCGCACTGGCCGAGGAGCTCACACCTGGCTCGCCGCGTCTTCTGCCTCCACGCGAGGCCATGGACGCACTGACCATGGCTGATTTCGAGCGCATCTTCCGGCCCGTCCTGACCCAGGCACCCCTGGAGCTCACCATCGTGGGCGACATGCCCGAGGACGAGGTCATTGATCTTGTCGCCCGGACCATGGGGACCTTGCCCAGCCGCACACCGACAGCATCGACGGCGGGCGAGGTATTCCTGCTGCGGTTCGGTGACGATCGCCCCACGATCAGCGCTACTCACGAAGGTCCCGCTGCCCAGGCGTTCGTCTCGGCCATATGGCCCCTGTTCGTCTCCGAGCCGTCGCGCCGCAGGGAACAGAGGGCCCTGGAGTTGCTGCGGGCCATACTTCAGGAGCGAGTGCGTGATGAGGTCCGCGAGTCATTGGGCGCGACATATAGCCCGAGCACCTCGCACAGTTTCGACGATTTTGGAGACCAGGGCTCCATGACGGTCGCCGTCGCCACCTCGCCGGCTGATCTGGACCGGGTCACCGAGGCGGTGCGTCGCGTCGTCGCCGATGTCGCTTCCGGCACGGTGACCCAGTCGGAGCTGGACAATGTGCGGACACCCGTCCTCGCGCGCATCGCAGACAATCGTGCCACGAACAGCTGGTGGTTCGGAACACTGAACGGGTCGGCCCGCGAGCCGTACAGGCTTCGCGATGCCGTGGAATGGGAAGTCGATTACCGCGACATGACTCTCGAAGAGCTGAAGGCGGCGGCCAGGACCTGGCTTTCCGGACGCCCTATCGAAGCGGTCGTGGTCTCCAGCGCGACACCCCCGTCAGATCCGTGAAAGGCGCATTGTCAGCTCATCGGCCGCGCTCGAAGACGCCCAAGCGCGCCCCCCGTGCCTTGGGCTGGCCGCCGGACGAGCATCGGGTCGAGACGATCTTCCAGCGGCTGGCGGCCACCATGCCCGAGCCGAAGACCGAGCTGGACTTCACCGATCCCTTCACCCTGGTCGTCGCCGTCGCCCTGTCGGCCCAGGCGACGGACGTCTCGGTCAACAAGGCGACCGACAAGCTGTTCAAGGTCGCCGATACGCCCGCGAAGATGCTGGATCTGGGAGAGGAGGGGCTGGTGCCCTACATCGCCTCCATCGGCCTGTATCGCGGCAAGGCGCGCAACGTGATCGCGCTCAGCCGGATCGTGCTGAAGCAGCATGGGGGCGTCGTTCCCCTGAACCGCGCCGACCTCCAGGCCCTGCCCGGCGTAGGACGAAAGACGGCCAGCGTGGTGCTGAACGAACTGGGCATCGAGCCCGCCATCGCGGTGGACACCCATGTGTTCCGCGTCTCGCACCGCCTGGGCCTGGCCAATGCCGCCACGCCGGACAAGGTCGAGGCGCAACTGCACAAGGTCGTACCCGCCGCCTGGCTGCCCAAGGCGCATCACTGGCTGATCCTGCACGGCCGCTACACCTGCACGGCGCGCAAACCGAAGTGCGCAGCCTGCGTGATCTCCGACCTGTGCCCGTCGCGCGGCGACCTGATGGCGTCGGGAGAAGCCGCCTAGGCCCCGCGCTCGGCGGCGGGGATGAAGCCGTTGGCCAGCAGCGCATGCAGGGCCTGGACGTGGCCGTCGCGTGCCTCCACCGGCGCGGAATCCGAGGTCATCACCACCGTCAGCCGCAGGTCCGGCACAACAAAGACCATCTGGCCGCCATAGCCCCAGGCGTAGAAAACATCGTGGCCGCGCGCCTTGCGCATCCACCAGCCATAGCCGTGGCCGTCGCCCGTCCAGCGCGAGTTTCCGCGCGGCTCCCACGAGGCCTCGACCCAGCCTTCCGGCAGGACCCGGACGCCCTGATGCAGGCCATCGTTGCGATACAGTTCGCCGAACGCCAGCAGGGCGCGTGGCGACAGCCGCATCTCATTGCCGCCGAAATAGATGCCCTGCGGATCGGCGGGCCATTCGGGAATGGTCAGGCCCATGGGCTCACCCAGCAGGTCGCGCGTCAGGGCCAGGGTGGACCGCCCCGAGGCCCGCGTCAGCACCGCCGAGGTCAGGTGCGAAGTGCCGGTGGAATAGATCAGCGTCCCGCCCGGATCGCTTTCGAACGGCTGGGCCAGGGCGTATCGGACCCAGTCGCGGCTGGACACCCAGGCCCCGTAGTTGGCTCCGGACGTCGAGGCCAGACCGGCCCGCATCGACAGAAGATGGCCCACCGTCAGGGCATTCAGGCGTGGATCGGGATTGGCCGGAAAGCGGTCGGACAGAAAAGGTGCGACGGTCTGATGCACCCCGGTCAGCAGGCCCTTGCCGATCGCCGCCCCGGCGACGGCGGCCAGCACGGACTTTGAGGCGGACTTGACGTTGACCGCCGTATCCAGACCCGGCCCGCGCAGCACCTCCTCGACCAGAGGCCGGCCGTCCCGCGCCACGATCATGGAGCGCATCTTGGGCAGATCACGGGCCGCCTTGACCGTCGCCGCCGTCAGGGCGGCATCCAGACCTTCGGTGAGAGGGGCGATCTCCGGGGCAGGCACCGCCGACTGGCCGCAGGCGACCAGAGGTAAGGACAGGGCAGGCAAGCTCAGGCCGGCGGCAAGGAGATGTCGGCGTTTCATGCCCAACGACATGGGGACGCCGGCCCGTCCGCGACAGGCGACCTCACGCCGCAGCCTGGGCCAGCCTTGCCTTGACCGCCTGCGCGAACCGCCGTCCGCCCTCGGGCGCGAAGCCCAGATAGAAGTCCGGTTCGATCAGCTCCGCCTCCATCAGCAACCAGCCCCCATCGGGACCGCGCGCCATGTCGATGCGGGCGTACAGCAGGTCCTCGTCGATCGCGGCCAGCGTGCGCTGCGCAAGGTCCCAGGCCCCCTCGGGCGGCTCGGGCAGGGCGACATACTGGCCGCCGTACTGGACCTGAATGCGGAAGTCGCCGTTGACGGGCCGCTTGTTGACCACATGACTGAGCCGGCCGCCGAAGATCAGCAGGGAGATCTCCCCCTCCGTTTCGATGGACGGCAGATAGGGCTGGATCATCGCCGCCCCGTCGGGCGCGCCCAGCATCTGCTCACCGCGTGACAGGCGCAGCGTCTGCCACGCCCCGCCCGAGACGCGCGGCTTGACCACCACCGTATCGGTGCCGAACCGGTCGAAGGCGGCATCGACATCCGCCTGGGTCACGCCCTCGACCCACTGCGTCCGGGGCATCGCCACGCCGCGCTCGGCCAGTCGCCCCAGATAGGATTTGTCCGAGTTCCAGGTCAGCACCGAGGGCGGGTTCAGCATCCGCACCCCCGCCGCCTCCCACGTGGCGCAGGCTTTCACCCAGCGCGCATGATCGCGGTGATAGCCCCAGACGATCAGCGGCAGGACCAGCAGAAATGCCTTAAGCGCCGACCCGTCCTCGATGTGGTCCGTCCAGGCCATTGGTTCGACCGTGATACCCTCCGTCGCCAGCGCCGCCTGCAACCGCTCCAGCACCCCCGGCCACTGGCCCGCATAGGAGGGATCGGACGGGTCGGGGGTCAGGACGGCGATCTGGGTCATGGCGGCGATCTAGCGCGAAAGCCCCGCGCCGGGTAAGGCCTCGCGATGACCCAGAACACCGCCTCCGAAATCCTCTTCGACGTCTGCGCCGTCGGCAATGCCATCGTCGATGTGCTGGCCCCCTGCGACGACGCCTTCCTGAGCTCTCAGGCCCTGACGCCCGGCTCGATGCAGCTGGTCGATGCGGGCCAGAGCGCGGCCCTCTATGACGCCATGGCGGCGGGCGTCGAGGCTTCGGGCGGGTCGGCGGGCAATACCGTGGCGGGCGTCGGCTCCTTCGGCGGCCGCGCGGCCTATGTGGGCAAGGTGGCGGACGACACCCTGGGCGGCGTCTTCACCCACGACATCCGCGCCGCCGGCGTGGCGTTCGACAGCCCGGTCCTGACCGGCGGGGCCGAACAGGGTCTGGGCACCGGTCGCTGCCTGATAAATGTCACGCCGGACGGCCAGCGGACCATGTGCACCTTCCTCGGGGCCGCCAACCAGCTGTCGGCCGACGACATCGACGCCAACCAGATCGCGGCCTCGGCCATCGTCTATCTGGAGGGCTATCTGTTCGACCCGGCCCCCGCCCGCGCCGCCTTCGAGGCCGCCGCAGCTGCCGCCCACGCCGCAGGCCGCAAGGTCGCCATCACCCTGTCCGACACTTTTGTCGTCGCCCGCTGGCGTGCTGAACTGCTGGCCTTCATCGAGGCCTCGGCCGACATCGTCCTGGCCAATGAGGCCGAGCTGACGGCCCTGTTCGAGACGGAAGACTTCGACGCCGCCGCCGCCCGCCTGTCCTCCATGACCGAGGTCGCCGCCATCACCCGGGGGGCCGAGGGCTCGGTACTGCTGGCCGGCGACGACCGGGTCGAGGTCGCCGCCTTCCCGGTCGACAAGGTCATCGACACCACCGGCGCAGGCGATCAGTACGCTGCCGGTGTCCTGCTGGGCCTCGCACGCGGCTTGTCGCTGAAGGACGCCGGAACGCTGGGGTCGCTGGCGGCTTCGGAAGTCATCGCCCACTGGGGCCCGCGACCAATGACGTCGCTGGAAGCGCTGGCGAACGACGCGGGGCTGGCGCTCAACCCCGCCTGATGGTTACATACAGCGCCCCGTCGCCCCCGTGGTGGCGCGCCGCCGGGGCGAAGCCGGAGACGACCCCGCGCAGGGCCGGGCCGGTCAGCCACTCATGGACCGAGCCCCGGATCACGCCGGTGCCGCCGCGCCGCCCCTGGCCCGTGATCACCAGCACCGAGCGATAGCCGCGCGCCTGCGCCCCCATCAGAAAGGCGGTCAGGGCGTCCTGGGCCTGAAACCGGCCATAGCCGTGCAGGTCGATCCGCGCCTCGATCGGGTCGCGCTCGCGTGACAGCCGCCGCTGGCGACGCGGCTCCAGCACCTCCGGCACGCTACGGGAGGCGGGGGGAGATACGGGAGGAGAAAAGGACGGCAGCAGCCGGGGCGCGGTCTTGACCTTGCCGGTCGGGTGCGGTGCGGGCGGCGGATCGGGCTGAACCGCCCCGACCACGATGCGCGGGGCCTTCTTCGGCCGTGACGGGGTCACCGATCCGGCCACGCGGGACCAGATGTGCCGGTCGTCGGGGCTCAGATCGTCCCGCCTGCTCACGGGATCGAGCTCATGTCGTGCCGGGCGCGGTCCCGTCGGCATCCTCGTCCGAACCCTGATCCTGCGGCCCCGGCGCATAGGCCAGCAGGTCGCCGGGCTGGCAGTCCAGTTCGCGGCACAGGGCGTCCAGCGTCGTGAACCGCACCGCCCGCGCCTTGCCCGTCTTCAGGATCGACAGATTGGCCAGGGTCACGCCCACGCGATCGGCCAACTCGGTCAGCGACATGCGCCGTTCGAGCAGGATGCGGTCAAGCTGGATGCGGATGGCCATGAGGATGCTCTAACCCAAAGCGTCTAGATCGTTAATTCGGATTCTCGGCGCAGACGTGCGCCCTCCTTGAACACCTCGGCCAGGACGAAGACGACCAGAACCGAAAAGGCGGGGGTCACCAGGTCGAACAGGCCTGGTGCCTCCAGCGCCCCGCGGACCAGTCGCGACACCAGACTCTGGCCCAGCCAGGCTCCGCCGGTCACGACCGCCAGGATGATGCCGATCTGGCGCAGCCGCCCGGTATTGGCCGGCTCGAACGGATCGCCGATGCGCAGGGTGTTCACGATGCGGCGCAGGTGCCGCAGGATCAGGGTGAAACCGCCGAAATAACCGGCGAAGGCCCCGATGCCGAACAGGATATAGGCGCGCGGTACCGGCACGCTGGTGCCGCCGTCGTCGCTGGTCGCGGTCAGGCCCATCGGCCCCATGGGCACAAAAGCCATCACTATGAAGAGTATGAGGGTGGCCAGCGTCAGCAGGGCCAGGATCCAGAAGGCCGCCCAGAGCGCGACGCTCAACAGGCTGGACACGGATCCGAAGGTCAGGCCCGGCAAACGCGCCGGGGTGCGGCTGGCCGCAGATCGCAGTTTCGGCACGCGCATTCGAAAGGGCCTATTCGTCGTCAGGCCGGGGCAGAGGGCGAGGATGCCGCGCGGGGTCCGGCGAACCCACACGCGGTCTTAACTCTCGCGCTTGTCATGCCGATCGTCAAAGCTCCGTTTTGTTCTTACAGGCCTTGGACGAGCGTCGCGATCAGGGCGACCGGCAGGGCGGCGAGCAGCATGGTGTTGATCACGCCGTGGCCGATCTTTTCGATGAAGTAGGAAGCGTTCATGGTGTTCATTGTCGTTCTCCGTTGATCCTGAGTGAGGGATGTTTTCACCCCTCGTTTTGTGTCCGCTGCATCGATCTTGCCGTTTTCGGCTGGATCGGAGAACGTCGCGGCGTCCGTCCTTGAAACAATAGATAGGCCGTGCGCTGAGCTAAGTCATGTTACATATCGTTTAACGATATTAAACTTTGGCAATGGATTGTAACGGAGCGGGTGAAGGCGATGAATCTGAAGCTTATCAAGGGGATGCGGCTGGTCCTGGCGACGCACAATCCCGGCAAGGTGCCCGAGATCGAGGCGCTGCTGGGCGGACATTACAGCGTCGTCACCGCCGGCAGCCTGAACCTGCCCGAGCCGGACGAGACCGAGAGCACCTTCGTCGGCAATGCCCTGCTGAAGGCGCGCCATGCGGCGGACCTGTCGGGCGAGGTCGCCATTGCCGACGATTCCGGCCTGTCGATCGCGGCGCTGGACGGCGCTCCCGGCATCTTCTCCGCCCGCTGGGCCGGGCCGGACAAGGATTTCGCCTTCGCCATGAAGAAGGTCGAGCAGCGGTTGGAGGAAATCGGCGCGCAAGACCGCAGCGCCTGGTTCACCTCGGCCCTGGCCGTAGCCTGGCCGAACGGTCCGGCCGTGGTGGTCGAAGGCCGCGTCGACGGCACCCTGACGTTTCCGCCCAGGGGCACGCGCGGCTTCGGCTATGACCCCATCTTCATCCCCGAGGGCCACACCCAGACCTTCGGCGAACTGGACCCCGCCTTCAAGGACTCCATCAGCCACCGCGCCCGAGCCTTCGAAAAGCTGCGGGATGCATTGATTGAGTGATTTTTCTTCTTGATGGCTGCGGGAGAAGGATGGTGGCATGCTCCCTCTTTCGTCCAACCGTCACAATCCTCTGGTCTAAGCGCCACGAACCTTTCGGAGCGCCTTCACATGACCCGCACCCTTCTCGCCGCCGCCTCGGCCGTCGCCCTTATGGCCCTCGGGGCCTGTGGAGATGGCGGGGCGGGGTCGCAGACGGCGCGCTCGGGTATCTGGTCGGCGGGCTCCTCGACCGTCTTCCCGTTCGCCAACCGCGTGGCCGAAAACTTCCAGCGCACGACGGGCGGGGCCTCGCCGCGTGTGGAATCGCTGGGCACCGGCGGCGGGATCCAGGCCTTCTGTCAGGGCATCGGCCCGGCGACGCCGGACATAGCCAATGCCTCGCGCCCGATGAAGAAGTCGGAATACGACATGTGCGTGGCCAACGGCGTCACCGACATCGTCGAGATCAAGATCGGTTTCGACGGCATCGTCATCGCCACGGCGCGTTCGGGCAACAGCTTCAACTTCTCGCTGGACGACCTGTACGAAGGCCTGGCCAAGGAAGTGCCGGGTGCGAACGGTGCCTTTGTCGCCAACCCGGCCACCACCTGGAACATGGCCAATCCGGCCCTGCCGAACCAGCGCATTCAGGTCTATGGCCCGCCGCCCACCTCGGGCACGCGCGACGCCTTCCTGGAGCTGGGCATGGTGCCCTCGGCCAAGGCCAATCCGGTGCTGGCGGCCCTGGCGGAGTCCGACGAGGACAGGTTCGAGGCCCTGGCCCAGACCCTGCGTGAGGACGGCGGCTGGGTGGACTCGGGCGAGAACGACAATGCCATCGTCCAGACCCTGACCCGCACCCCCGGCTCGCTGGGCGTGTTCGGCTTCTCCTTCCTGGAGCAGAACCTGGACACGGTGAAGCCCGAGACCATCGACGGCATCGCGCCGACCGTCGACACCATCGCGGACGGTTCCTACCCCCTGTCGCGCAGCCTCTACATCTATGTGAAGAAGCAGCACGTCGGTGTGACGCCGGGTCTGGAGCAGTTCGTCATGGAGTTTATGAGCGAAGCCTCCGCCGGTCGCGGCGGCTATCTTCAGGACCGTGGCCTGGTGCCGCTGCCGGCGAGCGAGCTGGCCGCCCAACGCGCGATCGCACAGGGCATGACCGTGATGCAGGCTCCGGCGGAGTGATGCTGGTCGTGGCGGCAGTGCTGGGTCTCGTCGGCGTTCAGGAGGCCGCACCCACGCCCCTGACGCCGTTCCGGGACGTGCCCTGGACCCGCAGCCCGCAGGTTGAATATCCGGCCGCGGCCCTGTCGCGCGGTGTGGACCGCGGTGTGGTGACCATCGACTGCGCGGTTGAAGCAACGGGCGCGCTGTCGGACTGCCGGACTACGGAGGATCAGCCGGCCGAACTGGGCTTTGGCCGTATGGCGCTGTCGGCCATGCGTCAGGCCCGGGTGGACACCCAGCGCTGGACCCAGTCGCGCGTGGCGGTGCGCCTGTCGTTCGTCTCCAGCGAGGCCTAGACCTTCGACGGCAGGAACGGCGAGAAGGTGATGACCGTGAAGGTGTCGCGGATGTGCGGCCGGGTCTGGACCGACTTCGTCACGAAGGTGCCGATGTCCATGTCTTTCGGCAGCTGGAACTTGGCCAGCAGGTCGTACTGGCCCGAGGTCGAATAGACCTCCGAGACGTGCTCGACATTGTCCACCATGTCGGCGGCGACATCGTTGGCATGCCCCAACTCGCATTTGATGAAGACGAAGATGGCGGTCATCATGGCGGGGGTCCGGGGGTTGAAGATTGGAAGTCAGGCAACAGGCAACAGGCAACAGGTTAGGGTCTGAGCCTCTTCCAAGCCAGTGAATGATTCCGTGGCGGACACCATAACCGCTAGCTATTACCTCGTTGCCCGTTGCCCGTTGCCCGTTGCCTCATCCTCGGAGCCTCCGCTGAACCTGGAAACCGAATACAACAACCGCGCCCTTGTGCCCGACCATCCTGCGGTGATGCAGGGCTGGCGCGACCGGGCCGAGGCGGCGCGGCTGGCGCATCCGCCCCGCCAGATCGCCTATGGGCCCGGCGAGCGCGAAGTCATGGACCTGTTCGAGGCGCGGCCTGACGCACCGGTCGCCGTTTTCTTGCACGGTGGCTACTGGCAGGCTCTGGGGCGGGAGTGGTTCAGCGGCATCGCACCGGCCCTGCTCGCGCGGGGCGTCAGCCTGGCCATTCCCTCCTACGATCTGGCGCCGCAGGTTCGGCTGGGCCGCATCCTGTCGCAGGTGCGCAATGCGGTGGAGGCTGTGCGCGACCTGTCGCCGACGCGCACCCGCCCGGTCGTCTTCGGACACTCCGCCGGGGGGCATATGGCGGCCTGCATGCTGTCCGAGGGCCGGGCCGGTGCCGCCGTGGCGATCAGCGGCGTGTTCGATCTCGCCCCCCTGATCCCGACCAGCCTGAACGCGGCCCTGGGTCTGGATGCCCGGGAGGCGGCGGCCCTGTCGCCCATTCACTGGCCCGTCCCGAACGGTTCGACTCCCGGCGGGACCGTGCTGGATTGCATCGTCGGCGCTGACGAAAGTGCGGAGTTCATCCGCCAGTCTCGCATGATGGCCGATCTGTGGGGTGCCCAAGGTGTCGAGACGCGGTTAGAGACGGTCGAGGGCGCGAACCATTTCACCGTGCTGGAGCCGCTGTTCGACAAGGACAGCGCGATGACCCGACGCATAGCAGATCTGGCCTGCAAAGGTTGACGCGAGCGGCAAACGCCGTTTGGAAGAACGCCGGATACCCGACATTGCCATCCCCTCCCCAGGATCACATGTTTCGTTCGCTGCGCCGTCTCGTTCGTCGATTGAAATGCAAACGCCATCGTTGGCGCCCCGACCGGCGCCGGCCCGGCATCGAGTTCTGCGATCTGTGCCAGGCGACCCGGCATGAAAAGCCCGGTGCCGCCTGACGGGCGAAACACAAAGTTTGGCGGGTCGGCTTTGACACGACCCGTGCGGTGGTTAAGCAGGTCTGTCCCGAACTCCGGTGGAGCCTGAACGCCGATGCGCCACGACCGTCTGTCCGTCCTGACCGCCCTCGAAGCCCAAGGCGTCGCGCCCGTCTTCTATCATCCCGACCGGGACGTCTGCCTGAACGTCATCCGCGCCTGCGCCCGGGGCGGCGCGCCGGTGGTCGAGTTCACCAATCGCGGCGACTTCGCCTGCGATCTTTTCGGCGAGATCGCACGCGAGCTTCAGCAGACCGATCCGCACATTATCCTGGGCATCGGCTCGGTTGTCGATGCGGGCACCGCCGCGCTTTTCCTGAACCGGGGCGCGCGCTTCGTGGTCAGTCCGGGCTTGGTGGAGGAGGTTGCGCGCACCTGCAACCGGCGGATGACCGCCTATTTCCCCGGCTGCGGCTCGGTGAGCGAAATCCTGAAGGCCCAGGAACTGGGCTGCGAGGTCGTCAAACTGTTCCCCGGTGCCAGCGTCGGCGGGGCGGACTTCGTCAAGGCCGTCATGGGGCCCATGCCCTGGACCAAGATCATGCCCACCGGTGGCGTCGATCCTGACCCGGCCTCGATTGCCAAATGGTTCGGCTCGGGCATCGTTGCGGCGGGCATGGGCTCCAAGCTGGTGACCGATGCCGCGGTCAGGGCGGGCGACTGGGCCGGGATCGAGGCCAGCGTCCGCCAGACGGTGGAGGCGATCAGGGCGTTCCGGGCGAAGGCCTGATTATACCCAGCCGTGGTCCCCCCTCCACCACGCTACGCGCGGTCCCCCTCCCCATCGCCAAGCGGCGACGGGGAGGAGACGCGTGACCCTACAGCCCCAGTGTCGGGCTGTTCAGATCCAGATCGGCCGCCGGGATGACCACCACATCGGGATGGGCGGCGCGCAGGGCGTCGATGAACATCGCCGACTGGCCGACCACCACGACATAGGCCCCGTCCGCACTGACGGCCTGGGCCGCCTGGGTCACGGTCTCGGGAGTCGTGGCGCGGATGCGGTCGGGATAGGCCTCGACCTCGCTGAGCGGCAGGCCGTTGGTGACGGCCTCGGCCAGGACGCCGCCCAGTCCGCCGGTGGTTTCGGTCGCGCGCGAGAAGCTGCCGGTCAGCCAGGTCTCGCGGTTGGTGACGTCGGTTTCGCTGACCGGCTCGGTCCGCAGACGGTCGAACTCGGCCAGGACCAGGGCGACAACCTCGGCGGCGCTCTCGTTCTTGGTCTGGGTGGTGGCGGAAAGCAGCCCGCCGTCCACGCGCGTCGCCAGGGAGGAATAGGCCCCGTAGCTGAGGCCGCGCTTGGCCCGCACTTCCTGGAACAGACGGCCGTTGGAGCCGCCGCCGATGATGCTGTTGACCACGCTCAGCGGATAGAAGGCCGGATCGGCGCGGCGCGGACCACGCACGGCCGCGGCGACGGCCGCCTGACCGGCGCCGGGCAGGTCGATCACGACGACGCGGGGTGGGGTCGGGGTGCCGGCGCGGTTCGCCACGACGGGCAGGGCCTCGGCAGGCCTGGTCCAGTTGCCCAGGGTGCGTTCGGCGAAGGCCACGGCCTGATCGGGCGTCATGCCGCCGGTCACGATCATGGCGGCATTGTCGGGCCGCCACCAGCGGGCGTGGAAGGCGGCGATCTCGTCGCGGGTCAGCCCCTGCAGCGAATCCGGCGTGCCCGAACTGGGCGCGCCATAGGGGGCCGCACCATAGGCCAGTCGGCCCAGCACCAGAGAGGCCAGCGGCCCCGGCTGGCGCAGATTGACGCGCAGGCCGTTGACCGCCTGGGTCCGGCTGCGCGCCACTTCATCCTCGGCAAAGGTCGGGCGCATCACGACATCGGCCAGCACCGCGCCAGCGGCGTCCGCCGAGGCGATGGGCGCGGACAGGAACAGGGTGGTGGCATCCGCCCCGGCCCCACCGCCGATGTTGGCTCCGAGCGCCTCCAGGGTGCGGGCAATCTCCGGGGCTGTACGATCTCCGGCCCCTTGCGAGGCCAGGGCGGCAGTCATGGTCGCCAGGCCCGGACGCTCCGTGGGGTCCGCCGCCGCGCCGCCGCCGATGACCAGCTGGGCATTGACGATGGGCAGGTCGGTGGACTTGGCGACGATCAGGCGCATGCCGTTCGACAGGGTCCGCTCCACGATCTGCGGCGCGGCGACGGTGCGGACCTCGCCCGGTGCGGGCGGGGCCATGCGCTGGCCCTCGGGCAGCAGTTCGTTGGCCGGCAGGATGGCGGGCGGCACGGTCACGAAGGTCGGCATGGGGGCCGGGTTCTTCCAGCTGTCCTCGGATGCACCCGCAGGCCGCGCGCTCTCGTCCTGATAGCGGATCGAGACCCGGGCCTGTTCGTCCAGATAGCGGCGGGCGACCCGCTGCACATCGGCGGCGGTGACGGCCTGGATGGCGACCAGATTGGCATCGGGCGCACGCGGATCGCCCTCGTCCACCAGGGCCCTGCCCAGGATGAAGGCCCGGCCCGAGGCGGTTTCGCGCTGACGCAGTTCGCTGGAGACGATCTCGGTCTTGGCCTCGGCCAGTTCGGCCTCGGTGACGGGCGCGTTGCGGATGCGATCCAGCTGGGCGTTTAGCGCCGCCTCGACATCGGCGATGGACTTGCCTTGGGCGACCGTGGCGCTGACGACGACCGAGCCGTCTTCTTCCAGGGTGCTGGACCCCAGGCTGGCGTTCGAGGCCAGCTGGCTCTCATAGACGAGGGCCTGATATAGGCGCGAGCTGTCGCCGCGCGACATGATGGCCGACAGCACCTCCAGGGCGGCCGCGTCCGGATCGGAGGCCTTCACCCCCGGATAGATGGCGGCCACGGCGGGCAGGGGCACATTGGGGGCATAGGCCTCGACCTGACGCGGTTGGGTGCGAGGTGATTCCACCGGGCGGGTCATCACCGGCACAGGGCGCGCCGGATTTTCGATGTCGCCGAAATACTGATCGACCCAGGCGTCCAGCTGGGCCTGATCGAAGTTGCCGGCCACGATCAGGGTCGCGGTGGCGGGACGGTAATAGGCCTCGTGGAAGGCGCGGGCGTCTTCGATGACGGCCGAGTCCAGCTCTTCGATCGAGCCGATCACGCTGCGGCGATAGACGCTTTCATCGAAGGTGTTGTCGCCGATCACGAAGGTGCCGAACCGGCCGTACGGCGGGGCATACACGCGCTGGCGCAGCTCTTCCTTCACAATGGAGCGTTCGGCGTCGAAGACGGCCTGATCGACCACGGGCCGGGCCATACGCTCCGCGTGGGTCCAGAGCATGGTCTCCAGATACTGGGGCGGGACCGTCTCGTAATAGTTGGTCATGTCCTGGCTGGTGGAGGCATTGCGCGTGCCGCCCGCATTCTCGACCAGGGTCGCGATCTGGCCATAAGGCAGGTTGACCGTCTTGCGGCTGAGGATGTGTTCGAACAAGTGGGCGAAGCCGCTGCGGCCCTGCGGATCATCCTTGCCGCCGACGTCGTACCAGACCTGGACCGTCACCGTGCCGGCGGTCGGATCGGGCATGGCATAGACGTCCAGGCCGTTGGCGAGTTCGCGGTGGCTATACTCCAGCGGCGGCACCGTGATCGGCGCGGGCGCGCTCTGGGCCCAGGTTACGGCGGGCATGGCGAGGGCGAGCAGCGAGGCTCCCAGCAGCGCGGCGGTGCGTGTCATGTGGCGGTTCCCGATAGGCGTCTCTGAACAGGTGCCAGACCCTATCCCGCGCAACGGCCAGCCCTAGTTACGAACTTGTAATGATCGCCTCAACCTCGTCCCGCGTCGGCAGGGAGGGCTGGGCCCCGGGCCGCGTCGCCGCGATGGCTCCGGCGGCACAGGCGAAGGTCAGGGCGGCTTCGGGCGACTGGCCCTCCAGCAGGGCGACGCATATCGCGCCCACGAAACAGTCGCCCGCACCCGTGGCATCCACCGCCTTGACCCTGGGCGGGGTGGCCGAGGCGATCAGGGACCCGCGCTGGTACATCTCGGCTCCGCGTGCCCCCAGGGTGACCACCACCCGACCGCCGCCGTGATGCAGCAGGTCGCCATAGAAGGCGGCCTCGCTCTCGTTGACGACGATCAGGTCGGCGCGGCGCAGCAGCTGGTCCGACACCGGTGCGGCGGGGGCCAGGTTGACGCAAACGAAGTCGGTGGCCCGACCGACCGCCGCCTCCACGGTCTCGACCGGCAGTTCCATCTGGAGGATCAGGGGGCACTCAATCCGCGCCGGCAGCTGTTCGGGCATGACCCTGTGATTGGCCCCGGCCGCGACGACGATCTGGTTCTCGCCGTCCGGGTCCACCGCGATCAGGGCGACGCCCGTCGGAGCCTCGGCATCCGTCAGCACGCCGCCGGTATCGACATCGTCGGCGAGAAGGAGAGCGAGCGCCTCCTCCGCCATGCCGTCGCGCCCGACCCGTCCGATCATGCAGACCTCGGCCCCCAGCCGCTGGGCGGCCAGGGCCTGATTGGCTCCCTTGCCGCCGGGATGACGGGCCAGGGTCGCGCCGGTGACCGTCTCGCCGGGTGCAGGCAGGCTGGGGGCAGAGGCCACGAAATCCAGATTGATGGAGCCGACGACCGTGATCCTCAAGCGCAGCTCTCCGCGATGAGATCGAAGACGCCGTCGGCCTGGACCCCGGTAGCCCAGCGATGGGGGGCCGTCTCCGGGTCGACGCGGAACTCCACCGCCGTATGGCCGCGCGTCAGCTCACTCTGCACCTCCACCGCGAGCCGGCAGGACTTCAGCGTGAACAGGTCCGGGTTCATCAGCCAGGCGACGGGGCAGGGGTCGTGCAGCGGCGGAGCGTCCCAGCCAACGATCCGCCTTTCCACGTCCTGCGAGAACCGCATCATGGCCGCCGCCGTGTCGCCGCGTGCCGTGCCCAGCGTCGCCAGACGCGCGATCCGCGCATCCGTCGCCCGCACCTGATGCGTGACGTCCAGGCCGAACATGACGACCGGACAGGCGCTGCGCAGCACCTCGTCCGCGGCTTCCGGATCGGCCCAGATGTTGAACTCGGCCGAGGGGGTGATGTTGCCACCCTCGCTGCGGGCCCCGCCCATGACGGCAACCGGGCCCAGCCGCTTCTGGATCATCGGCTCCTTGCGCAGGGCATGGGCCAGATTGGTCATCGGCCCCAGTATGGCCAGGGCGACCGAACCCTCCGGACGGCTCATGACATTGTCGATGATGGCGTCCACGCCATGCCCGTCGGCAATGCCGCGATCGGGCGTGAAGGGCGGCAGATAACCCAGCCCCTCCTCACCGTGAAACTCGCCGGCACCCGAGGGTTTGCGCCGCAGCGGGCGGTCCGCGCCGGGCCGGACCGGCACGTCTTGCCGTCCCGCGATCTGGCGCAGCATCAGGGCGTTCCGCGTCGTCTTCTTCAGCGGGACATTGCCGCCCACCGTCGTGACCGCCAGCAGCTCCAGCCGCGCCGACCCGAAGGCCAGCATCAGCGCCACGGCGTCATCCACGCCGGGGTCGCAGTCGATGATCAGGGATTGCGTCGTCATGCGGCAGGTGTGGCGGGCGTCGCCGATTTAGGCAACCTCACCGGCAGCGATCGACGCAGGCCTGCGCCAGCACCTCTGCGGAATCGACCAGAGGCACAGACACGTCCGCAGGCATCAGCAGCAGGGGCACCTCGGTGCAACCGGCGATGACGACCTCAGCCCCTGCCTCGACCAGGGCTGCGGCCAGGCGACGCATCTCGGCACGCGCGGCATCGCCGGTGTCGCCGCGCTTCACGGCATAGACGCAGCCCATGAAGGTCTCGCGGTCCTGCCCGGTGAGGCGGACGATCCTGCACCCCCTGGCCTGGAGAGATCGGGTGTAGAGCGCCTCGCCGCCCGGCGTGGCCAGGACGCCGGCCTTCCTGGGCGCGGCCTCGCCTGTGGCCGTCAGCGCCGCCTCGGTGGTCTCGGCGATCATGTCGATGAAGGGCAGGCCGACTTTGCGGATACCGGCCGCCTGGGCGTGGGCGGTGTTGCAGGGCATGGCCAGAACCTGGGCCCCCGCGTCCCGCAGCCGCATCGCCATCTGGCCCAGGACGCTTTCCGCGGCATCCGGCTGGCGGTTGCGGTCGGGCACCTTGGGATTGATGTCGGCGATGATGCGGATGTGGTCGGCATCCCCTTCCGCCGGGGTCAGGGCCTGAACCCGCGCCAGAAAGGCCACGGTCGCGGCGGGGCCCATTCCGCCCAGGACTCCGAGAACTCTGGTCATGGCGCAGGCTTTCCTTCTTTAAACTGGATCGTAAATCTCACCCTTGCGTCGCCGTATCGCGGGTCCAGTCGTGCACCTTGCGCCGTGTCAACTGCGGCCTGACCAAATCCTTGTCCAGGCGGAGTCTCTGAAAGGATACGACACTCGCCCACGGTCCCATCGGAAGCCACCGCGCATTCCAGCGCTACGACTCCCGTCCCATCAAGTTGGCGATCAGGCGAAGATTTGGGGGCTGTCGTACAGGCGCTCAAAATGAGTGCCAGCCCGAGCGCCGAAGCGAGCGTCCCTATGCCTGGCTTCTGTGGCCTCACAACATCCTCCCAATCTCGCCCTGATAGCCAAACAGGCCCTGCGCTCCGCCGGTGTGCAGGAAGACCACCGTCTCGCCCTCGAACCGCCCGGTCCTGGCCAGGGCGATCAGCCCCTTCATCGCCTTGCCGGTATAGACAGGGTCCAGAACGATGCCGTCGGTGCGCGCCGCCAGTCTCAGCGCCTCGATCACCGCCCCGTCGATCAGGCCATAGCCCTCGCCCACATAGTCGCAGTCGGCCACGACCATGGCGTCGGTCACGGCGCCGGGCCGCCCCAGCAGGGCGGCCGTCTCCTGCGCCAGCTTGAGCACATTGGCCTCCTGTTTCGGCTTCGGGGCGCGAACGCCGATGCCCAGGACCGGAATGTCCGCCCCCATGACCGCCAGCCCGGCCACGAGCCCCGCATGGGTGCCTGCGCTGCCGGTCGCCGTCACGATCCGGTCGATGGGCAGATCCAGCTCGTCGGCCTGGACCACGATCTCGCGCGCGCAGTCGACATAGCCGAGGGCCCCGATGGCGTTCGAGCCGCCGCCGGGGATGACATAGGGTCTGCCGCCGCGCGCCCGGACCTCTGCCGCCGTCGTCTCCAGCTCGGCCGGCATGTCCGACCCGCCGTCGACAAAGCGGATGCCCGCGCCGAACAGCCGGTCCATCAGGACGTTGCCGTTGTGGACATAGTCGGTGGCCTTTGACCCTGTCCGCTCTTCCAGGATGACCTCGCATTTCAACCCGTGGGCCGCCGCCGCCGCCGCCGTCTGGCGCACATGGTTGGACTGGACCGCG
>NZ_JAEMRO010000123.1 GCF_016463295.1 Brevundimonas sp.
TCGATGGCCTGCGCAAGAAGGCCGAGCAGCTGCGCAAGAAGACCTATGCCGGTCTCGACCCCTGGATGAAGACCCAGGTGGCGCGCCATCCTCAGCGTCCTCACCTGACCGACTATATCGACGGCCTGTTCACCGACTTCGAAGAGCTGAAAGGCGACCGTCAGTTCGGCGACGACCAAGCCATTATGGGCGGCCTGGCCCGCTTTCGCGGCGCGCCTGTCGTGGTCATGGGCCATGAGAAGGGCAATGACACACAGTCGCGGGTGACCCACAACTTCGGCATGGCCCGGCCCGAGGGTTATCGCAAGGCCGTGCGCCTGATGGACCTGGCCGAGCAGTATGGCCTGCCGGTCCTGACCTTCGTCGATACCGCCGGGGCCTATCCGGGTCTGGGCGCCGAGGAGCGTGGTCAGGCCGAGGCCATCGCCCGGTCCACCGAACGCTGCCTGACCTTGGGCGTGCCATCCATCGCCACCATCACAGGCGAAGGCGGGTCGGGCGGAGCCATCGCCATTGCCGCCGCCGGACGCGTGCTGATGCTGGAACACTCCATCTATTCGGTCATTTCGCCCGAGGGGGCCGCAGGCATCCTGTGGCGCGACGGGGCCCGGGCCAAGGATGCGGCCATGGCCATGAAGATCACGGCTCCCGACCTGCTGGAGCTGAAGATCATCGACCGCATCATCGAAGAACCCTTGGGCGGTGCCCATGCCGATGCGGAGGGCACGATCGCTGCCGTCGGCGAGGTGCTGGCCGAGGAGTTGGCCGCCCTGTCCTCGCTGACGCCGGACCAGATCCGCAAAGCGCGTGCGGACCGCTATTACGCGATCGGCCGTCTGGGCTGAGCCGACGTCCAAAATCTGACGCTGGCGTTAACCGTCCTGCTACCTGACCGTGGCAGCTTGGATGCATGGTTCCAGCCTCCCCTGCCAAAACCTCGCGCCCGTCAGGCGGTGTCGGCGAATCGCTGCGCGAAAGCTCGGTCATCAACCTGACCGGTGCGGTGACGATGGTGGTGGACGATTCGCCCTTCGCCCTCGACCTGACCAGCCAGGCGCTGCTGGGGTTCGGCATCAAGACCCGTTATGCCTGCAACAGCGGGGCCGAGGCCATGGACATCCTGCGCGATCACAGCGTCGATCTGCTGATCGTCGACTGCGAAATGCCGGAGATGGACGGCTATGCCCTCGTGCGCTGGCTGAGGCGGTCGGGCCTGGACCCCAATGCCTTCGTGCCGGTCATCATGACCGCCGCCCACGTGCGCCGCTCCAAGGTCAAGGAGGCGCGCGATTGCGGGGCCAGCTTCGTGATCACCAAGCCGTTCAGCGCCTCGACCCTGCTGGAGCGGCTGGTCTGGGTGGCGCGGGACGCCCGGCCCTTCCTGGAGGTCGGAGACTATTTCGGACCGGATCGTCGCTTTCGGCAAGGCGATCCGCCCGGTGAGGAGCGCCGCGCGAGCATGATCCGCAAGGCCCAATTCGATGCCGAACAACGCGCAGCCTCGGGAGGCGCAAGATGACGGTCATTACCCACGCCCGCCGCAAGTCCAACCTGTCCCAGATGATCGACAAGCCGGGTGGGGTCAGCATCGGTGTGGCCCTGACCCAGGCACGGGCCAATATCGAAGCTAAACGGGCTGAGGCCGCAGGCGTCGTCGATGCCCAGATCGCCGCGCTGGAGGCCATCGCGGCCCCGACCTCGGCTGCCGAACTCGCCGTGCGGCTGGAGGAGGTCTACCACGCCGCCAACGCCGTCATCGACGCTGCCAGTCCGTTCGAGCTGGACGACCTGTGCAAGGGCGCGGCGGGCCTCTGCGACGTGATTGACGCCGCCCAGCCGGGTCAGCCGTTCGACTGGCGCATCGTGACCGTCCACGCCCGGTCCCTGCGCCTTCTTCAGACCCTGCCGGTCGAAGAGGTCGAGGCGCGCAATCAGGTGCTGGAAAGCCTGCGCCAGATCCTGCTGCGCAAGGTCGCGCCCAAGGGCTGATCACGGTCAGAGGGTCAGGCGCGCTTCCTGGCCCACAGCAAAAACTCGACATTGCCGTCGCCGCCCGTGATCGGGCTGACGGTCGTCGCCATGACGGTCCAGCCGACGCTCTCCAGCCAGTCCGAGACAGACGTCACGGCTGCGGCATGCGCCTCCGTATCCTTGATCACGCCCTTCTTGCCGCCACCCGGCCGCTCGGCCTCGAACTGCGGCTTGACCAGGGTCACCAGATCGGCCTCTCCCGCCGCGAGGATCAGGGCGGCCGGCAACACCTTGGCCAGGCCGATGAAGCTGGCGTCACAGACGATCAGCTGAGGAGCCTCAGTGATCAGGTCAGTCGTGATCGACCGCGCATCCGTTCGCTCCAGATTGACCACGCGCGGGTCGGTGGCCAGTCGCGGATGAAGCTGCCCCTGCCCGACGTCAACCGCGAATACCCGGACTGCGCCGCGCTCAAGACAGACCTCGGTAAAGCCGCCCGTGGACGCACCGACATCCAGGACCACCCGCCCCTCGACCGCGACCGGCCACAGGCTGAGCGCATGATCCAGTTTCAACGCTCCGCGCCCCACCCAGCGATGCGCCGGCTCGGCGAGGATCACCGCGCCTTCCTCGACACTCTGGGAGGCTGAGCGGGCGGGCACGCCATTGATCGTGACGCCGCCCGCCTCGATGGCCGCCTTCGCCTTGGCGCGACTTTCGGCCAGCCCACGCGAGACCAGCTCAATGTCCAGACGCGGCATGTTCCCCCCTCCTGTAACCCGGCGGCACGCGCGGGCGTATGCCATCTCGAAGGGCCCCGCAACGGTGGCCGGGAGGATGCCTCATCATGCTGCGTTTCGTTCTGGCCTCGCTGATGGCCGTATCGCTGACCCTGATCGTCGGCAGTTCTCAGGCCTCGACCCAGTCCAGGACCTATCCGCCGGTTTATGCCGCTGCCGATCGTCTGTCGCTCGGGGGTCATGACCCCGTCGCCTATTTCACCGATGGCCAGCCCGTCGCCGGCGATCCTGCGATCACCCTGGACTGGAACGGCGCGACGTGGCGTTTCGCCACCGCCGAAAACCGCACAATGTTCGAAGCCAACCCCCAGGCCTATGCGCCTCAGTTCGGCGGCTACTGCGCCTGGGCGGCCAGTCAGGGCTATATCGCCCCCGGGGACCCGACAGTCTGGCGCATTGTCGACGGGCGTCTGTATCTTAACTTCAACGACCGCGCCCGCATGCTGTGGGAGCAGGACATCCCTGGTGCCATCGCCAGGGGCGAGGCGAACTGGCCCCGCATCCTGACGGACAACCAGGGCTGAACTGCCTCAGCCCACCGCATCCAGCCGCGCCAGAGCGGCCTGCAACCGCGCCCTGCCCGCCTCGGCCTCAGCCAGCTTCTCGCGCTGCTCGTCGACGACCTCGGGCGCGGCGCGGGCGACGAAGTTGGGATTGCCCAGCTTCTTGCTGAAGTGGCCGATGTCGCTCTCGAACGCTGCGATCTCCTTGTTCAGGCGCGCACGCTCGGCCTCCAGATCGATCAGCCCGGCCAGCGACAGCGCCGCCGTCGCCCCACCGCTGACGAAGGTCACGGCCCCTTCAGGTGCGGCATCGACCGTCGCCACCTCGGACACCCGCGCCAGGGTCAGGATCAGATCGCGGTGCCGCGCGATCCGCTCGGCTGTCGTGGCGTCCGGCGCAACGAAGCTGAGCGGTGGCTTCACCGACGGCGCGATGTTCATCTCCGCCCGCAACTGGCGCACCTCCGTGACCAGATCGATCAGCCAGCCGATCTCGGCCTCAGCCGCCGCGTCAATGAAGCTGTCCGGCAACTCGGGCCAGGCCGCACCGATCAGGGTCGCTTCCGACCGCGCCGCGCCCTCATCGGCCAGCTTGTCCCACAGCTCCTCGGTGATGAAGGGCATGACCGGGTGCATCAGCTTCAGCGTCTGATCCAGCGTCCAGGCCGTCATCGCCCGCGTCTCGGCCTTGGCGGCCTCGTCATCGCCTTGGAACACCGGCTTGGCCAGCTCCAGATACCAGTCGCAGAACACGTTCCAGACAAAGCGATACAGCGCCGAGGCCGCATCGTCGAACCGTCCGCCCTCGATGGCCGACGACACCTCGCGCTCGGCCTTGGCCAGTTCGCCGCGGACCCAGCGGTTGATGGTCTGCTCGACCGTCGCCGGATCGAAGCCCTCGACGCGCTGCGCCTCGTTCATCTGGGCAAAGCGCGCGGCATTCCACAGCTTGGTACCGAAGTTGCGATAGCCTTCAATGCGTTGCCGGCTCAACTTGATGTCGCGCGTCCCCGACAGGATGGCCATGGTGAATCGCAAGGGGTCGGCCCCCAGCTCGTCGACGATGGTCAGGGGGTCGATGACATTGCCCTTGGACTTCGACATCTTCTGGCCCTTCTCGTCGCGGACCAGGCCGTTGATGATGACCCGCTTGAACGGGACCTCGTCCATGAAGTGCAGGCCCATCATCATCATCCGGGCGACCCAGAAGAAGATGATGTCCGCCGCCGTGACCAGATCGCTGGTCGGATAGAACCGCTCCAGATCCTCGGTCTTCTCGGGCCAGCCCATGGTCGA
>NZ_JAEMRO010000124.1 GCF_016463295.1 Brevundimonas sp.
ATCCGCATCAATGCCGACGGGACCGTGCCGCAGGACAACCCCTATGTCGGCCAGGACGGGGCTCTGCCGGAAATCTGGAGCCTGGGTCACCGAAACGTCCAAGGCATCGCCATCGCCTCCAACGGCGACGTCTGGACCGTCGAGCACGGCACGCGCGGCGGCGACGAGATCAATCTGGATCAGGCGGGCAAGAACTACGGCTGGCCAGACGCGGCTTACGGCGTCGAGTACCGAGGTGGGCCGATCAATGCGGGCAATACCGCCAAGGCCGGCACCGAGCAGCCCGTCTACTACTGGGATCCCGTCATCGCGCCGGGCGGCATGACCCTGTATCAGGGGGCCATGTTCCCCGGCTGGAACGGCAATCTGCTGGTCGCTGGCCTGAAGGACAAGCAGATCGCCAGGCTGGTGTTGGAGAACAACCGTGTGGTCGGGGAAGAGCGTCTGCTCACCGATCTGGGCGAGCGCGTCCGCGACGTGGCGGTCGGGTCTGACGGTGCCGTCTGGGCCATCACGGACGAGCAGAACGGCAAGCTGGTCCGACTGGCGACCGCGAACTAGGCCCGTTCAAAGCGGCGGTTCTGCGGTGCGCCCGTTGTAGCATTCGCAGGCCGTACGCTCGAGCATGGCCCGGTCGATAATGGTGATCCGGCCGCGCGAATAGGTGATGGCACCGGTCTTTTGCAGAGCCTGGGCCGCCTCGTTCACCGTGGTGCGCTGCGACCCTAGCATGGCGGCCAGATATTCCTGGGTCAGGTTCAGGGTGTCGCCGTCGATCCGGTCGTGACACCGCAACAGCCATTTGGCGAACCGCTGCTCGGCCCGGTGCAGGGCGTTGCAGGCCGCCGACTGCTCCAGTTCTGACTGAAGCGTCGAGGCATAGGACAGGATGGTCGACTGTATGGCCGGGCGTTCGCGGCACAGTTGGCGCAGGCGACCGACCTCGATCTTCCAGGCCTCTCCATCGGCCTGGGCGGCGTGGCGCGAATAGGTGCGAACCGGAGCCGCGCTGGCGGCTGGATGCGTGATGCCCTCGCGTCCCACCATGAAGACCTCGACCGTGCGACCGTCCGCCATGGCCGCGACGGCAGAGACGATCCCGCGCCGGATCAGATAGACGTGGGTGACCGGCTCACCGGCCTCGACGAAGACGTGCCCGACCTGAAAGGTGAAGAGGGTGGCCGCCCCGGTCAGGGCCTCGCGGTCTTCGGGCGACAGGGCGGCGAGCAGGGCGTTCGACGGCAAGGCTTGGTGCATATTCGCCCGATAGGGGATGGTCTGGCGGTTCGTCCGCCGGAAACCGACTTAGGCGAAACGACGTGTCAGGATGGTTCTCAGGCCGTTAGGGCCTGGTCATGGACGAAGGTGTTGGGGCGCTTCACGCCGCCCGCACGCTCGACGCGCAGGACCAGGCGATCGCCCTCGTAAAGTTCGACCCCCTGACAGCTGGCGTGCTCGTCCAGACGCTTCATGGCCGAGCGGCTGGCCGCGCCGTCGTCTTCGTACTCGGCCAAGTCCAGCGCAGGCACATTGCCGCGCGGATCGAAGAAATGGAATTGGTAGATGCGCATGGGCGCCCCCCGTGTGAGAGGCATCCCTAGCGCCGCCATATGGTCACGTCTGTCGGGTTGGCCACTTTGCGGCCAAGGGATGTTCCCGTTTCAGTCCCGCAACAGCTCGTTGACGCCCGTCTTGGCACGCGTCTGGGCATCCACCCGCTTGACGATGACGGCACAGTACAGCGACGGCCCACCGTTTGGATCGGGCAATGCGCCCGGCACCACCACGCTGTAGGCCGGCACCTCGCCCCGGAACACTTCCCCGGTCGCACGGTCCACGATCTTGGTCGAGGCCGATAGATAGACGCCCATGGCCAAGACTGCGCCCTCGCGCACGATCACGCCCTCGGCGACCTCGGCGCGGGCCCCGATGAAACAGCCGTCCTCGATGATGGTGGGGTTGGCCTGGAGCGGTTCCAGCACGCCGCCGATGCCCGCCCCACCGGAGAGATGGACGTTCTTGCCGATCTGGGCGCAGGACCCGACGGTGGCCCAGGCGTCGACCATTGAGCCTTCATCGACATAGGCACCGATGTTCACAAAGCTGGGCATCAGCACGACGTTGCGGCCGATGAAGGCGCCCTGACGGGCCACGGCGCCGGGCACGGCGCGGAAGCCCGCGCCCTCGAACTGAGCCTCGGTCCAGTTGGCCCATTTGACCGGCACCTTGTCCCAGTAGGGGCCGGGGGTCGGATCGATCTGGCCCATGGTCGCCCCGACATGGGCCCCCATGCGGACATTGGGGTTTAGGCGGAAGGACAGCAGCACGGCCTTCTTCAGCCACTGATGCGTGGTCCAGACCCCGTCTTCGCCCCGCGAGGCGACGCGCGCCTGACCAGAGTCCAGCAGGGCCAAGGCCTGTTCGACCGCCTTGCGGACATCGCCATGCGTGGCGGTGGAAATGTCGGCCCGGTCTTCCCAAGCCTGTTCGATGACGGTTTCCAGATCGGCGTGGGCGGTCATGCGGCGTCCTTGAAGCTCAGGTCGGAAAGGAAATCGTGCAGGTCGGGGGCGATGTAATCGATGTGGTCGCCCAATGGCTTGCCATGGCCATCCCCGATCAGGATGGTCGCCATGCCGAGGATCTTTGCCGGCTCCAGATTGCGCGGCGTGTCCTCAAAGAAGGCCGCGCGATGCGGATCGATACCGAAGCGGTCCAGCATCTTGCGAAACGTCGAGGGCGCGGGCTTGGGCGTCAGTTCGGCATCCTCGATGGCGAAGACCCCCTCGAAACAGTCGGATATGCCCAGATGGTTCAGCACCCGATGCGCATACTCCCGCGCGCCGTTGGTGAAGACATAGCAGCGCCCCGGCAGGGCCTTCAGTTGATCCGCCAGACGCGCATCGGGCTCCAGCCCGTCCAGCGGCACGTCGTGAACCTCATGCAGGAAACGGTCGGCGTCGATGGTGTAGCTGGCCATCAGACCGGCCAGGGTGGTGCCGTGCTCGTCGAGGAACTGCCGCTGCAAGACCGCGGCTTCGTCCGGTGCCATGCCAACGGCCTCGACCACAAAGGCGTTGATCCGCGCCTGGACCAGCGACATCAGGCCCTGTTCGCGCGGATACAGGGTGTCGTCCATGTCGAACACCCAGTGGCGGACGTGGTCCAGCCCTGTGCCGACGGGACCGCTCATCCGGCCTGCACCAGGGTGCCCGCCCCGTGCTCGGTGAACAGCTCGACCAGCATGGCATGCGGCCGCCGTCCATCGAGGATGACCACGGCCTCGACCCCGGCGCGCACGGCGGCCATGGCGGTCTGCAGCTTGGGGATCATGCCGCCGGTGGCGATGCCGTCCTCGATCAGTTTCGAGGCCTCGCCGACCGTCATCTGGCGGATGATCTCGCCGTCCGCGCCACGCACGCCCGGCACATCGGTCAGAAGCAGCATGCGCTTGGCGTTCAACGAACCGGCCACAGCCCCCGCGACGGTGTCGGCATTCACATTGTAGGTCTGGCCGTCCTCGGCCACGCCGATCGGGGCGATGACCGGAACCCAATCCTCGGTTTCAGAGGCGATCAGGCCTGCGATCAACTTGGGGTCGACCTTGGTGGGCTCACCGACGTAGCCCAGATCGACCTCATGCTCGATCATGCTGTCAGGATCGCGCTGGGTCCGCCGGGTCTTCTCGACGGTCAGAAGGCCGGCGTCCTTGCCCGACAGGCCGACGCCGCGCACGTCCGCCTCCTTGCCCGCCATGGTGATCCAGTGGGCGATCTCCTTGTTGACCGCGCCCGACAGGACCATCTCGGCCACTTCCATGGTGGCGGGATCCGTGACGCGCAGGCCGTCGACGAAGCTGGACTTGACCCCGGCCTTGTCCAGCATGGCGCTGATCTGCGGGCCGCCGCCATGAACCACGACAGGGTTGACGCCCATCAGCTTCAGCAGCACCACATCGGCCGCAAACTGTTTGGCGACAGCGCTTTCGCCCATCGCGTGGCCGCCGTATTTGATGACCACGATCTTGCGATCGTAGACCTGGATGTAGGGCAGGGCCTCGGCCAGGGTTCTAGCGGTGTCCCAGCCACGATCTTCGGATTGGCGCATCGTCTCATCCATGATCTGCGGGTCACTAAGGCCAAGGCGGGGTCGTGTCATTATCAAACGGCTCGGTTCTATTCTCGCTGGCGGCGCGAACAGCCTTGCAACCGTCATGTAGCGCGGGCGACACGACAGGCCGCAATACCACCTGCGGCACCTCGACCTTGACTATGGCGCCTGTTATGGAACTTGTGTGGGGGTCCGACGATCGCTCACAACTTCATTTTGGGCTGCGGAGGGCATTTCCCCATGCGCGTTAAGACTTTCATCCTGGCGACCAGCGCGGCGGGCGCTCTCGCGCTTTCCGCCGGCACAGCGTCTGCCGAGCCGAATGGCTGGTATGGTGCGATTGACGCCGGTTACAACTTCTGGAGCGACGACGTCGAGGCGATCTCGACGACGACGG
>NZ_JAEMRO010000044.1 GCF_016463295.1 Brevundimonas sp.
AGCTGGCGTCCGAAAAGAAATGCGGCCACCTGGGCGGCAAGGTCCTGATCCCGACGCAGGCGCATGAGCGCAATCTGGTCGCCGCCCGCCTGGCCGCCGACGTCATGGGCACGCCCACGATCACGGTCGCCCGCACCGACGCCGAAAGCGCCCAGCTGATCACCTCGGACATTGACGAGCGCGACCAGCCCTTCATCGACCGGGACAACCGCACGCCCGAAGGCTTCTTCCGCTTGAAGGAAGGCACCGGCCTGGATCACTGCATTGCGCGTGGCCTGTCCTATGCCAACATCGCCGACCTGCTGTGGTGGGAAACCAGCCACCCCGATCTGGACGACGCCAAACGCTTTGCCGAGGCGATTCAGAAAGAGCATCCCGGCAAGCTGATGGCCTACAACTGTTCCCCCTCCTTCAACTGGAAGGCCAAGCTGGACGACGCGACCATCGCCAAGTTCCAGCGCGAACTGGGGGCCATGGGCTACAAGTTCCAGTTCGTGACCCTGGCCGGCTTCCACAGCCTGAACAACGGCATGTTCGAGCTGGCCGATGGCTACCGCGATCGCGGCATGGCGGCCTATTCCGAGCTCCAGCAGCGCGAGTTCGCCAATGAGGCCATCGGCTACACCGCCACACGCCACCAGCGCGAGGTCGGCACCGGCTATTTCGACCAGGTCGCCACGGTCATTTCCAACGGCCAGTCCTCGACGACTGCCATGAAGGAATCGACCGAAACCGCCCAGTTCCAAGCCGCCGAATAGTCAGGAGACAGACCCATGGAACCGCTGCAACGCCCCCAGGCCATCATCGACTTCTGCCTGGCCCCGCTGGACCTCGATCCGTCGAACGAAGCTGCCACCGAGGTCCGCCGCCGCCTGGAGCATGTCATCAAGACGTTTCAGGCCAAGGCCCCCACACCCGTCGCCGTCGACTTCTCGCGCATGCCGTCACAGGTCATCAACGAGGCGGCCCACGGCTACGAATAAGACCGGTTTCGTCCCGCCGCCTGGCCCCGGTCAGGCGGCGAGGGCGGCCGTGCGATGGGGCAGGGTGCTGACCAGCTGGATCAGTTCCGCCGCATCGAACGGCTTGGCCAGATGCCGGTCGGCACCCGCCGCTGCACCCGCCTGAATATGTTCGCTTGAGGCGTTGGCCGTCAGCATGACGATCGGCGTCGGCTTCAGACCCGCCACCGCCTCCCATTGGCGGATTTCGCGTGTGGCCAGAAGGCCATCCATGACGGGCATCTGCATGTCCATCAGGACGACATCGAAATCGGACTGGCGGAAGGCCTCGACCGCCTCGGCGCCGTTCTCCGTCTCGACCAGTTCGGCATCTATCTGGCCCAGAATCATCTGGACCACCTTGCGGTTCACCGGATGATCGTCGGCCAGCAGGACGCGCAGGTGGCGATCGCTGGCCGCCGCCTCGATGATCGGAGCGGTCGCCGCAGGGGCTTGGGCGCGGGCCAGCGGCACGGTCAGTATGAAGGCTGACCCACCCCCCGGCTCGCTCTCGCAATCCAGCGTGCCGCCCATCATGCCAGCCAGTTGGTGGGAAATGGCCAGGCCAAGACCCGAGCCGCCGAACCGCCGCGTGATGGCCCCGTCGGCCTGTTCGAAGCGGCTGAACAGCCGGCTGCGCGTCTCGGCGTCGAAGCCGATGCCGGTGTCCTCGACCGTGAAGCGGATCATCGGACGACCGGCGCTGTCGGGTACGGGCAGGGCCGTCAGGGTGACCATGCCTCGCGCCGTGAACTTGACCGCATTGGAGACCAGATTGGTCAGGATCTGCTTGATCCGTACCACGTCGCCGACGACCCAGCCGTCCAGATCGGGTGCGATTTCCACGATCAGGCGCAGGCCTTTTTCACGGGCCATGGCTTTGAACAACTGCGCCGCCTCGCGTACGGCGCGGCCCAGATCGAACGGCTCGGGCGTCAGCTCCAGCCGCCCGGATTCGACCCGGGCCAAGTCCAGAATGTCGCTGAGCAGGACCTGCAGGGTCTGACCCGATGACTGGATCAGCTGAAGCATCTCCGTCTGCTGAGCCGACAAATCGGTCCGGGCTAGGGCCTGGGCCACGCCGATGACGCCGTTCAGGGGCGTGCGGATCTCATGGCTCATATTGGCCAGGAACTGGCTCTTGGCGGTGTTGGCGGCCTGGGCGGCATCGCGCGCCTCGGCCAGGGCCTGTGCATCGCGCTTCAGGTCGGTGATGTCGTTGACCAGGGTGACAATGCCGCCCTCTGCGGTCGCACGGTCCTGTACGCGCAGCCAGCGGCCGTCGGACAACTGCTGCTCGACCGTTTCGGACAAGCTGGCGCGCGCCTTCATCCGCTCCTCGATCCAGTCTGCCTCGCGGCCATGGCTTTCAGGATGGATGCCTGCGGCCAGATCGGCCTTCAGGATGTCGCGAAAGGTCATGCCGGCGACCAGCTTGGGCCCGACCTGAGGGTTCAGCTCGGCATAGCGGGCGTTCCAGAGGATCAGCCGATCCTGGGCGTCGTAGAAGCCCATGCCGTCGGGCATGGCCTGGATGGCCTCGCGAACCTGGGCGATCGCGCTGTGGCGGGACCAGTAGACGAGGCCGCCTAGGAAACCGGCGATGCCGATGCCCAGCGAGACCGAGCCCCGCACCCAGCCGCGCACGATGTCCTCGCTGACCAAGTGGGGATGGGGAACCGCGCCGGGGTCGGGCACGACGGTGATCGCCGCCAGGGTGATCAGATGCGACAGCAGAACGCCTGCGGCCGCCAGCCAGCCAGCGATCAGAACCTGACGCGTGTTCCTGTTGTTGTTCTGCCAGGCTCCGACGGCGGTGACGGCGGCACTGGCTGTGGCCGCCAGGGCGATGATGGTCCAGTCAAGCCGGATAGCCTGGCCCGTGACGTGCGTGCCCGTCAGGCTGAGAACCGCCATGGCGACGAAAAGGACGGCCCCCGCAGCCCCCGCGACGGCGCGCCAGGCGGCGGTCTTGCCGCGCGTCGAGATCAGGTAGGTCGTGCCGACCGAGGCCAGGGCCATCAGATAGGATCCGACCGTCAGCAGCGGATCGAAATGCAGCTCTCCGCCGAAGTCATAGCCATTCATGGCCACGAAATGGGTGGTCCACAGGGTCAGACAGCCGACGACGACCGAGCCCAGCGCCTTGGTCCGCCGACCACGATGCGCGCCCTCGCGGGCATCGGCCAACAGCTTGAACGCGATGGGTACGCCGACGGCACAGATCAGCGCGGCCATGCCGGCCCAGCGCCAGTCGTAATGCGCGTTCAGATGATCGAAAAACGTCAGCACTCAGCCCCCTGTCCCGACAAGCGTGACAGGAGAAGGTGAAAAAACCGTGCGGTCAGGCGACCGTGGGCTACGCCACCACGGCGGGCAGGGAGCGACCCAGGACTCGCACGGGATTGATCTGGCGATCGTTGCGACGCACCTCGAAATGCAGGTGCGGGCCAGTTGAGCGCCCGGTCGAGCCAACCAGGCCGATGCGCTCGCCGTCGCTGACCGTCGTGCCGGAGGCCACGTCGACGCGGCTGAGGTGGCCGTACAGGGTGGTCATGCCGTTCGGATGCCGAACCTCGATAAAGCGGCCATAGCCGTCGGGATCGTAGCCGGTGCGCAGGACGACGCCCTCGCTGGCCACATAGACGCTGGTGCCCATGGGGGCGGCGATGTCGACGCCGTCGTGGTGGCGTGCGGCCGCCTCGTCGGCCAGGCGGCGCAGGCCGAACGGCGAGTTGATGGCATAGCCGCGCACGGGCTCGGAGAAGGTGATCAGTCGCGTCACGGGGCCCGGAGTCTCGACGACTGCAGTCGTGGCGGTGACTTCGGGGGCCGGGCCGACGTCGAGGTCGGGCGCGACGTCTGAGTTCATGGGGGCGGCGGCGGCGGCGAAGACGGCCACGCTGGCCAGGACGGCCAGCTGGCTGGAGTGGATCAGGAAAGACCGGGCGGTCAGCATCAGGCGTCGCATGGCGGCGTCGGCTCCGTCTGGCTCTAAGAGCGGTTGGGGTGCCGACGGGCCGCGCAAGTCAGGCGACGCTCTCGGTCGGCGACCGGGAGGGCGTCGTTCTAAGGCTCGGTGGGGCGACTTTGGGGCCTCAAGGGGCGGCAGGTCGTCGCAGGGCGGAACGAAGAAGGGCGCGCGATCCAGACCGCGCGCCCCCACCTCATTCCTGGATTGCCGATTAGAGGGGCAGCTTAAAAGTGATGGCCCCCACATGGCTGTCGGCGCTGTCGCCGAAGCGACCGCGATAGCCCGCAGACATCCGGAATGGACCGACGTCGGCCTCGACGCCCGCCGAGGCGATCAGCGAGCCACCGAACGGATCGTCGAACGAGCGGGCCAGGATCTGGGCCGGGTTGCCGACGATGCCGACCCGCACATCGTCGCTGTCTTCGCCGAAGGTGTCGCGATAACCGCCCTCGACATAGAAGCTGACGTCGTTACCGCCGCCCTCGGCCCGCAGGGAGACCTCGCCGCTGGCCGCGGCCACCGTGCGGTCCTGATAGGCGTATTCGGCCGCGAAGCCCGTCTCGTTGTAGCCGTTCACGTCGGTCGAGACGTAGGACAGGGCTGCGCGTGGCGAAATGGCGATGCCGCCCATGTCGAACCACAGGCCCGCCTGGACCTTGGCCCCGACACTGCCGCCGTCGGTCTCGCCCAGATGGACGACCGGGGCCAGCGAAGTCACGCGCGAGATGTCGTCATACTGATCGATCGAGCCGCCGGCGGTGGCATTCACGAACATGTCGTTCATGCGCCAGCCGGCATAGGCGTCGAAGGCATAGGAGCGGACATCGAACTGCATCGCCCCGGCCTCGACCTCGGTCTCGCGCAGGGTGGCGGTGAAGCCGTAGCGGGCGGTGGGGGACGCCACATAGTCCAGACCGACCCGGCCACCCCAACCCGTGGCGTCGGCCGAGGCCACACTGCCGCGCGCATCCGTTTCGACGCTGTCGGCGATGACGGCGAAGGTCATGGCCGTGCCGGGCTCCCAGGCCGCATGGCCGGACACCATCTCTCCGGTCAGGTCCAGCAGGTCCTGGCGCTGGCGGAAGCCGGTCTCGGCCTGGACCGTCGATTGGGCACCGATGTCGCCGTAGTAGAGGTAGTCGTTGGCCAGACGCGCCAGCAGGCGGTGCCCGGCGGCGGTCGGGTGAACGCCGTCCCAGTACAGATAGCCGTCGGGGTTCGAGCAGACGCTGACCCCGGTGAAGCAGGAATCGGTCACATTGGTCAGGCCGAAGCGGCCCGGGTTGGCCCGCAGCGGATCGCTGATCTTGTACAGATCCATCAGGATGATGTTGCTGTTCGGTCGTGCGGCCGCCGTGGCGAACAGGTTGTTGAGAAGGGCGCTGTTGAACGTCGTGCCGGAGAAGTCCGCCAAGGCAGACCCGCTGGGTCCAATCAGGGGATTGGTCGCGGCGAACTGGGGCGTGATACCAAGCCGGGGAAGATTACTGACCAGGATGGTGCCGGCACCCGCCTGGGCGATGCTGTTGACGATCAGATTGATGTCGCTGGCGGCGGACAGCGCTACCGTCTGCATGGTGCTCTGGGCGGTCGCTGGGCTGGCAGCCGCGCCGGGGAAGGCTTGAAAGATATTGTTGGCACCGCCCAGAACGCTGACCAGATCATTGGCGCCGAAGGTGCCCCCAGCGTTCGTATAGGCCGCAAGCTGGGCCCGCATGCCGGGAGGGGAGGCGGCGAAGTCGGTCCGTGCGCCGCCGAAGGCATAGTTGACGCTGCCGGTCACCGGAGCACCCGCCGTGAAGCGCCCGGCGTTGAAGCCCAGCAGCTCGGTAAAGACCGGTCCGTTCGAGAAACGACCTTGGAAATAGGGGGCGGGCGGCTGGCCCGTCAGGGCGAACAGATTGCCATTGTCACTCAGGCTGTCGCCGAACACGACCAGTCGATTATAGGTCTGGGCCTGGGCAGCGCCGGCGGCGGCCCCGAAAGCGGCGACGGCCAGTGCGGCCGCGCAGGCGGTGCGCAGAAAACGAGACATATGATCCTCCCATCGGCCGTCATCATGCGACCGTTGAGGGGACTGTGCGCCCGTTCGCGCAGGACGCAAGATGCCGCTGCGTCAGCTTTCAATGCAACATTCGAAAGCGCAGCGTTCCGGCAACACTCTTCAGGGCACGGAGCGCTTCGGGATCATAGTCACGGTCGACGTCGGTGATGACATAGCCGGTGCGTTCGTCCGTCTTCAGATGCTGACCGAGGATGTTCAGACCGGCGGCGGCCAGCTCGCGGTTCAGTTCGGCCAGGACGCCCGGTTGATTGGTGTGGATGTGCAGGATGCGATGCGCGCCCGACACCTCGGCCAGTTGGACGTTGGGCAGGTTGACGCAGAATGTGGTGTCGCCCCGGTTCAGATAGCCCAGCAGCCGGTCCGCCGCGAACTCGGCGATGGCCTCCTGCGCCTCCTCGGTCGAGCCGCCGATGTGTGGCGTCAGGATGACGTTCTTCAGCCCCATCAGCGGGCTGTCGAACGGGTCGGCATTGGTGCGCGGCTCCTCGGGGAAGACGTCCAGCGCCGCCCCGCCGATCCGGCCCGCGCCGATCGCCTGGGCCAGGGCACCGATGTCGACCACATGGCCGCGCGACAGGTTCAGGAACAGGGTGCCGGGCTTCATCGCCTGAAACTGGGCCGCCCCGATCAGGTGGGTGTTCTCGGCCCGGCCGTCGACATGCAGCGACACGACGTCGGCCTCGGCCAGCAAGGCTTCCAGCGAGCGCATCCGCCGCGCGTTACCCAGCGCCAGTCGTTCCGACAGGTCATGAAAGATGACCCGCATGCCCAGCGCCTCGGCCAGCACGGACAGCTGCGAGCCTATGGCCCCATAGCCGACGATGCCCAGGGTCTTGCCGCGCAGCTCGCGCGAGCCGTCGGCGGACTTGTTCCACCGGCCCCGATGCATGGCGGCGGACTTGTCGGCCACGTCTCGCATCAGGGCGATGGTCAGGCCGATGGCCAGCTCGACCACGCTGCGGGTGTTGGAATAGGGGGCGTTGAAGACGGCGACGCCGCGCGCCGAGGCGGCCTCCAGATCGATCTGGTTGGTGCCGATGCAGAAGGCGGCGACGGCCATCAGCCGGTCGGCCTGTTCAAGGACGCGCGCGCTGACCGTGGTCTTGGAGCGGATGCCCAGGACGTGCACGCCCTTCAGCGCTTCAATCAGGTCGTCCTCATCCAGCGCGCCCTTGCGGGTCTCCACCGAATAGCCAGCCTCCTCCAGCCGATCGATGGCGGCGGGGTGGATGTTTTCCAGCAGCAGCATGCGGATGCGACTGCGGGGATAGGACCAGCGTCCGGCCAGGCCCTCGGTGTGCAGCAATTCATCCATCGAGGGAGCCTCGGCATCCGCGACCTCGACCACCCGCTCGCGCCGCACGATCTCGGTATAGGCATAGAAGCGGTCGGCGGCCCCGGCCAGCTTGACCTCGGCATCGTTCCAGCCGTCGCCGACCATGACGATGGGGCGGGGGAAATCCTGTGCGGCAATGACCCTGGGCTTGCCGTCGGCGTGCGCCAGGGGATTGGCCTGATCCACCCCAATGACGCGACCGGTGGGATCATACGTCAGGTCGTTGCAGAGGACCCGTGCCGGCGGGATTCCCAGCCGCTCGGCGATCGGGGCAATGATCTCGCGAAATCCGCCGGACAGGATGACGATGCGGTGCGCATTCTCGCGGAAGAAACGCAGGTTGCGCCGCACCGAAGGAGTGCCCTCATCGAGGATGCGGTCGGCCAGCGTCTGGACGTGGTCGCGGGTGAGAGGGAGCAAGCCCAGCCGCTGCCGAAGCGCGTCGCCGAACCCGATCTGACCGCTCATGGCCAGGTCGGTCAGTCGCGCGACCTCGGCGCGGATCGCATCAGCCTCAGGATGATCGGCCAGGGCGATGTCGGCCAGCGCTTCGAGCGTCTCGATGCGGACCAGCGTCGAATCAAAATCAAAAATAAGAGTCGCGGGATCGGCCATCCCGCGACCTTGTCTCACCTTCGCAAGTGCAGCAACCGCTTAGGTTGCCGGCGTACTAGAAGCGGCCCAGCTTGCGGATCTTGCTGTCGGGCTGCTGGGTATCGTAGGCGGCAGCGGCGATGGCCGCGGCCACGGTGATCAGAGCCAAGATGGCTCCGCCTTCCTTGGCATGGTCGCGGGCATAGTGACCGGCGTCGCTGGCGTAGCGGCGGGCGGTTTTGCCGTGCTTCTTCAAGGCCTTGCGCGAGCTGCGACGGGTGTCGTCGAACCAGCGGCTGGAGCGGTGACGCGCCTCGTCGGTGAAGTCGTGGGCCCGTTCGCCGGCGTCGGACAGGGTGCTGCGGACCGTGTCGGCCAGGCCGCCGAAGCGGCCGCGCAGGCCGTCGGTGTCGATCCAGCCGCGCGGATCGAACCGCTCGCGCAGACGCTCGTACCGCGTCGGGCCCGACCGCTGGTTCAGCAGGATGGCTGCGATGCCGATCCCGGCCAGGACGGCGACCACGCCGCCGGTGATGCCCGGATGTTTGCGGATTTCGTCGAGGGGGGAGAACTGCTGGTCCATGAAATGTCTGCCTTTTCGTGGGCGACGCCTGGGACGTCGAAACTCGCGAAACGCCCGTTCCGCGTTGCAGCAAGAGCGAACTACGCGGAAAGAGGTTCCCCGATATGGTCAAGGTTTTCGGCATGAAAACCGTCGCGATCCGGCAGGCCTTACGTTTGCCGCGCAGCGTTCCTATCTTGGCGTCCTTCCGACATTTGCCGTTCTCGACCAAAGGAGCCGTCGTGACCGATCACGCGCCCCACACCGCCGCCTCGCCCGTCCGCGACGACCTGGCCGCCGCCTTCCAGATCGAGGGATGGCCCGTGCGGGGTCGTCTGGTTCGACTGGGCGACACCATCGACACCATCCTGGCCGCGCATGACTATCCCGAGCCGGTCGCCGCCCTGCTGGGCGAGGCTTGCGCGCTCGCGGCCCTGGTAGGCTCCAGCCTGAAGTTCGAGGGCCGTCTGATCGTTCAGGCCCAGGGTGACGGGCCTGTCCGCTATGTCGTGGCCGACTATGACACCGACGGCCGGATGCGCGGCTATTGCCGGTTTGATGCCGACGAAGTCGCCGCCGCGTCGCAAGGCTTCGTTCGGCCCGGCGCGCGAGCGCTGCTGGGGCAGGGGGTGTTCGTCATGACCCTGGATCGCGGGCCCGACTTCGAGCGGACGCAGGGCATCACCCCCATCGAGGGCGAGAGCCTGTCGCTGGCCGCCGAACACTATTTCCAGCAGTCCGAACAGATCCCGACCAAGGTGCGCCTGGCCGTGGGCGAGGTCTCGACCGAGGCGGGCCGCAGCTGGCGCGCGGGCGGGGCCTTGATCCAGCTGATCGCGGGCGACGAGGCGCGCGGTTCGACCGAGGAGGCCTGGGACCGCAGCCGGGCGCTGTTCCACACCTTGGCCGACGACGAACTGCTGGACCCGACCATCACGCCCGAGACCCTGCTGTTTCGCCTGTTCCACGAGGACGGGGTGCGGCTTGAAGACGCCCGTGCCCTGGTCGCCGAGTGCCGATGCTCCAAGGACCGCATTGCCAGCGTCCTGACGTCCTTCACGCCCGAGGAACGCGCCGACATGGTCGAGCCCGACGGCAAGATCCGCGTCACCTGCGAATACTGCGCGACGGTCTATGAGCTGGAGCCGGAAGAGGTCGTGGCGGGCTGAAGCGCTGCGGGCGGGGAGGCGGTGGTCGGACCCACCGCCAGCACCCCGTCATAGGCTCCGTCTTCGACGCGGCCCAATCGGATGCCACGCGCGTCGGTGTCATGAATCGGGATGTCGGTGTGCGGACCACAGGTTTCGCGGCACCCCCAGCTGGCACCGCCTTGCTGCAAGATATCGAGTGTGAGGGTATCCACGCCGTGAAGGTGTCCGGCCGCAGGCAGGCCGATCCGAGGCCGGTCGGCCAGAGGCAGCTTGCGCGCATGCAGGTTGCCGATGAGGATGAACACTCGCGCCTGCGGCCGATCGACCAGAGGACGGCTCATGCCATGCGCCATCTCCAGTTCCCACCAGGCCTGATCCCGCCCCTCGATGACCGACATGCGCGCTGCGAACGGTCTGAGAACAATATCGTTGCCCGCCTGTTTCAGTCTCCAGAAACCGATCACCATGTCGAACATGGCCTGGCTGTGCCGACCATCGTTGCGCCGTGGATCGCCGAAGTCACCGGCCTGAAGATAACGGGTTGCCGTTGCCTCGTCCGGTGCGGCCATGACGAAATCCAGCAGAGGCTTGTCCGTCTCCGGCAGTTCCAGCCCGACCGAAACCGGGCCTTGCCGCGCCGCTTCGCAGACGAGGCCGAGGAACGCTTCGGGCGTCTCTACCGTGCCGTGGGTTTCGCCGACCACGATGATCCGCTCTGGTCGTGCCAGTAGGGCGGGCGTACCGACGGGCGCGTCGCAGCTGGTCTGGGCCGAAAGCAGTGCGGCGGCGAAGAGTGCGATCATGAAGGTCCCCCAAAGCGCCGTTGTGAATCGGCGACAATGGGTCGGGTGAGATTGTGGCGGACGCGTGGCTGCGCTTTCATTTGAACCGAGCGGGGCCGTCGCACATTAAGGCGGGCTATGATCCCGAGCCTGTTGTCTGCCCTGACCCTGTCCGTCGCCCCGATGGCGGATCCCGTACCGCCGTGCCGGTTCGCAGGCGAGGTACGCAGCTGGACGGCACAGGCGCTGGGGGCCTGGGATCGGCTGGATCGCGAACGGTTGCGCATCGCCCAGCCGGTGACGCCGAGCATCACCCTGTTCGACGCGCGGTGTGCCTATACGCTGACGCCGAGCGCGCGCGGCGATTTCCGGGTCGGTCTGCGCCGCTACAGCGCGCGGGCCAGCGCCCATGCCGGCCAGGTGGCTTTGCCCGACGGTTCCTCCGTGCCGGCATCGCGGCTGGCGTTCGCTTCGCCGACGTCGGACGGGGGCATGTTCTTCATCATGGCCCTGCCGTCGCTGTGGCAGGCCAACGGGTCGGAGCCGCGCGACTGGCGTCTGTTGTCCATGGTCGTCTTCATGCATGAGTTTGCCCATACCCAGCAGGGGGTTGGCTTGGGCCGGAGGGTCGACGACCTGCTGACGCGCGGCCTGCGCCGGGATGCCGATGACGACATCGTTCAGGACCGGTTCGGCACCCGACCCGGCTATGCCGCGGCCTATGAGGCCGAGCGCGATCTGTTCTACAGGGCAGCGAAGGCATCCGGCGATGAAGCGGCGCGGGCGGGTCTGGCCCAGGCGGCACGGCGGATGGCCGAACGCCGGGCACGCTGGCTCACCGGGACCGATACCGTTTATGCAGAGGCCGATGATGTCTTCCTGACGCTGGAGGGCACCGGCAACTGGGCCGCCTGGACCTGGCTGACCGATCCCCGCGGCGGACGGCTGTCGCCTGCGGATGCCACCACCTTCATCCGGGGTGGTCAGACGCAGTGGAGCCAAGATCACGGCCTGGGCATCATGCTGGCCCTGGACCGCGTCACGCCCGACTGGCCTGCCATCGCCTTTGCGCCGAGGGGCGTGACGGCCGATCAGCTGATCGCGCGGGCGCTGGAGAGGTAGTCAGGTGCGCGTCGAGTGACGGCCAGCCGCCGGCAGGCCTCGGGTCAGATGGTCCGAACCACCAGACGCGGGCCGTTGACGGCATCGACGATTACGCTGGTGCCGACCTCTGGTTCGGCACCTTCCAGGTCCGCAGGCCATTCGGCACCTGAGACGAAGACCCGACCGCGACCGTCGACGAAGGGATGGATGACCTGGGCCCGTTGGCCGATCAGACGGCTATCACGGGCGTTGATGTCGGGCGTGTCGGTCGGATTGACGCGTGTGATCAGGCGACGGGACAGCAGGGTGAAGGCGATGGTCAGGACCGCGAAGATCAGGACTTCGATCCCGAAGCCCAGCCGCACGCCGACGGCCGTCAGCACGGCGACGACGCCGGCCGAGACGGCGGGCCACAGCAGCCATTCGGTCGAGAAGGCCGCCTCGACCGCCAGCAGGATGACGCCGAGCGCAAGCCAGATCCAGAACGGGCTGGCGACATAGAAATCGACGACGGTGTCCATGACCTACTCCGTGGGCGGGACAGAGCCGCGCGGGCGCGGCGGGGCAGGGGGTGTGGTACGCACAGGTGCGGCCGTGCGGACGTCGCTGCGAGACTGCTGCTGCTCCTTGGCCAGGCCGACCAGTTCGCCCAGGCCCGCGATGGTACCGACCAGGCCCGACATTTCGGCGGGGACGATGACCGTCTTGGCGGTCGGGTTGCGGGCCAGTTCGGCGAAGGCCTCCACATACTTCTGGGCCACGAAGTAGTTGATGGCGTTGACGTCGCCGCGGGCGATGGCTTCCGACACCATGGCCGTGGCCTTGGCCTCGGCCTCGGCCTCGCGTTCGCGGGCCTCGGCGTCGCGGAAGGCGGCTTCGCGGCGGCCCTCGGCCTCCAGGATGGCGGCTTGCTTGGCCCCCTCGGCGCGGGCGATGGCGGCCTGTTTCTCGCCGTCGGCCTCGGTGATGACGGCGCGACGTTCACGCTCGGCCTTCATCTGACGGGCCATGGCATTGGTGATGTCGACCGGCGGGGTCAAGTCCTTGATCTCGATCCGGTTGACCTTGACGCCCCAGGGCTCGGTCGCCGCATCGATGACCGTCAGCAGGCGCGAGTTGATGCTGTCACGCTGGAACAGCACCTCGTCCAGCTCCATCGAACCAACGACGGTCCGCAGGTTGGTCGAGCACAACTGGGTGATCGCATAGGGCAGGTTCTCGACGCGGTAGGCCGCAGCCGACGCCTCCATGACCTGGATGAAGACGATGGCGTCCACCTTGACCATGGCGTTGTCCTTGGTGATCACCTCTTGCTGAGGCACATCGAGCACTTGTTCCATCATGTTCATGCGCCGCCCGACCCGCTCCACGAAGGGGGTCAGCAGGCTGATGCCCGGCGTCAGGGTGCGGGTATATTTGCCGAAGCGTTCAATGGTGAACTCGCGCCCCTGAGGCACGATCTTGACCACGCTGAACAGCAGCACAAAGGCCAGTACGACCAGGAAAATAGCGAAATACAGCATCAACAGCCTCCCCTTGTGCGGTGAGCCTAGCACCACCGTTCGGCCAACGTCAGCGAAACCGGACGCGCCGAAGATGACAATGGCGTAATCTTCACCTTCTGACGGCGGCCAAGGCGATAATTCGCCGCGTCTCGGACCAGTCGATCAGAGCCTCGACCTGATCCAGCGGCACGAACCGCGCCTCCAGCGCATCGTCGCCGGCGATGGGCTCTCCAGACACCCATTCGGCCGCATAGTCGATCAACACATAGTGCAGCCCCGCCTCGGAGAAGAGGCCGTCCACCACGTCGATCAGACCAGTGATCTGCGCCGTGACGCCCGTCTCCTCGACCAGTTCGCGCAAAGCCGCATCGACGGCCCGCTCCCCCGGTTCAATCCGGCCGCCTGGCAGGCTCCATTCGCCCGCTCGGGGCGGCTTGCCACGCCGGATCAGCAGGACCTCTTGGCCCCGCAGGCAGACGACGCCGACGGCGGGGATGGGAGAGGCAGCAGATTTCGACATGGTCCAACTTTGATGGACCAACATTGCAGTACATGCTAGCCTTCGACCATGACTACGATGAATATCGCCGAAGCCAAGTCGAAGCTGTCCGAACTTGTCGCTCGTGCCGAAGCGGGTGAGGAAGTCGTCATCGCGCGCAACGGAAAGGCGGCGGCACTTTTGGTGGCTGCCAAGACGGCTACGGCGGCAAAGCAGCGTCGTCCTATTGGTATGTGGGATCATCTGGGCTTGAAGCTCAACGATGACGTTTTCTTCCAGCGTGATCTCGAGCTGGAACAGGCTGCCGAGAACAGCCGTGTCTTCCCGCCGGACGAATGAAGCTTCTGCTCGACACACACGCGTTCGCTTGGGCGCTGGCGCGCTCTGACAGACTGCCCGCCCGGGTGCTTGATCAGATCACTGATCCTGCCAACGAAGTCTGGGTCAGTGCCGCAACCGTGTATGAACTGGATTACAAGCGACCCTTCGACAGGGATATCGCCATTCTCCCTCCCGATCTCATATCTGCAGGTCTGCAACAGGGATACGGTTGGCTGGATATCACGCCGGAACACATGCATCTGGCTGCCAATCTGGACCGGGTGCACAAGGATCCCTGGGATCGGCTGATAGCGGCCCAGGCCTTGGCTGAAACGCTGTTGTTGATTACCCGCGATCCGGCCATCGCGACGATGGGCGCGAAGGTGATGTGGTGATTTCGACAGCTGGTCTTTCCGCCCTGAAATCCGCCCTGGGCCCCGGCGGCTGGACCGAGGATCCCGCCGATATCGCGCCCTGGCTGACCGAGTGGCGCAATCGCTGGCAGGGCCATACGCCGCTGATGCTGACGCCCCGCTCGACGGAGGAAGTCGCTCGCGCCGTTCGCATCTGCGCCGGGCATCGCGTGGCCATCGTGCCCCAGGGTGGCGACACCGGCCTGGTCGGGGGCCAGATTCCCTACGGTGAAGTGCTGCTGTCGACGCGCAAGCTGCGGGCCGTCCGCGATGTCACCGCGCTGGACGACGCCATGACGGTCGAGGCGGGGGTCACCCTGCTGGAGGCGCAACAGGCCGCCACGGCCGCGGATCGCATGTTTCCACTCAGCCTCGCCGCCGAGGGGACAGCCACCATCGGCGGCGTCATCTCGACCAATGCGGGCGGCACGGCCGTGATCCGCTACGGCGTCATGCGCGATCTGGTCCTAGGCATCGAGGCAGTCATGCCCGACGGCGAGGTCTTCCACGGCCTGAAAAGGCTGCGCAAGGACAACACAGGCTACGATTTGAAACAGCTGCTGATCGGGGCGGAGGGCACGTTGGGCGTCGTCACGGCCGCCACGCTGAAGCTGTTTCCGATCATGCGCAGCCGCGCCACCGCCGTGGTCGGTCTGGACAGTCCGCATGCCGCCATCGACCTGCTGGCCCGCGCCAAGGCCGAGACGGGGGGCGGGGTCGAGGCGTTCGAGCTGATGAAGCGCATCGGCGTCGAGTTTGCCCTGAAGCATATCCCCGACACGCGTGAACCGCTGGATAGTACGCCACCTTGGTACATCCTGATCGAGCTGGTGTCCGGAGAGCCGGGCGGGGCCGAGGCGGGGATGGAGCGGCTGCTGACCACGGCCTTCGAGACCGGACTGATCACAGACGCCGCCATCGCCCAGAACGACGCTCAGCGGGCCGCCTTCTGGAAGATGCGCGAGGAGCAGTCCGCCGCCCAGAAGCCCGAGGGCGGGGGCTGGAAACACGACGTCTCCGTGCCTGTATCCCGCATCGCCGACTTTCTGGACGAGGCGACGGCGGCGGTCGAACGCTTTCATGCCGGAGCCCGCGTCAGCGCCTTCGGCCACGTCGGTGACGGCAATATGCACTACGATGTGTTGTGTCCGCCGGGGGCTGACCTGCCCGCCTTTCTGGCGCGGTGGGAGGAGGGGTCGCGGATCGTCCACGATATCGTAGCCTGCTACGACGGCTCCATCTCGGCCGAGCACGGTCTGGGTCGTCTGAAGACGGACGAGGCCCGGCGCTACAAGTCTCCGATGGAGATCCGAACGATGCAGGCCATCCGCGCTTCCATCGACCCGCACCGGATCATGAACCCGGCGGTGCTGTTCTAGCTAGGCGAAGCGCACTAGCGTCTGCGCATGAGCACGCCCGAGACGCCGATCCGCAACCGCTGGACCCTGATCGGGCCCGGTATCGTCGTGGCCGCGACAGGCGTGGGGGCGGGCGATCTGGTCGCTACCCTGATCGCCGGGTCGCGCTTCGGCTATGCCCTCTTGTGGGCGGCCATCCTGGGCACATTGCTGAAGATCGCCCTGGCCGAGGCGGTCGGCCGCTGGACCTTGGCGGGCGAGCGCACGATCTTCGACGGCTGGTCCAGCCTGGGCGGCGCGTTTCGGGTCGGAAAGCTGGGCGGCAACTTGAACTGGGCGGGCATCTATTTCGGCGTCTATGTCGTCATCTGGGGCTTCGTCTATGGCGCGGCGGCCATGACGGCGACGGCCCTGCCGCTGGCAGCGCTGTTCCCGGTTCTGGACCTTAAGGTCTGGGGGATTCTCAGCGGCCTGGCGGGTCTGGCCTTCGTCTGGTTCGGCCACTACGGCCTGTTCGAAAAGGTCATGACCGCCTGCGTCGGGGTGATGTTCGTCACCGTCATCGGCCTGGCCGTCATCGTCGCGCCGGACCTGCCCGCGCTGGCCACCGGCCTGTGGCCCAGCCTGCCGCCGGGTTCGGCCTTCTATACGCTGGGCCTGATCGGCGGCGTCGGCGGCACCATCACCATGGCGGCCTACGGCTACTGGCTGAACGCCAAGGGCTGGAAGGGGCCGGGCTGGATGCGGGTCATGCGGCTGGACAACCGCGTCGGCTATGTGGTCACCGGCGTTTTTGTCGTGGCCATGCTGATTGTCGGGGCCGAACTGCTGTTCAGCGCGGGCATTGCGCTCCAGGGCGGAGAGCGCGGCCTGCTGGACCTGGACCAGGTGCTGCGTGACCGGTTCGGGCGTCCGATCTCCATCCTGTTCCTGGTCGGCTTCTGGGCGACCAGCTTCTCCAGCCTGCTGGGCGTCTGGCAGGGGGTCAGCCTGATGTTCGCCGACTTCATCGCCCATGTGCGGGGTCGGGCCGGGGACGATGCCGTGCGCGGCGAGCGCAGCCGGGCGTTTCGGGGCTATGCCCTGTGGCTGACGATCCCGCCCGTCGCCCTGCTGTTCATGGACCGCCCCTTCGGTCTGATCGTGGCCTATGGCGTGCTGGGCAGCGTCTTCATGCCCTTCCTGGCCGGGACACTGCTGTGGCTGCTGAACAGTGATCGGGTGCCGAAGGAATGGCGTAACGGCTGGCTGTCCAACCTCATGCTGACCGGAGCCACCGTTCTGTTTGCCGTCCTGGCGGGGCGAGAGTTGATCGGCCTCTTCCAATAGACGCTTTTCCGGCCCGGCTTGCCGCTGCGACACCTTTCGCCTAACCCGTGCGGCGTTGAATCAACGGACTACGGATCGATCATGACCCTCGCTCTTCTGTTCCCCGGACAAGGCAGCCAGTCGGTCGGCATGGGGGCGTCGCTTGCCGACGCCTTCGCCAGTGCCCGCGAGGTCTATGCCGAAATCGACGACGCCCTGGGCCAGAAGTTGTCGGTTCTGATGCGCGAGGGGCCGGAGGATCAGCTCACCCTGACCGAGAATGCCCAGCCCGCCCTGATGGCTGTCTCCCTGGCCGCCGCCCGCGTGCTGAAGGTCGAGTTCGGCGTGGAGGTCAGCCGCGCCGCCTTTGTCGCCGGGCATTCTCTGGGTGAGTATTCGGCCCTGTGCGCCGCCGGGGCCCTGACCCTGGCCGACACAGCCCGGCTGCTGAAACTGCGCGGTCAGGCCATGCAGCGCGCCGTTCCGGTGGGGCAGGGGGCCATGGCTTCGCTGATCGGGCCCAAGACCGATCTGGCCCTGGCTGAGGCGGCCGCCGCTGCGGGCTCCGAGGTCGGGGTCTGCGTCGTCGCCAATGACAACAACGCCGGCAACATCGTCATCT
>NZ_JAEMRO010000045.1 GCF_016463295.1 Brevundimonas sp.
CCTTGCGGAACCCGATCCCGTGAACAGCGCAGGTTCCCTGCCATACGCTCTTTGTTGGGGAGGCACCGTGCTCGCGGAGAAGGCCGACGCTTGCGCCGACAAACCCGCGTAGCTGAGACCACCCCACCCCGCTCATCTCGTTCCCGCCGCGACAAGCCGCAAGGCCTTGCGCCCTTCCCGGCGACGGGACGGGGAGGATTGTAGGGCACGCGCTACCTATGGCGGGGATCGGTCGCTGGTCGTTCGAGATTATGGAGCGGGATCAGGGGGTTGATGGATTTGTTTGCGCGGGTTGGCGAAGGATTGTCAGCAGATGGACGCTACAAGCGAGGCACCAATCGTTGATCCTTCTTCCGCAAGGGGAGAAGGGTCAGAGGTGCGGCCCCACCTTCTTCTCCAGCAACGCGATCAACTCCGGCTGCATGAAGGCGTAGTCGTCGGGGATGTCGAGGCAGATGACGCGGGCGCGCTTCAGATGGGCCCTGAAGCGGCGCTGGAGTTTGGCGCGGTGGGCACGCTCCATGACGAAGATGATGTCGGCCCATTCCACCAGTTCGGCGGAGCATTCCTCCTCCGCGTCAGGGGCCAGGCCGGCGGAGGCGGTCTCGACGCCGGGCCATGAGGCGAACACCTGTTCGGCCGTGGGGGAGCGGAGGCGGTTGCGGGCGCAGACGGAGAAAGTTGGTCACCTTCTGTTGTTAGAAGGGTGGTTTAGACTCGATAACTAACACATAGAAGAACAAGCAGGGTGCCGCGAGCAGAGCGAGCAAGGCGACTAAGCCGATGTAAAAATTTGCGACTTTTCCACTTACCGGCCTCCCCGATTCCGCCAGTCGATTAATCCAGTGTGAGCTTGGTGGCCGGGGTTCTCCTTTAGAGATCGCCCGCTTCTCATCAGCAATCTCGAAAAGATCTCGGACGACCATCATGACGGGGATTACGATCAGGCCCCAGAAGCTGAAATCGACCCAGCGACCAAAATTCAATTTCTCATGGAATCCCACGATTGAACTTTCGGCAGCCGAGACGGTCGCACCATCTCCTCCCGTGGCTCCTTGAACCAAGAGGATCATCTCAATCCCCATATTCGGCAGGAGCCTGTCGGTCGCTATTTCGCAGGAGTTTCCTCTACAAGCTCCTGCCACAGGGCTCCTGGTCAGATTGTGCCTGACTAGACGCAGATCGAGGATCGTTCCTCGTGGAACACTCACAACGAGGCGAGGGTCAAGAACTGCAGCATCAATGGTTTGATTTCCCGAATTCCAGACCTTGAGCTTCACGGTGCTGAGCTCTTTTAGCGGAACGGACCTGCCATTCACCAGCGCTACGAAGGGTGTGCCCGACCTGAACGTCGATAGCTCTGCCGCATCGGTGTAAGCTATGGTGTAGTTTATGCGCCCCTGCTGCCAAGTTATGACGGCCACGACCAGGGCCGCGACACCCAAGATGACGGCGAGCCAAGCTGGATTTTTTAGACCTCCAATCATAGCGGAATATTATCGTGCTTCTTCCACGGGTTCTCCTGCACCTTGCCCTTCAGCGTCCGTAGCGCCTTGATCAGCCTTCTCCGCGTCCCGTGGGGCATGATCACGTCGTCGATATAGCCGAGGCCCGCCGCCACGAAGGGGTTGGCGAAGCGGGCCTTGTATTCGGCCTCGCGGGCGGCGAGGGCTTCGGGGTCGCCGGCCTCCTTGCGGAAGATGATCTCGACCGCGCCCTTGGCGCCCATGACGGCGATTTCGGCGCTGGGCCAGGCGTAGTTGACGTCGCCGCGCAGGTGTTTGGAGCTCATCACGTCATAGGCACCGCCATAGGCCTTGCGCGTGATCAGGGTCAGTTTGGGGACGGTGGCCTCGGCATAGGCGAACAGCAGCTTGGCACCATGCTTGATCAGGCCGCCGTATTCCTGGCGCGTGCCGGGCATGAAGCCGGGGACGTCGACGAAGGTCACCAGCGGCAGGCCGAAGGCGTCGCAGAAGCGGACGAAGCGGGCGGCCTTGCGGCTGGAGTCGATGTCCAGCACGCCCGCGAGGACCTGGGGCTGGTTGGCGACGATGCCGACCGGCTGGCCGTCCAGACGGCCGAAGCCGCAGACGATGTTCTTGGCGAAGTCCGCGCCGATCTCGAAGAAGTCGGCCTCGTCCACCGTCTTCAGGATCAGCTCCTTGATGTCATAGGGCTGGTTCGGATTGGCGGGGACCAGAGTGTCCAGCGAGGCCTCGTCCCGCTCCGGATCGTCATAGCTGTCGCGGACCGGCGGCTTTTCGCGGTTGGACAGGGGCAGAAAGCCGATCAAGCGGCGGACCTCGGACAGGGCCTCCAGATCGTTCTCGAACGCCCCGTCGGCGACGCCCGACTTGCCGGCATGGACGCGGGCCCCGCCCAGGTCTTCGTGCGTCACGACCTCGTTGGTGACGGTCTTCACCACGTCCGGGCCGGTGACGTACATGTAGGAGGTGTCCTTCACCATGAAGATGAAGTCGGTGATGGCGGGGGAATAGACGTCGCCGCCCGCACAGGGGCCCATGATCACGCTGATCTGGGGGATGACGCCGCTGGCCAGGGTGTTCTGCAGGAAGATGTCGGCATAGCCGGCGAGGGATTCCACGCCTTCCTGGATGCGCGCGCCGCCGGCGTCGAACAGGCCGATGATGGGGGCGCCGTTGGTCAGGGCCATCTTCTGCAGCTTGACGATCTTGGCCGCATGCGCGCCGGACAGAGAGCCGCCGAAGACGGTGAAATCCTTGGAGAAGACATAGACCAGACGGCCACCGATGGTGCCGCGACCGGTGACCACGCCGTCGCCGGGGATGCGCTGTTTCTCCATGCCGAAGTCGTGGGAGCGGTGCTCCACGAACATGTCGGTTTCCTCGAACGATCCTTCGTCCAGCAGGACCTCGATCCGCTCGCGCGCGGTCAGCTTGCCCTTCTTGTGCTGGGCCGCGATCCGGGCCTCGCCTCCCCCCAGTTTGGCGGCGGCACGGCGGGCTTCGAGCTGGTCGAGGATGTCTTGCATGAGGCGTCTCCTTGAGGGGCGAGGCTTAAGGAGACGCAGGGCCGGTGGCAAGGTGTTGGCCGCCGCGTCTGGTGGCAGATGGTCAGCCGGTCAGGGCGGCCAGACGGGTCAGTTCGGCGACGTGGGCGGAGAAGGCCTTGCGACCCTTGGCGGTCAGGCTGGCCCAGGTGCGCTGGCGCCCGTCCTGGGTCATCTTGCTGAGCGCGATATAGCCCGCCTCCTCCAGCAGCTTCAGATGCTTGGACAGGACCGAGTCCGACACCTTGATGGCGTCGCGCAGCATGGCGAACTCCGCATCCGAGACGGACGACAGAATGGCGCAGATCTGCAGCCGGCCGGGGGCGTGGATCAGGGTGTCGAGGGCGGGGGCTGTGCTCATCCCTGCCCCGCCAGAAGATCGCGGCGATAGGCCCGCATCCACAGCCGCCCGCCGATGATGCCGGTGACGCCGGCCAGGGCTCCGGCCACGATCGGGGCCCAGAACGGTCCGTCGAACAGCCGGGTCCAGAAGGACAGGCCCATCAGCCCCATCAGGACGGCCACCATGACCCAGGCCACCCAGCGCGCGCGAGGCGGGGTGTAGCCGCTGACCCACCAGCCCGTCCGCTTGCGCCACCACTGCACCATGAAGACCAAGGCGACGATGGAGAGCACCAGCGTCATCGAACTCCACGGCTGGGGCAAGCCCGCCCCGCCGACCATCAGGGCCAGCATGCCGCCATAGGCCAGGTCCCAGCCGAAGGGATAGTTCAGTGTCTCTCCCACCTTGGCACGGGCGGCCTGGATGGAAGCCAGAGCTTCCTGCGGTGTCGGGTCTTGGGTCATGGACATTCCTCACTTTCCGATATGGAAAGCGTATCATGACTTTCCATGATGGCAAGCGATAGTTTTCCAGATTGGAAAGTTAGCTTTCGAGCGCCTTGAACCACCGTTCCAGCAGCACGGCCTCGGCGCGGCGCAGGGCCGTGCGTTCGGCATTGTCGGCGTCGACGCCCCACTGCTCTTCCTGGAAGGCCTCCTCCAGCCGGGACAGGTCGAAGGCTGCCTCGCCGGTCAGGGATCGGCGCTGCAGGGCCAGGCCCAGGACCGCGCTGCCCAGCAGGGGTACGGCGGTGGCGAGACCGGTCAAGGCGAAGTCGTCCAGCGACAGGGCGAGGTCGCGCACGCGGGCAATGGCGGTGGGGTCCTGGGCCCTGTGGACGATGCCCTCGGCGGGTTCCAGAACGACGCCCAGTTGGTTCGCGGCCCAGTCCCGCCAGGGGGCCCACTCCCGGGCTTGCCGTGTGACCAGCGGGGTCGGGTGTTCGGCCAGGTAGCAGAGGGCGTCGGAGCCGGCATAGGCGGCGATCTCGTCGGCGACGGGCTCCCGCGTCTGGCTGACACGGTCGATGGCGGTGGAGGCCAGGCGGGTGGCGGGCATGGTGCCGGGCTCGATGAACTCGCCCTGCACGGCCCATTCCTCGGCGACCAGGCGGGCGGCGGCCTCGGTCGGCAGGGTCAGCTTCGCATGGGCGGGGGTCTTGGGCGTGCGGCCATCGAGGGTGACGGACCAGCCGCCCTCCCCTTCGACGACATCGACGGCTTTCCAGAACCGCTTCAGCCGCTCTTCGGATTCGCGGAAGCCCTTGCGGGCGGCGACCATGGGATCGAGGGGCGGGATATGGCTCATGACAGGGTCTCAGGCGGCGAGGCGGTCGGAGGCGAAACGCGCCAGCGCCGCCTCCAGATCGGGAAAGTCGATGGCGACATGGTGGGCACCCGCGGCGAACTGTTCCTCGGGCGTGTGAAAGCCCCAGGCGACGCCCAGCGGATGCGCCCCGGCGGCCAGAGCCATGCCGATGTCATGGGCCGTGTCGCCGATCATGGTGGTGGTGGCGGGGTCGGCTCCGCAGGCGGTCATGGCGGCATGCAGCATGGCGGGATCGGGCTTGCCGGGGCCATCCTCGGCACAGTGGCTGGAGATGAACAGGTCGGCCCAGCCCTCGCGCGCCAGATTGCGGGCCACGCCGCGCCGGTTCTGACCCGTCGCCAGGGCCAGACGCCAGCCATCGCGATGCAGGCGGCGCAGCGTCTCCATGGTGCCGGGATAGAGCGGCTCCTCGTGACCGGCGTCGTACATGCGACCGAAGCTGGCGCGGAACTCGGCGGTGAAGCGGTCCAGTTCAGGCGGCGTCAGGCCCGGTTCCAGCACGGCCAGGGCGTGCGGCAGGGACAGGCCGACAATCTGGCGGACACGATCGTAGTGGGGATCGGGCAGGCCCAGAGCACGCGCGGCCTCTGTGGCGGCCTGATGGATGGAGGCGCGGCTGTCGACCAGCGTCCCGTCGATGTCGAAGACAGCCAAAGGACGCGCAGAGGTCGGTCGGGTCATGCGGGCACCACGTCGAAGGCGATGGTCAGGCGGGTCTGGTCGCCCTCGAACGGCACCGTGCCGTGCCACATGTAGGACGGGAACAGCACCAGCTTGCCGGGCTCGGGTTTCTCGAAATGCTGATGCGGCAGGTCGGGCGTGAAGGGGGCCCCGCCAAAGCCGATCCAGCCCTGCCGTCCTTCGGCGTGAACCGCATCGGGCAGGTCAATGTAGCAGGCCGAGGACAACCAGCCCTCGGGGTGGATATGGGCGGCGTGATAGCCGCCGGGTTTCAGCTGGACGGACCAGGCTCCGGACAGGCGATAGCTGCCGGTGCTGCGGCGGCGCACAGGGTCGGTGCCTGTGCCGTGCCGGGCGATGTGCCGGCGGATCGGGCCGTCGATGGCGGTGAAGAAGGCGCGGATGGCCGGGTCGGTGCTGGTCAGCAGGCTGGCCGTCGTCTGGGTGCCGTGACGCAGGCTCTGGCCCAGCGGATGGGTGGTCAGGCCGTGCAGGCAACGCAGGGCCTTGGCCAGATCGGCGAGGTAGTCCGGCAGGCTGGTCCAGGGCGCGGGGGTGTCGATAGTCCAGGCCCCGACCATGGTGTCGTAGTCATAGAGTTCGGCGGCGCGCGGGTCGCCCGCCTGCCGCCAGGCCACGGCTTGCAGGCTGAGGGCGTTCTGATCCTCGGGCAGAGCCTTCAAGACCGCATCGATCAGCGGCTGGGCGGCGTCAGGCTGCGAGCGGGCCAGATGGACCTCGGCCAGTTTCAGCGCCGTGCGTATGTCGGCGCGCAGGGCATGGGCGGCGCGGGCATGGGCCAAAGCGCGGTCCTTGTCGACGCCCAGCGCGGCCTGGATCGCGGCCAGTTCGATTTCCGGGTGGCTACCGTCGGCGGTCAAGGCTGCCAGCACGATATCGGGGGCGGTGCCGACGTACTCCATCACCGTGGCGCGGGCGATGCGTAGGTCGATGGCACCCGGGGCCGCCGCCAACGCCGCCTCAAAGGGTTGCAGCGCGGCTTGGGCGTCACCGCTTCGCATCCAGATCAGCTGCGCCAGATCGCGGACGGCCTCGGCATAGGCGGGGCGGCGCGTCAGGGCCTGTCGATAGGCGGCGTCGGCTTCGTCGAACCGATCCTGGGCCAGAAGGGCCCGGGCGAGCACCAGCCAGGTTTCGGGGGCATCGCCGGCCTTGGCGAAGGCGCGGCGGACGGCAGCTTCAGCCTCTGCGGCCCGGCCCATGTCGCCCAGAAGGGCCGCCAGATTGTGCTCGGCGACGGCGCTGGTCGGGCGCTGCGCGACCTCGGCCCGGCGCAGGACCAGCGCCACATCCAGCCGCCCGATCCGCTTCAGCAGGACCTGGGCCTCGGGCAGACGTCCGGCCGCGGCCAGCGCATGCGCCTGTTGCAGGACGGCGGCCGTCGTCGTCAACGCTGACGCCTCACGCCCTCGAACGGATCGCTCTCGTCGCCCTCGCTGGGGTCGAAGCCGAAGTGGGCGAAGCCGGCCTTCATTTCGGGCGACAGGGGGGCCGTGACCTTCAGGACGCCGCCGCGCGGATGATCCAGTTCGATGCTGCGGGCGTGAAGCTGGAGCTTCAGCGGGCCGGACAGCTCCCTGGATTTGTCGTCCCCGTATTTGGGATCGCCCAGGATGGGGTGGCCGATGCCGGACATGTGGGCGCGCAGCTGATGCGTCCGGCCGGTGAAGGGGCGGAGCGCCATCCAGGAAGCGCGGTGGGCGGCTCTGGAAATGGTGGCGAAGGCGGTCTCGGCCGGTTCGGCGCGCGGGTCCTTGCGGTCGGCGGGGCGCATCATCTCGAAGTCGTTGATGCCGGTCTTCTTCAGCGGCATGTCGATCTGACCGGCGGCGGGCTTGGGGTTGCCGATAACGATGGCCCAGTAGGTCTTCTTGGCCTGTCGCCGGGCGAAGGCACCCGCCAGTCGCTTGGCCGCCTCCGGCCCCTTGCCCAGCAACAGCACGCCGGAGGTGTCGCGGTCCAGACGGTGGACCAGACGCGGGCGGTCCATCCCCTCGCCCCAGGCGCCCAGCAGGCGGTCGACGTGGCGGCTGGTCTTGGTGCCGCCCTGCACGGCCAGGCCGTGGGGCTTGTTGATGGCGATGACCATGTCGTCCTCGTACAGGACCAACGACTTGGCGAACGCGATGTCCTTCTCGGACAGGGTATGAGCATCGCCCGCCTGGCGCGAAGTATCGTCGGGGATCGGCGGCACGCGTACGGCAGCCCCGGCGGTCAGACGGCCTTCGGGCTTGATGCGGGCCCCGTCCACGCGGATCTGGCCACTGCGGGCCATCTTCTGCACCTGGATGTTGGACAGGTGCGGCCAGCGGCGACGGAACCAGCGGTCCAGCCGGATGCCGTCCTCGTCCTCAGCGACGTAGATGGTCAGGACTTCGCGCTTGGGCGGCGCATCGGCCTCGCGGATCGGTTCATCAGTCAAAGGGCGGCTCCGAAGGCTCGGCGGGCGACCATCAGGCCGATAAACAGGGCGAGGATCGACAGCACCACCGAGGCGGCAACATAGCCTCCTGCGAGGGCCAGCTGGCGTTTCTCGATCATCAGGGCCGTCTCCAGCGAGAAGGCCGAAAAGGTGGTGAAGCCGCCCAGGATGCCAACGGCGGCGAACAGGCGGATGCTCTCGGCATACAGGCCTCCGCGAAAGGCCAGCCAGCCGGTCAGGGCACCCATCAGCAGGCCGCCGACGATGTTGACCGTCAGCGTGCCCCACGGCCAGTGCGAGGCACCCAGCCGACCCGCCAGCGTGCCGACGCCGTAGCGGGCCACGGCCCCCAGCGCTCCGCCTGCTGCAACGATCAGAAAACGTGTCATGATGCGGGCTTATACGCCGGATTGCGGCAATGCGAAGGGAGGCGCGCGTGCTTGATCTGACCCTGGCGGTCCTGCACCACATTCTGGTGTTCGGACTGGTGGCCATGCTGGCCATCGAGCGAACCCTGCTGAAGGCCCCGGAGATCGAGACGCGGCGTCTGGCGGGGCTGGACGGCGGCTATGGCCTGACGGCGGTTCTGGTGCTGGCGGTCGGGGTCGCGCGCGCGATCTGGGGCGGCAAGGGCTGGGCTTTTTACGAGGCCAACCCCTTCTTCTGGGCAAAGCTGGCGATCTTCACCGTGATCGGCCTGATCTCCATCCCGCCTACGATAGCCTTTATCAAATGGGCGCGGGCCAGCAAGGCCGATGCGGGGTGGCAGCCGGACGCTGCGGCGGTCGCGAGCGCCCGCCGCTGGGTTGGGATCGAGCTGCTGCTCATCTTTCCGCTGGTGGCCTGTGCCGCAGCGATGGCACGGTGGCCGTTCTAGCGACCCAGGCTGCTGCGCACGTCGCGGGCGTCATAGGCCGTCGGCCGGTCCGGCTTGCGGCCCTCGCCCATGATGACTTCTAGCACGGTCGAGGTCGGCTGAGGCCCGCTGAAGTTCAGGCCGACACCGACGCCGACGCCCGAAGAACGCCAGCCGCCATAGTTGCTGGACCCTGCGCCGATGGAGACGCTGGGGCGCACGCCGCCCGCGCTGTCGGGGCGGCCGTTGATCCAGCGCTGGGTGACCTCGAACCAGTCGTTGCCGGTTTCGATGGTCAGGTCCGCCGCGCGCAACAGGGCATAGTCCGCCACGGGACGGGGATCGCCGACGCCTCGATAGGTGATCTGATAGCGGTTGGACTCGATCCGCTGCTCCGAATAGCCCTGCCCACCCGGCGACGACTGCGGGCCATAGGGCGACAGGCTGGCACAGGCGGTCAGCGACAGGGCGGTTAGGGCGACGGCGGCGAGTGAGAAGCGGTTCATGGCGGAACTCCGGATATATCGTCTTTAGCGTATCACGACCCGCGTTCGTTCCCACTGCTTAGCCGGCTGTCGACAGCCCTGCGGCAACCTTCAGCGCCTCGAAGTCGGCAGGCACCGACGCTTCCAGCGTGCAATACCCGCCCTCCGGGTGCGGAAACACAAGCTTCGACGCATGCAGCATCAGCCGGGACGCAGGTTTGCCCGCAAATGTCAGCGCCCCGCCGTAGCGGGCGTCCCCCGCCAAGGGCCGCCCTATGGAAGCCATATGGACCCGCAGCTGGTGCATGCGGCCCGTGGCGGGATCCAGCTCGACCAGGGCACCGTCCTCGGACGCCGCCAGGGTGCGATAGCGGCTGAGCGCGGCCTGGGCCCCCGCCGTTTCGGGGGCGACGACGCGCATATAGCTTTCACGCCCGATCTCCTGACGCAGCAGGGGGGCGTCGATGATGCCGGATGCGGGTTCGGGCGCTGAGGACAGCAGGGCCAGATAGGTCTTCTTGAACCGCCGCGCCTGCATGGCCTTGCCCAGGAACCCGGCCGCCGGCTTGGTCTTGGCCGCCAGGATGACGCCCGAGGTGTCGCGGTCCAGCCGATGCACCAGCTCCGGCCGCTTGCCGTTCGACCGCGCAAAGGCCCACAGCAGGTCGTCCAGCGTATGCGCCTGAATGCGCCCGCCCTGGCTGGACAGGCCGCTGGGCTTGTTGAAGGCGATGACGTGCGGATCCTCGTGGATCACCCACGACCGAACGGCGGCGATGTCTTCAGGCGAAAGGTCGGCGGGGATGCGGGTCACGGCGCGTGCATACGCGACCCGCACACATCCGTCAGCCCGTCAGCGCAGCACGCCCTTTCTGCGCATGTTGAAGGCGTAGACGAACAGCAGCACCGTGATGACCATGATGACGTAGGGCATCCACTTCATCATCGCCATGTCCGGTGCCAGCGGCGGCGGGTCCATAAACTGGCCGTAGATCAGGCTGACGACGGCACCGATCAGCGACAGGGCAAAGGCCCAGACCGCGAACCGGTTGCGCAACAGCAGCAGGATCGAGCCGATCACTGCGCCCCAGACGCCCAGGGTCCAGGGCACATACATCCAGTCCGGCATGGCGAGGAAATAGTCGATCATCCCCTGATCGAACTTCATCTCACGCAGATAGGCCTCCCCGCGCGTAATGGTGCTGACGAAGTCGAAGGCCCCGAAGGCATTCCACAGCAGCGAAACCACCCCGACCACCCACAGGTGCCACGGCGTCCTTAAAGTCATCTGGTTCATCCACCCCTCCCAAGGTTGAGGCGAATACGCTACGCCCGCTGCGCCAAGCTTGGCAATGAACGCCGATCAGTCAGCGGCGTCCTTTTCGGCCCGCATCGCCGCCCAGCGGTCCAGCCGGGCCTTGACCTTCTCCTCATGCCCCTCGCCCTTCGGCGCGTAGAAGACGCGGCGTTTCATGCCGTCGGGGAAGAAGTTGGCGCCGGAGAAGCCCTCGGGCGTGGAGGGGTCGTACTGGTAGCCCTTGCCGTAGCCGAGCGACTTCATCAGCTTTGTCGGCGCGTTGCGGATATGGGCCGGCGGCATCAGGGAGCCGGTTTCGTGCGCGGCCTTTTTCGCGGCCTTGAAGGCTTCGTAGACCCCCACCGACTTGGGGGCCGTGGCCAGATGAACCACCGCCTGGGCCAAGGCCAATTCGCCCTCCGGGCTGCCCAGGAAATCGTAGGTGTCCTTGGCGGCGTTGGCGACCAGCAGCGACAGGGGGTCGGCCTCGCCGATATCCTCGACCGCCATCCGCACGATGCGCCGCGCCAGATACAGCGGGTCCTCGCCCCCGTTCAGCATCCTCGCCAGCCAGTAGAGCGCCGCGTCGGGGTCCGACCCGCGTACGGATTTGTGCAGGGCAGAGATCAGATTGTAGTGCTCCTCCCGGCTCTTGTCATAGGCGGGCGCGCGTTTCTGCAGGATGCCGGCCAAGGCCTGCACATCCAGCGGTTCAACGTCCTGAAGGTCGAACAGCACCTCCGACATGGTCAGCAGATAGCGGCCGTCCCCATCGGCCAGGGCCAGCAGCGCCTGCCGGGCCTCGGGTGTCAGCGGCAGGGCCTTCGCTTCTTGCGCCTCCGCCCGCACCAGCAGCTGATCCAGGGCCGCATCGTCCAGCCGCTTCAGCACATAGACCTGGCTGCGGGACAGCAAGGCCCCGTTCAGTTCGAACGATGGGTTTTCGGTCGTGGCCCCGACCAGGGTCACGATCCCCTCCTCCACGAACGGCAGGAAGCCATCCTGCTGGGCGCGGTTGAAGCGGTGGATCTCGTCGACGAACAGCAGGGTCGATTGACCCGCCGCTCGGCGCATGCGGGCCGCCTCGAACGCCTTCTTCAGGTCAGCGACGCCGGAGAAGACCGCGCTGATCTGCTGGAACTGATATCCCGCCGCCTGGGCCAGCAGGCGGGCGATGGTGGTCTTGCCGGTGCCGGGCGGACCCCACAGGATCATGGAGCCCAGCCGCCCGGCCTCGATCATCCGCCGGATCGGCCCGCCCTCGCCCAACAGATGGTCCTGCCCCACCACCTCCTCCAGCGTGCGCGGGCGCAGCCGGTCAGCCAGGGGCGCGTCGGGAGGATGGATGCCGGAGGCTTCGAACAGGTCAGTCATGGATGCAACATGGCCCTTCTCCCCTTGCGGGAGAAGGTGGCAGTCCCGGACTTGATCCGGGACTGACGGATGAGGGGTCACGCCGACCTTTCCGAGTGACACGTTATGCGACACGCCAGCTTTGCGACCAGGCGACCCCTCATCCACCCCTCCGGGGCACCTTCTCCCGCAAGGGGAGAAGCGATAAGCTCGTGCTCATGACCGATGCGACCCAGCAAGGCCCGACCGCAGGGGTGACGCCCCATCTGACCATCCCGTCGCGCGGGGGACAGGCGGCGCTGGAGTTCTATGCCCGCGCCTTCGGGGCGCAGGTGTTGGACCAGAAGCTGGCCGAGGACGGCGAGCGGCTGATCCATGCCCATCTGCTGATCAACGGGGCCAGCGTCATGCTGCATGACGAGTTCCCCGAATATGGCCATGAGCCCGACGTGGTGCCGCGCGGCGTGACCCTGCATCTCCAGGTCGACGACGCCGACGAATGGTGGACCCGCGCCCTGCTGAACGCCGCCATCCCGGTCCTGCCCATTGCCGATCAGTTCTGGGGCGACCGCTACGGACAGTTGCGCGATCCGTTCGGCCACAGCTGGTCGATCGGGTCGCCGATCAGGGGCTAGCGCGCCAGCAGAATGCCTTGCTGACCTCTGCGCTGCACGGTCAGCCGTGCGCCACGCTGGATGTTCGATAGCTGCCCAACCGTCGTCACCGGGCGCTCGTTGACGGCAAGGACGACATCGCCACTCTGAAGACCGATGCCCCGTCGCGCGTAACTGCGTGGATCGACGCGGACCAGAATGACCCCGTTTGCGAATGGGTCACCGCCCAGACGATCAGCCAGGGCCGGATTGAGGGTAATCGCCTGAACCCCCGCCAAAGCAGCGGCATCGATTACGGCGGCCTTTTCGATATCGGCATCGCCCGGCAAGGTCTGGACCCGCGCATCGATCGTCTGCGGCCGTCCGTCGCGCAGGATCGAGACCTGGACCGTCTGGTTCGGTTCGCGCGTGCCGACGCGGAAGTTCAGGCCGCCCTGATCGTTGATCTCCGCCCCGTCGATGGCGGTGATGACGTCGCCCTCGCGGATGCCGGCGCGGGCACCGGGTCCGCCGGCATAGACGTCGGTAATGATGATGCCTTGCGGCCGCTCCAGACCCAGGCTGCGGGCGATGTCGGCGCTGACGCTGTCGCCCTTGACGCCCAGCCAGGGGCGGACGACCACCCTGGCCCCGCCGACGGCGCTGTCGACCACGCGCTTGACCATCGAAGCCGGGACCGCGAAGCCGACGCCTGCAGACGTGCCGGAGCGGCTGAAGATGGCGGTGTTGATGCCGATCAGATCCCCGTCCATGTCGACCAGAGCCCCGCCGGAGTTGCCGGGATTGATGGCGGCGTCGGTCTGGATGAAGGAGCCTGAATCGCTGATCCCCGTCTCGGTCCGGTTCAGGGCCGAGATGATGCCGTTGGTCACCGTCTGGCCGACCCCAAAGGGGTTACCGATGGCCAGGACCAGATCGCCGATCTGCTGTTCCTCGCGGTCGTCGATGTTCAGGACGGGCAGGCTTTCGCTGACGCCTTCCAGTTGCAGCACGGCGATGTCGGAGCGTTCGTCGGCCAGGATGACGCGGGCCGAGAACTCTCGCCGGTCGTTCAGCACGACCTTGATCTCCTGCATGCCGTTGATGACGTGATAGTTGGTCACCACAACCCCGTCGGGCCGTACGATGACGCCGGAGCCGACCGAGCCGACCTGCTGGGATCGCGGGCCTTGACCGAACATCGACCAGAAGGGGTCCTGTACCTGCTGGACGCCTCGACCCGAAACATTGACCACGGCGGGGGCGGCGGTGCGGACCACCGGCGCGAAGCTGGATTTCATGGCGGCCGCATCGCCGGGTACGATGCGGTTGTCGGCGAAGACGCCGTCCTGGGCCTTTGAATCGTTCGGCTGGCCGCAGGCGGCGAGGGTCAGGGCGAGGGCGGCGGCGGTCAGGGTCTTCATGGTCATCCGGATCAGATAGGTCGAACGTCCCCCCGCGCAATCCAGCTACGGATTTTGGACGGGATCAAGGCGGGCGGCCGTTGCATCCTGCGCTCCGCAGCCAACATTGCAGAAGCTTAATCTGCCAAGGTGTCAAACAGGCTTGTCAGCCACCGAACCGCCGGGCAGGTTCCCTTGCATGAACGCTGTGATCGAAACACGGGGTCTGACCAAGACCTACGGCACCGTCCACGCCCTGAACGGGCTGGACCTGACCATTCCCAAGGGCGGCGTCTATGGCGTGCTGGGGCCAAACGGGGCGGGCAAGTCGACCCTGTTCCGCATCCTGCTGGGCCTGATCCGGCCGACGCAAGGTTCGGCGACGGTGATGGGCGGGGCCATCGGCGACATCGCCGCCATGCGCCGCATGGGCTCGATGATCGAGACGCCTCGCTATCCCCCCTATCTGACCGCGCGTCAGGCGCTGAAGTGGCTGGCGCTCAGCCACGGCATGGCCAACACCGTCGATATTCCCCGCTGGCTGGACCGCGTGGGTCTGAGCGAGGCGGCGGACCGGCGCGTGCGTGGTTTCTCGGTCGGCATGCTGCAACGGCTGGGTGTCGCCGCGGCCCTGCTGAACGAGCCGGAGCTGATCATTCTCGATGAGCCCACCAGCGGCATGGATCCGCCCGGCATTCAGGAAATGCGGGCCCTGATCCGCTCGCTGGCCCACGACGACGGCGTGACCGTGGTTTTGGCCAGCCACCAGCTGCTGGAGGTCCAGCGCGTCTGCGACCGCGTGGCCATCATGAACAAGGGCCGTCTGGTCCGCGAGGGTACGGTCAGCGACCTGACCTCCATCGGCGAACGGCTCAGCCTGTCGGTCACCCCCATCGCCCGCGCGCTGGACGTGCTGGGCACCAAGGGCAAGCACGAGGGCGACGCCGTCCTGGCCGACGTTCCGCGAAACGAGGGGCCGGCGGTCATCCGCGCCCTGGTCGAGGCCGGGATCGACATCAACGAAGCCCGCTGGGTCGGCACCGACCTGGAAAGCATCTTCTTCACCGAGACGGGCGCCGTCCAGACGCCGGAGGCCATCTGATGCTGCTAGACGCCATCCGCGCCGAAGGCTTCCGCCTGTCCAAGAGCCGCACCACCTGGTTCTGGAGCGTGTTCTTCGCCCCCATCCTTTCGCTGATCTTCGGCATTATCGGCGTGGTTTTCCTGAAGGCCAATGAGGCCCAGATCGCGGCGCAGACCGACATCCCGCCCGAGGTCATCGCCATGATGGCCAATGCGCCCATCAATCTGGTGACCGAAATCGTCACGGCGGCGGGCAAGCTGGACAGCATCCTGCTGCTGCCCTTCGTCCTGATCGGGGCGGCGACTCTTTATGCCGCCGACTATCGCTGGGAGACCTGGCGGCTGATCAGCGCCCGCAACAGCCGGACCAACCTGCTGCTCGGCAAGCTGGCCATCGCCGCCCTGCTGAGCCTGATCGCCATCGTCGTGATGCTCCTCAGCGGCGTGGCGGAGACCTTCATCCGCGCGGCTACATTTGATCGCACACTGACCTTCGACATCACCGGCGAGGCGGTCGGCGGCTTCTTCGCTCTCGGGGGCCTGTCCTTCCTGCGGGTCATGCAGTTCACGATGCTGGCCCTACTGACGGCTGTGGTGACCCGGTCGCTGCTGGCGGCCCTGTTCGTGCCGCTGGTCGTGGCCGTGGCGCAGTTCTTCTCGCCTCAACTGTTCCTGACCATGGGGATGCAGCCGGACGCCTGGCTGCCGGTTCTGGCCAATCCGTCTGGCGCGATCGACGCCCTCAAGGCCATCGCCTCAGGCGCAGGGGCCGCACTTCCAGAGGGTCTGGCGCTCAAGGCCTGGGTCAGCATGGCCCTGTGGACGCTGCTGCCCATCGCCGGGGCCATGTTCTGGTTCAACCGGCAGGACCTGTCGAAGGAGTAGCTGGCCGCCTCTGTCGATCACGACAGACAGCGACCCTTCGACATCATTCAGGGTCAGCAAACTCCGTTAGCGGGAAGCTGGAGGTCGCCTTCGCGAGGGCATCGGCACGCGCTGCCTCCAGCGGAAAACCATCGCTGTCGAGCGCGGCTTTATTGGAGGTGTTGCACTTGGTTGTGATTACGTAGTCGTACGTGGCCGATCCTTGTACGATGTTTTTGTAGTCCTCCATCCAGCCTGCCGGCGCGGCAAAGACGAGTTCCGGTCTGGGAGCCCTCAGGCCTTGATCCTTAAGACCGCAGGCCAAACGCTCATACCGTTGCCGGGCGGCATGGACGAAATAGAGGGTGCGCGCCTTGGCAGGCTCGCCCGTGAGCGCATACCACTCACTGGCATCATCCAGGCATCGCTCACGATTGCGCCATATCTCAGCGGCAATCATCTCGGGATTTTCTAGTTCAAGGTCAGCGCGTGGCTTGCGTCCGCAATCGGTGATGTTCTCGCTTGCTTGCCATAGCTCCAGTGTGAGGTTGGGTCTCCAGCCGTTCTCGACAGCGACACGGTGTTCATCCAGGACCTCTTGTTCGAGCCGCTGAGTCTCGCGTGCCCCATTTTTCTCCGAGCCGACCCATATGAGAATGGTGGAGGACAACACGGGCGCAGCTATCAACACTTCCGCCGCGCCAGGCTTATACTTGACGACTTGAATGCCTTTCAGTTCGAACTTGTCAGCGCAAAAGTCGGCGTATCCTGATCGATCGCCGCAGACCCAGTTCCCCAGCAGCCTGCCCTTGGAAACACTCATGCGACGATCGTCGGTGAATATCAGGTAGCCGTTGAATGGCTTTTGAAACTTGACCGCGGCCTCGCTGATCGGTGTGAATGTGCGAACGGTCGATCCACCGCAGGCGGAGAGGACGATGCCCAAGGCCACAAGTATCGGGGTATGGGCTCGCATACTGCGGTCCTCGATCTCAGTTTAGCGATCACGATGCTCGCATCATCACCCTTGCAGGTTAACGGGTCGTCGCGGCGAGCATGGTGATCGACCCTACAGCCGCTTCTCCATGAAGACGTCGGCCCGCGCATAGGGCGTGGGTCGCGGTGGCAGGGCGATGAAACCGTAGCTGCGATACAGGTGGCCGGCGGCTGTCAGGGTGCTGCTGGTCTCAAGGTACAGGCGCGGGGCCCCCGCGGTCCGCGCCGTGGCCTCGCAGGCCTCCAGCAGGCGGCGCGACAGGCCCAGACCGCGGGCTTCGGGCGTCACCGTCATCTTGGCCACCTCATAGCCGCCGTCGTCCATGGCCATCAAGGCGCAGCAGCCCAGGACCTGACCGTCCCGCTCGACCATGAAGATGTGACCGCCGGGGTCCAGGATCGCGCCCTGCGGATCGTCGATGACCTTGCGGTCCTTGGCCTCGATCTCGAACCCGCCTTCCTGCAGCCAGGCGGTGTTGAGCGCGGCCCAGGCCGGGGCGTGCTCGGGACGGAAGGGGACAATGCGGGGTTCGGTCATGCCGTTCGCCTACCTTCACTGCATCGTGGCGACAAGCTACCCCTCGCGCTCATGCAGCGAGCCGCCGCGCGGCGAGCGATAGCGCCAAAAGAAAGAGCGGCTGGATCGCTCCAGCCGCTCTCAAATCTTCGACAGGATCGAAAAGGCTTACGCCTCGTCGTCGCCCTCGACCTCATAGACCGGACCGGAGTCCAGGCCCTTGGCGTCGGCGTCGCGATCGACGAACTCGATGACGGCCATCGGGGCGTTGTCGCCGTGGCGGAAGCCGGCCT
>NZ_JAEMRO010000125.1 GCF_016463295.1 Brevundimonas sp.
GCTCTGCTCGATGTCGGCCTTCATGGCCTCGACATCCGGTCTCATCGCAATCTCCAAGCGACAGGTAAGGGACGCGGGACATAGAGGGTGTCGCCGCGAGTGGCTAGGGCCGACAGGTCAGTAAAGCCCGCTCAGATCTTCCGCCGGCGGCTTCACCGGGGGTGGGGCGGTGGGTGGCGGCGCAGCGGGGCCGGCGCTCGGCCTTTCGGCCTCCTCCTGCTCGCGACGGATCACGTCGTTGTAGTTTTGAGGCCCGGTCGGAACCGTCGGACCCGTCGGCGCACGCTCCTCGATCCGGCGGGTCGTGCCGGGACGGAAGGCTTCCTCGATGCCATTCACGCTGCGGAATATCGCGTTCTTGGGCCGCACGAAGGGTCGCGCCGGACGCTCGCGCAGGGCCGTCTGCATGAAGTCGGCGAATACCGGCACCGCCGCCGTCGTACCCGTCTCGCCATAGCCCAGCGGGCGGTTGTCGTCGAAACCGATGAAGACGCCGACCACGATGTCGGACGAGAAACCGACGAACCAGGCCGAGCGATATTCGTTGGTCGTGCCCGTCTTGCCGCCAACCCAGCGACCCAGGCCGCGCGCACTGGCGGCTGTACCGCGCTGAACCACGCCCTCCAGCATGGAACTGATCTGATAGGCCGTGATCGGATCGATCACCTGCTGGCCGCGCGGATCAAGCCGCGGCGACTCCTGGCCCGTGAACGGTCGCCCGCAGTCCCGGCAGCGGCGGTCATCGGCGCGATACAGGGTCTCGCCGTCGCGGTCCTGGACCATTTCGATCAGATAGGGATCGACCTTGCGGCCCCCGTTGACGAAGGCGGCATAGGCGGCGGTCAGGCGGTAGGGCGTCGTCTCCCCTGCCCCAAGCGACACCGAGAGATTGGGCGTCAGGTTGTCGGCCACGCCCATCTTCTCGGACAGGGCCACGATGTTATTCATGCCGACAGACTGGGCCAGACGCACGGTCATGACGTTGCGCGACAGCTCCAGACCGCGCCGCAGGGTCTGTGGCCCATAATACTGACGGCTGTAGTTCTCGGGCGTCCAGCGGCCGCCATTGGCACCGCCCGCAAAGCTGATTGGCGCATCCAGCACGATCGAGGCCGGCGTGAAGTCACCCTCCAGGGCCGCCGCATAGACGAAGGGCTTGTAGGCCGATCCCGGTTGACGCTCCGCCTGGGTCGCACGGTTGAAGCTGGACAGGGCGTAGGAATAGCCGCCCACCATCGCCAGCACCCGGCCCGACTGCGGCTCGATAGCGACCAGGGCTCCATTCACTCGCGGCACCTGTTTCAGGGCGAACTGGCCCCCGGTCGGCTCCACGAAGATCAGATCGCCGCGCTTCAGCGGGCGGCTGGCATTGGCCCAGGCCGCGTCGGCGGCCAGCAGGCTGCCAGTGTCGCCGTCACGGGCGGTGATGATGCGAACGTTGTTGCCGGACACGCTCTCGACCGCTGCCGCCTGCCAGGCCCGGCGCTCGGGTGGCCGCGTCTCGGCCAGGGCGACCTGTTGCCACCCGTCGGCGAAGTCCGTCGTGCCCCAGGCCCCGCGCCAGCCGTGGCGTCGATCATAATTCTCCAGCCCCTTCATCAGGGCATCGCGTGCCGCCGACTGAAGGGACGGATCCAGCGTGGTACGCATATAGTATCCGCCGCGGTTGACCTCTTCGCGACCGAAGCGGGCGATGGCTTGACGCCGGGCCTCCTCCACGAAGAAGTCGGCATCGGCATACTGGGCCCGGCGCGGGGCGTCCTGGGTGACGAGCGGTTTGGCGCGCGCCTCGACCAGTTGGGCATCCGTCAGCCAGCCGTTCTGGTTCATCTCGCCCAGCACCCAGTCACGGCGGCCGGTCGCGCGACCCGGAAAGCGTTTGGGATGATAGTTGGCCGGTCCCTTGGGCAGGGCGGCCAGGAACGCTGCCTCGTCCGCAGTCAGCTCGCTCAGCGACTTGCCGAAATAGTTGTAGGCCGCGGCCGCCACGCCGAACGAGCGATAACCGAGGTAGATTTCGTTCAGATACAGTTCGAGGATCTGCTCCTTGGTCAGCGTCGCCTCAAGGCGGTTGGATAGGATCGCTTCCTTGACCTTGCGGTTGATGCCCGTCTGGCCTTCCAGCAGCACATTCTTGGCCACCTGCTGGGTGATGGTCGAGCCGCCCTCCAGTCGCCGACCCGAGGCGGCGTTGAAGACGTTCTTGAACATGGCCCGGCCCAGGCCCGACACGTCGATGCCGCCGTGGTTGAAGAAGTCGTTGTCCTCGGCCGAGAGGAAGGCCTGCGTCACCGTGTCGGGAATCTGCGAATAAGGGACATAGATCCGGCGCTCGTCCGAAAACTCGCCGATCAGAGTGCCGTCGCCGGCATAGACCCGCGTCGCGGTCGCCGGGCGATAGTCCGCCAGGTCTGACGCGTCTGGCAGGTCATGGAACAGCCAGGCTGCATAGATGGCAACGGCCAGCCCCGCCACCGCGATGCCGCCCAGCAGGACGATCCCCGCCCTTACGAACCAGCGTTCGGCAATCCTCACCTGAAACTCCGGGGCGCGTGCATCGGAGTGGGTTTAGCTTGCGTCGCCGGGGTTCGCTAGGGCGACGATGACACGGCCCCGAATGTTAGGGCTCAGGGCCGTCCGGCTCCGCCGGTCGCGGCCATCTGTACGTCACCGTCGGCCTGCCGGAAATAGGTGTCGATGCCTGCTGCGACGGCGCGAATGAGGCGACGCCGGGCGCGGGTGTCGGTCAGCAGCCGCTCGTCTTCCGGATTGGTCATATAGCCCATCTCCAGCAACACGGCGGGCACATCGGGGGCCAACAGAACGGCCAGGCCCGCGTCGCGATGGCTGCGGCGCAGTAGCGGATGGTCCGCCTGTTCGATCTCGCCCAGCAACGTGCGCGCCAAGCGGGCCGAGCGATTCTGGGTCGCGCGCTGAGTCATGTCCAGAAGGATGCGATCGACCGAGGCATCGCGGCCCGGCAAATTCAGATTCTGCTGCCAGTTCTCATCGCGCGTGAACTCACGCACCGCCCGCCCGGCCCCCTGTTCGGATAGGGTATAGACGCTGGCCCCGCGCGTAGCGGGATCCGCGATGGCGTCGGCATGCAGGGAGATGAACAGGTCCGCCCCGGCCCGGCGTGCGATCTCCACGCGACGGTTCAAACCGACATAAACATCGGTATCGCGCGTCAGCTGGACTCGATACCGGCCCGTGCGCTCCAGTTCCTGCTTCAGCAGCTGGGCCGCCGCCAGAGTAACGGCGCTTTCGTGCGTCGTGGTTCCGGTCGCGCCGGGGTCGCGCCCGCCGTGCCCCGGATCGATGACCACCAGCGGCCGCTCGGCCCGGCGCGTCGGCAAACGCACGCCGCGTTCCGGGCGCGGGGTCGGCGCCCGGCCTGTGGCCTTCAGATCGATGACATAGCGATAGTGATCGATGCCGTCGCCGGGCGGCAGCAGAAAGCGGCGCTCGATCTCGGCGGTACTGCTCAGGTCCAGTTCCACGCGCGAAGCTCCGCCCGCACCGGCGATCCGCCAGTTGCGCACCAGACCACTGCCCTGCCCTGTTCGCGTCTGCCCCGGCGCGATGCCCGCCAGCGCGACCACGACATGGCCGTCGTCGCCGGACTGAACGACCTCGCCGCGCGAGGTGCGATCCAGATCGACCACGACGCGCGTCCGCTCGGCATCGCCGCCAAACCGGACACGCAGGACTTCACCCATAGCGCCGGTGGCCAGGCCCCGCCCCGCGGCAAAGACCGCCACGCCGAACGCCAGCATCACGACAGCCGCCATCGCCCACTGGCGCAGGGTCCAACGCGTCGGATTGCTACGCCACAGCCCGCTCATTCTGACGGAGGCCTCGTTCATCACTCTGCAACCATGATGACGGGCGGGCGTCGCCAAGGGGTTAAGACAGCTGTGCCTTTTAATTCATGATTTTCATGACTATGATCTGTCTGCCTGCGATCCGATCGCGTTCCCTGACCTGTTCAGGAGCGGACGCGCCCTCCTCGCCAGGTGGACTTCCACTGATCCTAGGATCGACCGGGCGACAAGGCCCGACGATTCGAAGACCGGGTCCGCACCGCCCCTGACCGGGCGCGACCGCGACCAGGACTGACTGAACTCATGGGCTTTACCGCCAGCGCTCCCCTCCGGTCTGATTTGACCGACATCGCCTGCATCGACGGCATCATGCCGCGCTGTGGCCGAGGAACGACGCCTGCGCCCGCCCGCCTCACCCCCATTCGGCGAGCCGCCACACCGACCGGTCACGTACCGGCGGTCATGGCCCGAGCGCGCCAGAGAGAGACACTCCATGTCAAAGACCATGCTTATCGATGCGGCACATGCGGAAGAAACGCGCGTCGCGATCGTCGAAGGGCGTCAAATCGAGGAATTCGACTTTGAATCCCGCACGAAGCGCCAGCTTCGTGGAAACATCTA
>NZ_JAEMRO010000006.1 GCF_016463295.1 Brevundimonas sp.
CCAGCTTCTCGTTCGGCCTGCAGCGCAACTATCCGGTCTATCTGTCGACCAAGAATACGATCCTGAAAGCCTATGACGGCCGCTTCAAGGACATCTTCCAGGACGTGTTCGACAAGGAGTTCGCCGCCGACTTCAAGGCCAAGGGCCTGACCTATGAGCACCGCCTGATCGACGACATGGTGGCCGCGGCCATCAAGTGGTCGGGCGGCTTCGTCTGGGCGTGCAAGAACTACGACGGCGACGTCCAGTCCGACGTGGTGGCCCAGGGCTTCGGCTCGCTGGGCCTGATGACCTCGGTCCTGATGACGCCGGACGGCAAGGTGCTGGAGTCCGAGGCCGCCCACGGCACCGTGACCCGCCACTATCGCCAGCACCAGAAGGGCGAGGCCACCTCGACCAACTCCATCGCCTCCATCTACGCCTGGACGCGCGGTTTTGCGCACCGGGCCAAGCTGGACGACAACGCCGAACTGGCCAGGTTCGCCGAGACCCTGGAGCGGGTCGTGGTCGAGACGGTCGAGGCCGGTCACATGACCAAGGACCTGGCCCTGCTGGTCGGCGATCAGCAAGGCTGGCTGACCACCGAAGGCTTCATCGACAAGGTCGCCGAAAACCTGACCAACGCGATGAAGGTCTAGTTTAAGGGCGCTACCGCTCGCCACGCGGTAGCTCGCTGCTTGAGCGCAGGACGTCATTCAACCCCGCCGGATTTGCGTCCGGCGGGGTTTGTGTTTGAACGGGTCACCGGGCGGCGCGTTGTGGTCACGCTTCCGCTGATGGAGGCGAAGAGGGCGAGCACTTGGGCCGACTGATCCGCAATCTGCTGCTGCTGGCCGTCATCGTGGCGGGGATCAGCTTCTTCGTCGCCCCGGTGGTGGCCTTCTATGGCATCCGGTCGGCGGCGGATGCGCGTGACGAGCAGGGTCTGGTCCGGCTGATCGACTTCTCCGAGGTGCGCCGCAGCCTGCGTCCGCAACTGGGTGAGGGCAACGCCGCCATTGTCGCGCCCGCGCCGTCATTTCTCGAGAATCCCATCGAGGCCATGCGGCGACAGTTCGAACAGGTGCGTCCCGCTGCGGCCCGGCCAAACCCCGACCTCTATCTGAGCCCCGCCGCTCTGGCCGCCCTGACGCGCGGCGAGGGGCGGGACGCGTCGCGCAGTGTCGCCGTCTCGCCCGATCGCCGCGACCCCTTGCCGCGCCTGGCCTATTGGGGCGTGAACCGCACGCGACTGGCGGTGCGCGATCCATCGAAGGCCCAGACCATTTTCACCTTCGAGCGCAAGGGCCCGTTTGACTGGCGGCTGGTACATATCGGTCTGCCGCCCGCTGAGCCCACCGTGCCGACGACACCCGCATCCGCACCCTGAGCCACTGGCGCAGCGCCGCGACTTCTGGCAACCCTGACCGTCAGGGGGCGTTTCGACGCCAGAGGGACCCATGATCAAGAAGTTGCTTACCGGCGTGGTGATCGCCGGCGTCATCGGCCTTGTCGGCTTCTGGGCGGCCGCGCCCGTGTTGACCGGCCAGGCCATCATCCGCGCCGCCGAACGGGGGGACGAGGCCGCCTTGGAGCGGCTGGTCGATTTCCCGGCCCTGCGCGAGAGCATGAAGGGCGAGCTGAACGACCTGCTGGTCGCCGAGATGCGCAACGACCCGCGCGTGGTCGAAAACAATCTGGGCGGTCTGGCCACCATGCTGGGCCCCATGTTCATCTCGGGCGCGGTCGATACGGTGGTGACGCCGCAGGGCGTGGCCGCCATGGTGACCACGGCCAAGGCCCCCGACGCGGATGGTGCCGTGCCGTCGGAGCCCGTTAAGGGTCGTGACGAGCCTGACCTGCATAAGGCCTGGGGCTATCGCAGCCTGGATGTCTTTGCCGTCACCCTGACCGACCGCGACCGACCGGAGAACAACCTGGCCCTGCTGCTGGAGCGCCGCGGCCTGTTCACTTGGCGGCTGGCGGCGGTGGACCTGCGGACGGAATAGGCGGGATCAGCCCGCCAGTGCCGCCCGCACGGCGGCCAGACCCTCTTCCGCCCGCAACCCATCAGGCGCTCCGCCCTGGGCAAAGTCGGGCTTGCCACCGGCACCCTGACCGCCCAGCGCCAGAACGGCGGCGCGGGCCAGGTCGGCGGCGTTGACGCGATCCGTGACGTCAGCAGTCGCGGCCACGGTGATCGCGGCCTTGCCATCGGTGACGCCGATCAGGGCGACGACGCCGCTGCCGACCTGCTTGCGGAAGTCCTCGGCCACGCCGCGCAAACCCTTGCCGTCGACGCCGTCCAGGACGCGGGCGATCAGCTTGATGCCGTTGATCTCTTCCGGGGCGGCACTGGCCGAACCGCCGCCGCCGAGCGCCAGCTGCTTCTTCAGATCGGCGACCTGCTTCTCCAGCGCCTTGCGTTCGGTGGTCAGGGCCTCGACGCGGGCCGGCACATCCAGCGGCTGTATCTTGAAGGTCTGGGCCAGCTTGCGAGCGACCCCGGCCTGGCCTTCCAGATACTGACGCGCGGCCTCACCGGTCAGGGCCTCGACACGGCGGACACCGGCGGCGATGCCGGTCTCGGCCGTGATCTTGAACAGGCCGATGTCGCCGGTGCGCGCGACATGGGTGCCGCCGCACAGTTCGACCGAATAGGGCTTGTCGTCGGTGAGGCTCTTGCCGAGCGTCAGCACACGCACCTCATCGCCGTATTTCTCGCCGAACAGGGCGACGGCGCCGGCGGCGATGGCCTCCTGCGGGGCCATCAGCTTCGTCTCGGCGGGCAGGTTCTGGCGGATCACCGCATTGACCTCGGCCTCGATGGCCTCGATCTGGGCCTCGGTCACCGGGGCGTTGTGGCTGAAGTCGAAACGCATGCGTTCGGCATCGACCAGCTGACCCTTCTGGGCGACGTGGGGGCCCAGCACATTCTTCAGCGCGGCATGCACCAGGTGGGCCGCGGAGTGGTTGGCGCGGGTCGTCAGGCGGGCGTCCGGGGCGGCGCGAAGCTGGGCGCGGGTGCCGATGGTCAGGGTGCCTGACGTTACCTCGACCGTGTGGGCATATAGGTCGCCCGTCGGCTTCTGGACGTCCAGGACGCGGGCGCTGCCGCCCTCCCATTCGATCTCGCCCTTGTCGCCGGCCTGACCGCCACCCTCACCATAGAAGGGGGTCTGGTCGAACAGGATCTCGGCGGTCTGGCCGGTTTCGACGCTGTCGACCTGGGCCCCGTCCTTCAAAATCGCCAGCACCTCGCCCGAGCCGTCGACGGCGTCATAGCCGGTGAAGACGGTCGACCCCAGACGGTCCTTCAGCGCCAGCCATTCGCCGGTCGAGGCGGTCTGGCCCGAACCCTTCCAATTGGCTTTGCCGCGCGTCTTCTGCTCTTCCATCGCCTCATCGAAGGCGGCGGTATCGACGGTGAAGCCGCGACGGCGGGCCTCGTCCTGGGTCAGGTCCAGCGGGAAGCCATAGGTGTCGTAAAGGGTGAATGCCGTCTGGCCGGGGATGACGCCGCCTTCCGTCAGATCGCGCGTGGCGTCCTCCAGCAGGCCCATGCCGCGGCCCAAGGTGGTGCGGAAACGGATCTCTTCCTGCTTCAGCGTGTCCTCGATAGTCGCCTGGGCGCGGGCCAGCTCGGGATAGGCCTCGCCCATTTCGCTGACCAGCGTCGGCACCAGCCGGTGCATCAGGGGATCACCGGCGCCCAGCAGATGGGCGTGGCGCATAGCCCGTCGCATGATCCGGCGCAGGACATAGCCCCGGCCTTCGTTCGACGGGGTTACCCCGTCGGCGATCAGGAAGGACGAGCTGCGCAGATGGTCGGCGATGACCCGGTGGCTGGCGGCGCGGTCACCCTCGGCCTTCGTCGAGGTGGCGTCCTCGGAGGCGGCGATCAGCGTCTGGAACAGGTCGGTGTCGAAGACCGAGTTCTTGCCTTGCAGCACCGAGGTCATGCGCTCCAGCCCCATGCCGGTGTCGACCGAGGGCTTGGGAAGGTTGCGAACGATCTCGTCGTTCTCCTTCTCGAACTGCATGAAGACGTTGTTCCAGATCTCCACGAACCGGTCGCCGTCCTCGTCCGGCGAACCGGGAGGGCCGCCGGGGACGTGGTCGCCATAGTCCCAGAAGATCTCGGTGCAGGGGCCGCAGGGGCCGCTGTCGCCCATGGCCCAGAAGTTGTCGGCGCCGGCGATGCGGATGATCTTGTCGTCACTGAAACCCGTGACCTTCTTCCAGATCGCGGCGGCCTCGTCGTCGTCGATATAGACGGTGACCAGCAGGCGTTTGGGGTCGAGGCCGAAGTCGTTCGTGACCAGCTTCCACGCGCTGTCGATCGCGTGGTCCTTGAAGTAGTCGCCGAAGCTGAAATTCCCCAGCATCTCGAAGAAGGTCAGGTGGCGGGCGGTGTAGCCGACGTTGTCCAGGTCGTTGTGCTTGCCCCCGGCACGGACGCATTTCTGCGACGACGTGGCGCGCGGGTAGGGCGGTGTCGCCGCGCCGGTGAAATAGTCCTTGAACGGCACCATGCCCGCATTGACGAACATCAGGGTCGGATCGTTCTGAGGGACCAGCGGTGCCGAGTGGACCTTGGCGTGACCGTCGGCCGCGAAATAGTCGAGGAAGGTCGATCGGATCTGTTTCAGGCTGGACATGGCGAACGGTCGTCTCGGTCAGGAAAAGGCGGAACGGGCGTCATATAGGGCTTTGGAACCCAATGCATCACCAGCAGCCTCGTCTGCCGGGCTCGGGTTCACAAAAAAGGCCGCCCGATCCGCGTGAGATCGGGCGGCCGCTTCGTCCGGTCTGGCCCGGCAGGGTCATGGCGGGTCACCTGGACCCGACCGGAGAAGGTTGGTTTGGACTCCGATAAGCCGAGTCCAAAAGTGCAAAGTCAGAAGGTGATCTTTCTTTGGGCGCTAACGCTTGCCACGCGGTGGCTCGCGACCTGAGCGCGGTTGATCACCCCTCCAGGTCCTGACCTTCGTCCGGCTCGGGCGTGCCCAGCAGTTCGTCGGCGATCTTGGTCGTGGAGGCGCGGACGGCCTTTTCGATCGAGTCGGCGACGTCGGGGTTAGCCTTCAGGAAGTTGCGCACATTCTCGCGCCCCTGACCGATCCGCTGGCTGTCATAGGAGAACCAGCTGCCCGACTTCTCGACGATGCCGGCCTTCACGCCCAGGTCGATGATCTCGCCCAGCTTGGAAATGCCTTCGCCGTACATGATGTCGAAGATGACCTCGCGGAACGGCGGTGCGACCTTGTTCTTGACGACCTTGACGCGGGTGGTGTTGCCCACGACCTCGTCGCGGTCCTTGATCGCGCCGGTGCGGCGGATGTCGAGGCGGACCGAGGCGTAGAACTTCAGCGCATTGCCGCCCGTCGTCGTCTCGGGGCTGCCGTACATCACCCCGATCTTGTGACGGATCTGGTTGATGAACAGGACGATGCACTGCGACTTGTTGATCGAGGCGGTCAGCTTGCGCAGGGCCTGGCTCATCAGGCGCGCCTGAAGACCGGGCAGGCTGTCGCCCATTTCGCCTTCGATTTCGGCACGGGGCGTCAGGGCGGCGACCGAGTCGACCACCACGATGTCCACGGCCCCGGAGCGCACCAGGGTGTCGACGATCTCCAGCGCCTGTTCGCCCGTGTCGGGTTGCGAGACCAGCAGGTCATCCAGATTGACGCCCAGCTTCTGGGCATACCCCGGATCCAGCGCATGTTCGGCGTCAACGAAGGCGGCGACGCCGCCGGCCTTCTGGATTTCGGCCACGGTGTGCAGGGCCAGTGTGGTCTTGCCCGAGCTTTCCGGCCCGAACACCTCGATCACCCGTCCGCGCGGCAGGCCGCCGATGCCCAGGGCCATGTCCAGACCCAGCGAACCGGTCGAGACCGAGGGAATGGCCTCGGTCGTGCCGTTCTTGCCCAGCTTCATGACCGAGCCCTTGCCGAAGGCGCGGTCGATCTGCGCGATCGCCGCCTCCAAGGCGCGTTGCTTGTCGCCGTCGTCCTTGCCCACCAATTTCAATGCCGCCTGTGCTGCCACCTTACCACTCTCCCTTGCCATGATTCCCGTTCGGTACCCGTAGAGGGAGAGGCCCGCCTTCGATCCTGTGATCGTGACCCGCTCCCTGTGAGATGGACTATGTGCACGGTTTGTTCCGGTTGCCAATATGTTCTTTTTGGCGCGCTGAACGATGCGACCGATTTTGACGTATCGCATTTCCCCGCACGGCGCTGATCCAATGGCCAAGCTGAGCGTTAGGGGCGCATGACAAAATCCGCAAAGCCTGCCGTCCTGACCATCCGCAATGCCGCCCTGACCGATGTCGACGCGATCACCCGGCTAGGAACCAAGGTATACCGGCAGGGGGGCATGTCCCTGACGCCCGGCATGCTGAGGGGCCAGATCGCCACATATCCCGAAGGGCAGTTCGTGGTGGAATATGAGGGGGCCATCGTCGGCTATGCCGCCGGTTTCCGCATCGACGAGGCCATCGCCATGGCCCCGCACACCTGGGATCAGATCACCGGCAACGGCTATGCGGCGCGCCACGACCCCGACGGCGACTGGTTCTATGGCATGGAGGTCTGTGTCGACCCCAGCCGTCGTCGCCTACGTATCGGCCAGAGGCTGTACGACGCCCGGCGCGAACTGTGCGAGGCCGAAAATTTGAAGGGAATAGTCTTTGGCGGCCGCATGCCCGGGCTGGCGAAGAAGAAGGGGGCCTATCCCCAGGCCCGCGACTATCTGGATGCGGTGACGGCGCGCCAGCTGAACGACCCGGTCATCGGCTTTCACCTGCGCGGCGGGTTCGAGCCGGTCGGGGTGCTGGAAAACTATATGACGTCCGACACCGCCTCGATGGGACACGCGGCCCACATGGTCTGGCGCAATCCCTATCACGTCGAGGCGCGGGGCAAGGGCGCGGCCTTCGCCACCAAGGAGACGGTGCGTGTCGCGACCGTCCAGCTTCAGGCCCGCAAGGTCGAGAGCTTCGAGGAGTTCATCTCGAACGTCGAATATTTCGTCGATGTGACCTCGGATTACCGGTCAGACTTTGTGGTCTTTCCCGAGCTGTTCACCCTCCAGCTGCTGTCGCTGGAGAAGAAGAAGCTGACGCCCCAGGAATCGATCGAGGCCCTGACCCGCTATACGCCGCGTTTCGTCGAGGCCCTGCGCAAGCTGGCGGTGGAATACAACATCAACATCATCGGCGGTTCGCACCCGACGCGGGCCGAGGACGGCGACATCCAGAACGTCGCCTATGTCTTCCTGCGCGACGGCTCGGTGCACGAGCAGGAGAAGATCCACCCCACCCCGAACGAGCGGCACTGGTGGAACATCAAGGGCGGCGACCGGGTCCATGCCATCCCGACCGACTGCGGGCCGATCGGGGTGCTGATCTGTTACGACAGCGAATTTCCGGAGCTGGCGCGGCGATTGGTGGACGAGGGGGCGCGGCTGCTCTTCGTGCCCTTCTGCACCGACAACCGGCAGGGCTATCTGCGCGTGCGGTACTGTTCGCAGGCTCGGGCCATCGAGAACCAGTGCTATGTCACCATGTCGGGCAATGTCGGCAATCTCCCCAATGTCGAGAACATGGACATCCAGTATGCCCAGTCCTGCATCCTGACGCCGTGCGACTTCCCCTTCGCCCGCGACGGCATCGCGGCTGAGGCGTCGGAGAATGTAGAGACGGTCACGGTCGCCGATCTGGACCTGTCGGACCTGGCCTGGGCGAAGTCGCAGGGGACGGTGCGCAACCTGCGCGACCGCCGCTTCGACCTCTACAAGACGGTCTGGACCGACGGCGGCTGAGGCGGCGGCGAGGGCTCGGCGATCCGGCTGGCCAGCGACAGGGCTCCGCCCAGCATGAGAGCGATCAGGCCCGCCGCAAGCAGCGGTCGCACCGCCGACCGCTCCGGCGACAGCGGTCTTACGAACATCAGCATCAGCAGGCCCAGCAGCACCAGGACGGCGGGCAGGTCCATGCCGATGCCCAGGAACACCGGATGGGCCAGGGTCATCAGCCAGCCGACGCCGAGAACGGCTCCGATACCGATGGGGATGAGGCTGGCGCGCCGGGTCAGGCCGGGATCGATGAAGGCCGTGATCGCGGCGACGACGCCGGCCAGCAGGGCGGGCCACAGGAACAGGAAGGCGGTCTGCGGCGCGGCGAACTGGGCCAGACCTGCCAGCACGACGACCAGGCCGATCAGGCCGCTCCAGCCGCCCCAGACGGTCTTCACCGCCAGTTTGGGCAGGAAGGACAGGGCGATGGCGACAGCGGCTGCCCCGACGACCACATAGTCCACGCCGCCCAGGCCTATGGTCATCAGCGCGGCCAGGGCGATTCCGCCTGCCGTCACGCGCGGGTCGGACCGAGCGCGCCCGCCCAGCACTGCCAGCCCGACAGCCAGAACAGTCAACACGGTGCCTGCCTCGATCCACGGCAGGCGGGCCAGCAGGATGTAGTAGGCCTCCGCACTCTCGGCGCGGGCGGACAGCGGCCCGGCCAGCAGCCGTACGGCCTGGGTCAGGACGATGCCGGTGGAGACGAACCAGACGGCCTCGATGACACCGCGCCCGCTGTCCGCGAGGGTCAGACCCGCATGCGACCGCGCCCGCCAGACGGCGATGCCCAGCGCACCGATCGCGAGTAGAAGCAGGCTCCAGCCCCAGGCCGGATGATGGCCGATCACCGCTCGCCCGAAGAGGTCGGCATAGACGGTGTCGTAGGCCGCGGTGGGCAGGGCCTCGGCCCTCAGCAGCGCATCGGTCATCTCTAGCGCCTGGCTGCCGATATGCTGGACGCTGCCCTGATCCAGGGCGTCGGGCGTGGAGGCCTGGGCGTGATACTGGTCCGGTCGCCCAATAAAGGCCAGGTTGATGCCCTGCACGCCCCGCTCGCGCGGCACGGTGAAGTCGGTGCCGTTGGGCATAACGCTGTAGACGAAGACAGCCAGGGCGTTGGACGTCACCCCTCCGTCCACACGTCCGGCGATGTCGGCGAACAGGTCGATGGTCTGGGCATTGCCGCGCCCGGTCTCGAACATCATGGCCCGACCGCCGCCGCCGCGCGCCTCCAGATTGACCACCGCTCCGATGCGGTCGCGCAAGGGATGCCCGCCCCAGAAGATGCGGGCCCCGTCCAGGTTCAACTCCTCCGCATCGGTCAGGATGACCACCAGCGTCCGCTCCGCCGGACCGCGCGCGCGGATGGCGCGGACGGATTCCAGAATGGCGGCCACGCCCGTGGAGTCGTCCGCCGCGCCGGGGCTTTCGGGCACGGTGTCATAGTGCGCCATCATGGCGACAGCCGGCAGGTCGGGACGGCTGCCGGGCAGTACGCCGATCAGATTGGTCGCCGTCAGGGCCTCTGGCGGCAGGGTCAGGCCCGAGCGCTCGATACGCTGCACGGCCCGGGGCGACAGCGGCCCGCGTTGGGCCGAGACTTGCAGGCCCAGCGCCTGCATGCGCCGGACCAGCAGGGCTTGCACGCGCGCATGGTCCGCCGAGCCTATGGGATGGGGGCGCTGGGCGATCTCGCGGACGATGATCATGGCGCGAGTGGCGGAAAAGAGATCACCGTTGGCGCTGGCGTCGCGCGGCGAGGGACTCTGCAAGGCGAGCACGGCCAGCAGCAGCGCCAGAGCCAGTGATCCAACCAGTGCGACCAGACGCATGCGCGGTTCCTCCCCCAAGACGGATGCAAGCTAGCGGCCTATTCGAGCAGCGTCATCCCGGGACGATCACACACGATTTCCGCTCATCCCGGCGAATGCCGGGATCCAGATCACATGACTCGCTTTCGCTTGCCCGTGCACTGAGCATACTGCTTCGGCTGTCTGAGTTTCTGCATCTGGGTCCCGGCATTCGCCGGGATGAGCGGACAAAAAACTAAGCCGCGCGCCTCAGCGCCGACGGGGCCTTGACGTACAGGCCCTTGCGGCCCGCCACGGGTCGGAAGGCCACGCTGTCGCCGGCCAGTTGCTCGTCAGGCCCCAGGAACAGGCAGCCGTCGTCGACCAGCCGACGCTCCAGATTGTCCAGGATGTCGCCCCGCCGCGACGGCTCGGCGTCGCTGAGCACATGGCGGCAGAAGATGACATCGAAGCGATAGTCGTCCTTGGGCGGCTCGACCAGGTTGGAGCGGGCGAACTGCACCGCGGCCTTCAGTTGCGGCTTGGCGACCCAGGTGTCCTCGACCTGATCGAACCAGCGCAGCATGGTCTGGGCCTTCAGCCCCCGCTGGATCTCGAAACCGGTGTAGGCGCCCGACTTGGCCTTCTCCAGCGCCCGGCGTGACAGGTCGGTCCCCGTAACCTCGATGGCCAGCCCTTGTTCCAGCGCCGGCATGGCCAGGGACCAGGCCTCCTGCCCCGTCGAACACCCTGCGGACCAGACGGTGACGGGCGCTCCGCCCCGCGCGGCAGACAGGGCGGGCAGAAGTTCCCCGGCGAAGGTGTCGAACGATGACCGATCACGTCGAAACCAGGTCTCCGGCGTCAGCAGGGCCTCGATCACCGCCCAGCCCAGCGAGGCCACCGGCTTGGCCCACAGCGCCGCCAGCATGGTCTCGACGCTTTCGAACGATTGCGCCCGTGCCACCGGCCCCAGCCGATGCTCGACCAGCTTCATCCGCTCGCGCGTCAGCCGCATCCCCGCACGCGAGGACATCAGGGCTTGCAGGCGATCGAAATCGTCCGGTGACATCAGGTCAGACGGCTCCCACTTCGGCGAATTTGGAGGTCAGGATGTCGCCGTCGAACGGCTTCATTACATAGTCGTCGGCCCCGGCGGAAAGGGCCTCGGCGATGCGTTCGGCGCGGGTCTCGATGGTGCAGAACAGGACCTTCGGCGCGCCGCCGCCGGGCAGGGTGCGCAGCCGACGCAGAAAGGCCATCCCATCCATCACCGGCATGGACCAGTCCAGCAGGATCACCTCCGGCATGGAAGACGAGCAGAAGATCAAGGCCTCGGCACCGTCGCCTGCCTCGTCGACCTCGAAGCCCAGGCCCTCGACGATCCGGCGCGCCACCTTGCGGATGATGCGGCTGTCATCGACGATCAGACAGGTTCTGGGGGTCAAGACAGTGTCACTCCGACTGGCGTCCACAACGTTTACGTGTGCGACGCCCCTATGATGGTCGGAGCCGGTTAACGGAACCTTGGCAAGCCGCGTTAAGACATTACGCGGGTATTGTGACGGTGAGGATAACTCGCCCCTCTTCGGCCTGTACCGTCAGGTTTCCCCCCGCATCGTGGGCCGTCAGCCACAGCCAGTAGGGCTGAATCCATTGGCCTTGGAGGCCCTCGGTCAGCGGTTGACCCGCCAGGCCAGCGATCGCCTCGGGTTTCAAGCGCGCACGCGTGCCCTCGGCCAGGCCCTCGAACACAACCATACCGTCCTCGACGCGGCTGGACACGGTGGCGATGCCGCCGGACGGCAGGGCCGCCATGGTCAGATAGGCCAGATTGACCAGCGCCCGCGACTGGGCTTTGGACCAGGTCTGGTCCGGCACTTTCCAGACCAGGCTGGCGCGACCGCCGCCGGTCAGGGCATCGACGATCCCACCCAGTTCGCCACCCGAAAACGTCTCCGAGGTCGTGGCGGCCCCGAAGGCGACGCGGGCGAAGGCGACGAGGGCGACCATCTTGGCCGCGCTGGCCTCGATCAGGCCCATGGCGTCGTCGCGCATGTCCTGGGCCGAAGGGTCCTTCAGCAGGTCCAGACCGGACGAGATCGCCCCCGCCGGGCTGATAAAGTCGTGGCACAGCTTGCCCGCGATCAGGGCGGCCAGGGCTTGGCCGTCTGGCATGTCGGCGGCAGGGCGGGCAGGGGCGTCGAGCGTATCGGTATCGGTCATCGGGCCTTGGAAACGGATTACTTGAGGAGATGCGGCGACGCTGCCCTGATTTGCCGGTTCATGAAACCGTGCGGATGCTCTATCGCAGCGCGAATGATCGCCGCCGCCAGACCCGACCTGATCGCAGACCTTGCCTCCGGTGCCCTGACCGAAGCCCTGGCCGACATCGCCGAGGACGCCGCTCGGGTCATTCTGCCCTACTGGCGGACCGGCACGGTGGTGACCACCAAAGCCGACGACAGCCCCGTCACCCTGGCCGATCAGCAGGCCGAGGCCCTGATCCTGTCGCGGCTGGCAGCTCTGTATCCGGACGTGCAGGCCGTGGCGGAAGAAGCGGTGGCCGACGGCGGTGTGCCCGCCATCACCGGCGACTGGTTCTGGCTGATCGATCCGCTGGACGGCACGCGCGGCTTCGTGGCGGGCAAGGAAAGCTTCACCGTCAACATCGCCTTAGTGCGCGGCGATGCGGTGGTCGCCGGGGTGGTGACGGCGCCCGCGACCTCGACCACCTGGCGCAGCGGCCCGCATCCCGACGGCGGAGCCTTCCGTCGCCGCTTCGGTGAGGGCTGGCAGGCTATCAAGGTCCGCGACCGCCCGGCTCGCCCTGTCGCGGTCATGAGCCACAGCCTGACGGACGAGGAGGCCCAGCGACTGGCCTCGCGCCACGGCTGCATGGACTGGCAGGGCACGGATTCATCGCTCAAGTTCTGCCTGATCGCCGAGGGGCGCTTTGATGCCTATCCCCGCACCGGCCCGACCTCGGAATGGGACACCGCGGCGGGCCAGGCGGTGCTTGAGGCCGCCGGCGGGCGGGTCATGGCCGAGGACGGCACGCCGTTCCGCTATGGCAAGCCCGGCTTCCTGAACGGTGGCTTCGTGGCGGTCGGCAGCTAGGCCCGCGCCATCCGAAGCGACACCTGCTCGGCGCGTTCGGCCAGGGCGGTCGCGCCCCATTCCCGCGCGGTCGTCGATGCCTCGGCCAGCATCATGCCGACGGCGCTCGCTGACGTACCGGTCAGACGACTACGCGCCAGCATCAGATGCGCCATGCCGATCTGGTCGGCCGCCCAGTCCAGCGGGGGTCGGCTGACAGGCGCGGCAAGGCGGCGATGCACCATCGCCTCCAGACCCTGGATGGCCTTCACATCGCCCATGGCCTCGGCCAGCGACGCCTCGGCGGACAGGCGACGCTCGCGGGCCATGGCCCCCAGCATCAGGCCCGGCTCGCGCGTCATCGCCTCGGCCTGGGCCAGGATCAGCAGCGGCGTCTGGGTCGGGCCCTGGGCCAACTGGACCGCCGCCCAGTCCAGCGGGCTGTGGTCCGGCGTGAACTGATCGGCGGCGGCGTCGAACAGGGCCTGCCCCTGGGCTTCGGCTGTCGTGTCGCCCGCCAGACCGGCCAGCGCCTTCAGCCCGACCGCTGCCAGCGTCAGGGCCCGCGCCCGCGTGATCGGGCGCTGTTCCGGTGCGGAGGCTTCGACCAGGGCACGCAAGTCCTGACCCACCCGGTCCAGCAGGACGATGTCGCGTCGCTCGATCCCGAGCCGCAGGGCCAGCCCGGCCCAATCCAGGGTCAACTCGTCGGCGACGGTGGCGGGCAGGTGACGCTGCTCGCGACGGGCGGCGTCGAACAGCGCGAGCGCCGTGGGTGCAGCGTCCTGCGAGGGGTTCATGTCGGTGCGGCGCGCGGCCAGTCTTGCGCCGAGCGCCACGGCCCAAGCCTGTGTTCTCGCGCGCTCCGGGTACAAGGCCTGCACATCGCCGGTGGCCACAATCAGCCGTTCCGGTCCGCCGAACAGATCGAAGCGGGCCAGGTGGATTTCGCCAGCCTCCAGCCCCGCGGCCGCGGCTTGATCGGTCGTGCGGGCGTGTCTCGCGGCATCGGATGCACAGGACGCGGCCTTGGTCAGCGACGCCGCCGACCCGGTGCGCCGCGCATGGTCGCGCCAGAGAAGAGAGGCCCGCATCCAGGCTTCGAAGGGACGGGCACAGGACACCCGGCCCGCGTCGGTGGTCTCGCGCCGCGCCTCGGCCTCGATCAGGTCGGCGCCGATGAGTTCCAGCCAGCCCAGATCGTCGCTCTCGCGCGCCTTTTCGAACAGCTTACGCAGGTCACGACCGAACTCGAACATGGGCGATGCGACTCCGTTATCCCGGTTCGGGACGAAGGATGCGCCCCGGGGCCGTCCCACGCAAACGCGACGCCAGCCCGGCGGTTCGGCTTGGCCGTGGGGAAGTCTATTTCAGGGCGTCAAACAGGTTGGCCCGCAGAGCGTCAGCCGACCCCAGAAACTCGTCCACCTCTTCACCGATGTGATCCAGCGTCACGCCGCCGTCAGTGATCACGTAGCGTTCCAGATAGACGGAGTCGTCCTCGATCAAGGCCTTGCCGATCCGGAAGCGCGAGTTGAAATCCGCGACCACCGGAGTGACCTTGGGTGCATTGCCATCCTCAATGATCCAGGCCGCGCGCAGCATCAGACCCAGGCATCCCGGGGGATGGCCTTCTACATCGCACGCCATCAACTGCGCACGGAAACGGAAGCCGCTCGTGGTGGTGATGCTGAACTCGGTTTCGCTCTTCTTTTCCACGGACTTGTAGCCCTGACGGCCCAAAACGTCGCTCACCTCTGCGGCGCTCAAAGACCTGAAGACGGTGGCGGTCACCGTCCGCTCCAGCCCTCGCGCGTCCTGGGCTGTGACGCCCGAAGGGTAAGCGGCCAGCAGCGCAGCGGCTGTGGACAGCGACAGGATGGCGGTGATTTTCATGACACGGTTCCCCAGTTGAGCGGCCAGATAGCCGTCGGTTGTATGGCGGAACAAGCCCCCCGAATCCGACGAAAGCTGACGTGGGTGGGCTTCAGCCCAAGGACGGCGTGCGCGCACGGCAAGCGCTCAAGGCCGTCTGCGCGGTCTCATTCCGCGCCGTCAGTTCGCGCACGGCCTGCACCCGCGCGCGCGTCATCTCGGCCTCCACCGTCGCCGTCGGACGCCGCGCGGCCTGGCCGGACTGGATCGTGGTCAGCGACCAGTAAAGCGCTGCATCATATAGCGCCTGACCCTCGCCGCTCTCCCCACCTTCCAGCTCCGACGCCGCCTGGGTCAGGCCCGAACAGCGCAGAGCCTCGGCATAGGTGGGCGCCGTCAGACGCGGGGCCGCAGCCGCCTGCGGCTCCATAACGCTCCAGGCCATCAAAGCCGCGACAAGCATTCAGACCTCCACGCCATCGGTGGCGTCTTCGGGCCGCACACAACCACGGCGAGGCGGCACGGAAAAGGCCAAATCGGCTCGGGTTCTAGCCCCGCTCCTTCGTGCGTGTGAAGGCCACATTCGGGAAGCGTTCGCCGACATAGCCGGTTTCCCAGCTGGACTTTGCGAGGAAGACGGGGTCGTTGTTGATATCGGTGGCCATCTGGCCGCGGTATTTGCCGGCGAAATCCTCGACGTCGGCCTTTGAGCCGCCGACCCAGCGGGCTTCGGCGTAAGGGCTCGGCTCGAAGATGACTTCCAGCCCGTATTCCTCGCCCAGACGGTCGGCCATGACCTCGAACTGCAACTGGCCGACGGCTCCGACGATGAAGTCGCTGCCCAATTCGGGGCGGAACAGCTGGGTGACGCCTTCCTCGGCCAGGCCGTCGAGCGCCTTTTTCAGGTGTTTGGCCTTCAGCGGATCCTTGACCCGGACGCGCTGCAGGATTTCCGGCGCGAAGTTGGGCAGGCCGGCGAACCGGATCAGGCCGCTTTCCGACAGGCTGTCGCCGACCCGCAGGACGCCGTGGTTCGGAATGCCGATCACGTCGCCGGCAAAGGCGTCCTCGGCCAGTTCGCGGTCGCTGGCGAAGAACATGATCGGGGCGTTGACCGACAGCTGCTTGCCGGTGTTCTGGACCTTCAGCTTCATGCCGCGCTTGAACGAGCCGCTGGCCATGCGGAACATGGCGATGCGGTCGCGGTGGTTCGGGTCCATATTGGCCTGGACCTTGAAGACGAAGCCGGTAACTTCGCTGCTGCCCGGATCGACCGTCAGATCGACGGGGGCGGGGGCGTTGCGGGTTTCGGGTGGAGCCGCCTTCTGGGCCTTCATGACCTTGGGCGGCGGGGCCCATTCGCCGATGGCAGCCAGCAGTTCGTCGATGCCGAAATGGCGCAGGGCCGAGCCCCACAGCACAGGCGTCATATGACCTTCCAGGAACGACTGACGGTCGAAAGTCGGGTAGCCGGCCTCGACCAGCTCCTGCGCCTCGATCATCTCCTGATGCTCGCCCTCTTCGAAATAGTGTGCGGCGTCGGCCAGGGGCAGGGCCTCGGGGTGGGGTACGTCCTCCTTGGATCCCGCAGGCTTCTTGGCATAGGGCTGGAACCGGCCGGTGCCCATCTCGACCATGCCGCGCAGACGGTTGCCGCTCTGGGCCGGCCACCAGATGGGCGCGGGGTCAAGCTGAAGGCGGCTGGCGATCTCGTCCAGCAGGGCCATCGGATCCTGGGCCTCGCGGTCCAGCTTGTTGATGAAGGTGATGATCGGGATATCCCGAAGACGACACACCTCGAACAGCTTCAGCGTTTGCGGCTCGATCCCCTTGGCGGCGTCCAGAACCATGATGGCGCAGTCGGCGGCGGTCAAAGTGCGATAGGTGTCCTCGGAAAAGTCCTCGTGGCCCGGGGTGTCCAGCAGGTTGAACATCTTGGCGACGCCGTCGGATGTCGTGTGCTCGAACGTCATGACCGAGGCGCTGACGGAGATCCCGCGTTCCTTCTCGATCTTCATCCAGTCGGACTGCGTGCGCCGGTTCTCGCCCCGCGCCCGCACGGCCCCGGCCGCACGAATGGCCCCGCCCGCCAGCAGGATATGCTCGGTTAGGGTGGTCTTGCCGGCGTCGGGGTGGGCAATGATGGCGAAGGTCCTGCGACGCAGGGCCTCCTGTTCGATGGTCAGTTTAGACATGGAGTTTCCTTGAGCCGCGCGACCTAGCGCGGACCGCCCCAAAAGTCACCCGATGCGCGGACGCAGGCAACGTCTACCGGCGAGTGCGAATACCCCTTGGCAAGGCAGGGTTATCGGGTCCATTGTCCTTGCAGGCGAGACGTTCCGGTCACGCAATCGGGCGCCGCCTTTGGAAACGAAGGAACGGACATGGCCCTGATCCACGACCACAAACCCCCGAACTCCCACCGCGACGGCCCGCATCCGGCGATCTGTTTGATGACCGGTTTCGGCGTGATCATCGCCGCAGCGGTGATCGTGCACACGGTATTCCGTCTGGTGCTTTAGGCCGCCAGGCGGTTCCAGACGGCGCGGTCGGCGGCGACGGCGTCCAGCTTGCCGCGCGCATTCTTGCGCTGAAGCTGGCCCAGAACAACGTCGGGCAGGGCGCAGAATCGTGGCTCGACCAGGTCGGGGTCGCAACCGGCCTCCGGCGCGGCGAACAGGGCGGCGTTCACTTCCGGGCTGCGGTCGTGGATCAGCCAGGCCAGACGACGCGCCCGCTGCGGATCGTTCAGATGCAGCAGTGGGTCCTCGGCGAACAGCTCGCAGCCCAGCTCCAGCACATAGTCCAGCCCCAGCGTCTCGAAACGGCGCGCGTCGCCGGGCGTGACCGGGCAGGTCGCGTCCAGGTCGAACACCACGTCGTTCAGAAGAAACAGCATCGGGACACACCACCACAGGCCGGACCGTTCTGGCCCGTTGGAGGTGACCCTAGCGAGATGCACTTGCGGTTCCGTTTGCGAACGCGGTTAAGGATTTCGCACCAACCGCCTTTACGGCTCAGCTTTGGTTAGCCACGCTCGTCCGCCACCTTTTCCGTAATGAAGTGCCGTCCCTCGCGGTCCTCGATCTCGACCACCCAGACGTCGGGGTCATAGCCGATCTGGCGCTGGACATAGGCGTCCAGCTCGCTTTCGAGCTCGCTCTCGACCGGCTGCATCCACAGGCGCTCGCCATCGGGGCCGAAGGCTTCACTATAAAGACGGGCGCGGCGCGTGGAGGTGTCGAAGGCCTTGACGATGACGGTGCCGGCGCGCGCGTCGCCCTTGCGCGCCACGGTCGCAAATGAGCCTGCCAGTTCGGCGCGGCGGATCAGGGCGGACACCCACAGATCGCTGGAAAGAAGCAATTCGTTCACCCTGCTCGGAAACCGGACCGGAACGCATGGGCGTCTAAGGGTCGCCTCATGACGATAGGGCAGAACGCCGAAAAGACGAAGCGCGACCGGTCACGGACGCGCGGTGCGCGTGCCGCCATGCTGGCGGCCGGGCTGCTGGTCATGGCCGCGCCCGCCCGGGCCGATCCGGCGCAGACTTATTACGAACGCAGCTTCGTCCTGGCGGCCGATGCCCGCTGCGACCTGTTCCAGCCGCGCGTAAATGCCGCCCTGACCGCCGCCGCCTATCAGGCCCGGGGCGCGGCCCTGCGCTCAGGGGCGGCGCATGCCGACCTCAGCGCCACCGCCGCCCGGGCCCACTCGCGCGCCGCCGCGATCTCGTGCGCCAATCCGGACCTGAAGACGGTGAGGGCCCGCGTCGACAATGCCTTCGCCGGCTGGTCGCGCATGCCGCGCATGGATTTCGAAGGCTGGTCGGCCAATCGCGGCAGCTACTCCACCCCGACCTGGCGTCTGATGCAGGCCTCGGCCAGCGGCGCGGCCCCGGTTCAGTTTGGGTTCGGCGGCACCGATCCGGTGCTTAGCACGGTCGTTTCCTTCCCGGGCAAGCCCCGCCCGGTCGCGGCGCGTGTCGTCATGCGCGACGCGTCCCTCCTGCCGCGCCCGTGGCTGTTACATGACACTCTCCCACCCGTGTCGGTCCGCACCAGCCTGTGGGCCACGGGCGTGTCGCCAGCGGACGAAGGTCTTCTGGCTGCCGAGCGCCGCTCGGGCGAGGCCTGGCGCTTCCCGGCCCAGACGACTTCGGCGCTGGCGGCGCTGGACCCACGCGAACCCTTTCTGGTCGAGTTCCACTTCCGCGACGGCAGCGTGGCGACGGCGCGTTTCATCGCTGGTGATTTCAGCGCCGGGCGCGCCTTTCTCGCGATGGGCTCGACTTAAGGGATCAGGGAGCCGCCAACCGTTCAGCGCACGCGAGACAGGCCCAGCACCAGAAATCCGCCCAGCATCGCCAATGCGGATCCTGCCAGATAGACAATCCGTAAATCCTCGCTCCACCAGGCCAGGGCGGCCAGCGCCAGAGCGGGTGCCAGCATCTGTGCAGCGGTGGAGGCCACATTCATCAGGCCGAGGTCTCTGCCGGCGTCTTCTGGGCTGGGCAGCACCTCTGCGGCAAGAACCGCCTCGGTTATCCCGTACATTCCGACGCCGATGCCGAAGACGGCTTGTGCGATCAGCGGTCCCGGCCACTGCGGGAACGCCGCCATCAGGAGGGTTCCCGCAGCCAGAAGAGCGGCACCGGTGAACACGATCCGGCGGCGTTTTCCGATCCTGTCGGACAACCGTCCGCCGACCAGACCCGCGACGACGGCGAGACCGGTGGAAACGATGAGCAGGCCCCCGGCCACCATCTCGATGCGTACCGATGGCAGGACGCGCGCGATGTTCGTGTCCTGATCCAGGAAGAACAGCAGATAGAGCACATTCATCGCCACGGCCGTCTGGACCAGCAGGCGCGACGCGAAGGCGAGCAGGAAGTCGCGATCGGCCAGGGCCGTGAATGACACGCTCCGACCTGTGCGAACGCCGCCCAGCGAGGGTGCACGGACAGTGGTCGCGATGAAGGGCAGCACCATCGCGACCGTCACCGCCACGACGGCGACCAACCTGTCGATCTCGACCGTCAGCCAAAGGCCGATCGCCACGGCTCCGAACAGATTGGACAGCGGATAGGCCAGACCCGTGAAGCCGGCGACCATGCCCCGCTGATGGGCCGGCACGCGCTCGGGCAGGACCGCGGCCAGGGGGTTGAGCATGAAGTTCAGGCTGATCTGCAAGACGATGATCGCCGCGATCAGGGACGGCGCGGTCGCCGCGCGGTGAATCAGGACGTAGCTGAAGACGGTGCCGATCAGGCCGCCGATCAGCCACAGCGACCGGCCGCCGGGCCAGTGGCGGGAACGGTCGCCGATCATGCCGGCCACGACGCCAGCCAGACCGGCCGTCATGGCCCCCCAGAGCGCCGCCTGGCTGAGCACCTCCGCCCGTCCTTCGGGATCGATCGCCGCGGCCTTGAGCGGGAGTAGGATCGTCAGCAGGGGAATGAAGGCGATGTAGGCACCGACCTGGGCCGCCATATAGGCCGCGACGAAGCCCGGCCGCACCGCAGGCAGAGACGTATTGGCTTGAGGCGTATCGCGAGGCATGCGCCGCGACCTTGGCCGTTCGGCCTGTCGATGTCACCGCACAAAAGAAGCGGCGCCTCCCGTTCGGGAGGCACCGCCAGAGGGCCGCTCAGGAAGGCAGCGGATCAATATTGGACGCGAAGGCGTGCGCCGAAGGTCCGGGGGCGCGTGAAGAAGCGCGTATTGTCGAACTGGGTGATGATGATGGCGGCCTCGTTCTGCTCGTCCGTCAGATTGTTGACGAAGCCTTCCAGCCTGACCCGTCCGTCGCCGGGCGGGGTCCAGCCGAAACCGACGTCGAACGTCCAGTAGCCATCCACCTTGTCGTCCAGGCGGCGACGCGGATTGTCGGGCTGCAGATAGTCCTCGCCATTGAAGATGGTCGTGAACATCGACGAGCGGTAGCCGCTGGAGATCACATAGTCGAACTGGCCCATGCGCTCGGTCGGGAAGGCCTGGGTCAGGTTGATGTTGAACTGCCATTCCGGTGTGCGGGGCAGGGTCTTGCCTTCGATCGAGCGGAACACCGCCTCGGTCGGCGCGACGTCGGCCTGGAAGCGGAAGTCCTGAATTTCTTCGGCTTCGGTGACTTCAGCCTTCAGATAGAGGAGGTTGAAATCGATGCCCAGATTCCAGGGCAGGTCGATGCCACCCTCGAACTGCGCGCCATAGATGCGGGACTTGGCCGCGTTGTAGGAATAGGAGACGACCAGGGCCAGCGAGGAATCCTCGGGCACCGGCACTTCCTGCGGTCCGCCCAGGAAGTCGACGATCTGGGCGACGGACAGCAGGGACGTCAGCACCTGATCGCTATAGTCGTTGTAGAACAGCGAGCCGTTCAGGCGGGCCTTGTAATCGCCGACGTAGAACTCGTTCTTGGAGCCGACTTCGTACAAGGTGACGGTCTCGGGCCCATAGGTCGGGGCCAGGCCGGCGTTGCCGATGTTGTCGTTGAAGCCACCCGACTTGTTGCCGGTCGTGATCAGGCCGTACAGCAGGTTGTCATCCGTGAGGTCGTATTCCGCGCGCAGACGCCAATCGACAAAGTCGACCTTGCTCTCGCCGACCTGCTGGAAGATCTGACCGGCGAAGGGCACGGCGAAGCTGACGGTGCCGTCAGGCGGGCAGACGAAGAAGTCGCCGGTGATGGTGTCCAGGCACGGCGGGCGGTTGGGGGCTCCGCCCGGCACGGGGCCGTTGCCGAAGATGGTCTGGACGTTGTCGCGCGCACCGAAGCGGGAGACGCCGTTGAAGTAGAAGTCCAGCACTTCCTGATCGCTGATGGTGCCGTTGCCGTCGGTATCCGGATTGAAGATGCTGCGGCTGCGTCCGGCGAACTCGAAGCCTTCGGTACCGACGCGCACACCGCCGCAGCATGAGAAGTTGTCCCCGCCGATGGCGAAGCCATAGCGCGCCGCCACGCCGCGACGGCTCTTTTCGTCCTCGGTGTAGCGAAGGCCGCCGGTCAGACGGAACCGGTCGGTCACGCTGTAGGTCGTATCGGCATAGAGGGCATAGGACGAGGTATCGACGTCGGGCATGTTGAACTCGACGCCCTGGAAGAACAGCCCCCGGTCACCGGTCGAGCCCAGGAAGGAGTACTGATCCTCCTCCAGGTAGAAGGCCCCGGCGCTCCAGATCCACGGACCCTCATTGTCGTAGAAGCGCAACTCGTGCGTCTTGGACTGGCTGTCGGTGATCGACTGGAACTGGGAGAAGTTGTCCAGCGTCTCTCCCAGTCCGCCCGGACCCGTCAGATTCTCCAGCACGCCCGGATAGAAGGGCGAGAGCGGCGTGACCGCCTTGTAGTCGTAGACCAGGTCGCGATAGCTGGCGGTGTATTCGATGTCGAACAGGTCGCCGTCATAGGCGATATGCGCGCGCGCGCCCCAGTGGCGGGTGTCGAGTTCCGGCGTGAAGGCCCGCGCCACCACCCGGCGCGGATCCTCGATATCGTCCGGGTCGATGCCCTCACCCAGGGGGTTGGCATAGTTGGTGCCGGTATAGCCGCTGCCCGTCTCGCGGATGTAGTCGGCACCCAGCAGGATGCTCCAACGGCTGTCGGGCTCCCACAGGAACTGTACGCGACCGGCGCTGTTCTTCTCCGCCTCGGCCACGCCGACCTGAGCGGGTCCGACATCGGTGTAATAGCTGTCGTGCTCCAGGTGATAACCGGCGATGCGCAGGGCGGCCGTCTCGCCGACCGGCAGGTTCAGCATCCCTTGGAAAACGCGCTGCTGATAGTTGCCCAGCTCGAACTCGGCGCTGGCGTCGAGGATGTTCAGGCCCGGCTTCCAGGTCACGATGTTGACGGAGCCCGCCGTCGCATTGCGGCCGCGCAGCGTGCCCTGAGGCCCGATGTTCACCTCGACCCGCTGGATGTCGAAGAAGGCCGAGCCGATGCCCGCCGGACGCGGCAGATAGACACCGTCATAGTGGGTGGCCGCTGCCGGATCGCCCAGCTCGGTATTGTTCGAGGAGCCCACGCCGCGGATGTAGATTTCGATATTGCCGCCGTTATTGGCGACCGACAGGCCGGGCACGCGGCCCTCCAGATCGGTGATGTCCTGGACGCCAACAGCCTTCAGGTCCGCACCGCTCAGGGCCACGGCCGTGCCGGCATAGTCCTGCAGATTCTGCTCGCGACGCTCGACGGTCACGACGACATCGTCGAGCGTCGTGGCCGGGTCGTCGGCCTGAGGGCTGCCCGCCTCTTGATTGGCCGGGTCTTGCGGCGGTGTCTCCGCAGGCGTCTGCGCCAGCGCCACGCCGGGGAGGATAAAAGCCAGGGTCGCGCCACAAAGCAGCGCCGTTTTGCGATTGCGCATTCGATAATCCTCCCGATGCGGATTGTTGGTCATTCCGCTTGCCTTTAATGCGCCATTGTTTGACAACGTTGTCAACGGTCGTTTTTCGACTGGCGTCGGAGGGTGGGATTGGTGCAACACGGGCAGGACGCGCCTGGCTCGCTCCGGGAGCAGGGCCGCTCCAGGGGAGGTGCAATGACCAAGGTCACCATCCGTCACGTCGCGGAAGCCGCGGGCGTCGCGGTCAAGACCGTGTCGCGCGTAATGAATGGTGAGCCCAACGTCACCAAGGACCTGCAGGACAGGGTCGTGAAGGCGGTCGAGGATCTGGGGTATGTCCCCAGCATGGCGGCGCGGCGCATGGGCGGCAGCCGGTCCTATCTGCTGGTCGCGCTGAACGACCGTCAGAACACGATCAACAACTGGCAGAGCGGGCGCGGCAACGACTGGATCGACCAGATGCTGCACGGTGCGATGCTGACCTGCGAAGCGCACGGCTATCGCATGCTGTTCGAACTGGTCGAGGCGGGATCGCCCGATCTGGACCGCAAGGTTGTGGCCATCCTGTCGGCCCTTCAGCCGGACGGGGTCATCCTGACCCCGCCCCATTCCCAGAACCTGGCGCTGGTCGAGATGCTGACGCGCCGAAACGTGCCGGTGGTGCGGATGGGCGTGCCGGGCGAGGGTGTCGGCTTCGGCGTCTTCATGGACGACCGGGCGGCGGCTGCCGAGGCGACGCGGCACCTGATAGACCTCGGTCACCGCCGGATCGGCTTCATCGCCGGCAGCCCGCGCTTCGAGGCTAGCGGCCAGCGACGCGACGGCTATCGCGATGCCCTGACGCAGGCGGGTATCGCGATCGATGATGACCTGATCGCGCCCGGCGATTTCACTTTCGAGAGCGGTGTCGCCGCCGCCGAGACCCTGCTGTCGCGGCCTGAGCCGCCGACCGCTATCCTGGCCAGCAACGACGAAATGGCGCTGGCAACCCTGCACGTCGCCTCCCGCCACGGCCTCCGCGTGCCCGACCTGTCGCTGGTCAGTTTCGACGACACGCCCGGCGTCCGTCTCAGCGTGCCGGGCCTGACCAGCGTGCGCCAGCCGATCTCTGAGATGGCCGCCAGGGCCGCCGAATTGCTGATCGGCGTCAGCAGGACGGGCGAGGCCAGCCCGTCCGATCACCTCTTGCCGTTCGGGCTGGAAGTCCGGGGCTCGACCGCGCCCCGGACCTGATCAAGCCTCTAATCTACCGATGCAGGACAGGTGTCCGCCGCGGCCGTGTCCAGACGAATGTCCTCGACCGCCACGGTCGCCGCGGCTGTGGCCGACAGGATCCAGGCCCGGTCCACGCCAGTCAGACCGCCCTGACCGGACGCAAAACAGCGCAGCGGCACCGACGCCTGCTGCCAGCCCTGTCCGCCACCCAACCGCACCACGCCATTACCGAGCCCGAGGCTGAGCGCCGAGGCATGGCCCGCATCGATACGGTAGCGGAAGGTCAGAGCGACACCCGCATAGTCCGGCCCCGACAGATCGATCGCCGGGCCGGTCACGATCGCCTGTCCCGGCCCGGTGAAGGTCAGCAGTCTGGCGGATTCCTGGCCTTGACCATCGACCGGTGCCACGGTCACCACCGACCGCGGGCTGACACCCCGCGCCCCGTCCGCGATCCGCGCCTCGCCGCCCTCGTCGCGCACGACGAGCGACCAGGGCGTCACGAACCGGCCGTCGGCGAAGAACCGCATCGACGATGCCTCCGACCCTTCCTCCACCTCGGCCAGCGCGGGGGTCTCGGCCGCCGCCGCATAGGTGAGACCGAAGCCATAGGCGAACTGGGGATCATAGTCCGGACCGCCCCGGTTCTGCGGCGCCTGATCCGGGCTGCGGGGCCAGCTGAACGACAGCCTGCCCCTGAAGTCGTGACGCGCCGCGCCGTCCGTGCCTGCGACCAGCACATCGGCGATCCCGCCACCCTCCGACCCCGGCAACCAGGCGGCGACGAACGCGTCCGAGGCGTTGATCTCCGGGTTCACATACAGGGGCCGGCCAGACAGGAAGACCGCCACGGTCGGTATGCCCTCGGCCTTCAGCCGGCGCAGCAGGGCCAGTGGCTCGCGCGGGCGAAAGTCCAGATCGGACAGGTCGCCCTGGAATTCAGCATAGGGTTCCTCGCCGAAGACGACGATGGCCACATCGGGTTTCGTCTCGAACGTGCCCGCCGCGTTCAGCTCGGCCGTACCGCCCGAGGCCTCGACCGCCTCCTTCAATCCCTCCCAGACCGACTGGCCATTGGGGAAGTCGGCCCGGGTATTGCCCGTTCCCTGCCAGTTGATGGTCCATCCGCCGGCCGCCTGGCCGATGTCGTCGGCACTGCCCGCGACCAGCACGCGCGCGCCCGGCCTGATGGGCAGGACCGAGCCGTTGTTCTTCAGCAGCACCAGCGATTGCCGTACCGCCTCGCGCGCCAGGGCCCGGTGCTCGGGCGAGCCCAGCACCTCGACCCGACCCTCCACGGGACGGTCGGCCTCGAAGACCCCCGTCTTGACCTTGACGGTCAGGATGCGGCGCACGGCCTCGTCCAGTCGGGCCATGGTGATCTCACCCGACTTCACCTGGGCCAGGGTGTTCTCGTACAGAGGCTTCCAGCTGTCCGGGGCCATGAACATGTCCAGCCCGGCATTGAAGGCGGCGGCGCAGCTTTCGTTGGTGCAGCCCTCGATCTGGCCGTGCGCGTTCCAGTCGCCGACCACGAAACCGTCGAAGCCCAGCGGCCCACGAAGCACGTCGGTCAGCAGATCGGGATTGGCCGTATGCTTGACCCCGTTCCAGCTGGAGAAGCTGGCCATGATGGTCAGGACCCCGGCGTCGATCGCCGGCGGATAGCCCGCCGCATGGACGTCGATCAGCTCGCGTTCGGAGATGACGGCATCGCCCTGGTCCTTGCCGTTCAGCGTGCCGCCGTCGGCCAGATAGTGTTTGGCCGAACCGGCGATATGGCCCGGGGCCAGATGCCCCTGGCCCAGCGCCCCCTGAAGACCGAGCGTCATCCGCCCGGCATAGGCCGCGACGATTTCCGGGTCCTCGCCATAGCCTTCATAGGTCCGGCCCCAGCGGTCGTCGCGGGGCACCGCCACCGTCGGCCCGAACGTCCAGTCCGCGCCCGTGGCCGCGACCTCCAGTGCCGTGGCCACGCCGATCCGCTCGATCAGCTCGGGATTGCGCGTCGCCCCCAGGCCGATGTTGTGCGGAAACAGGGTCGCGCCGACGACATTGTTGTGGCCGTGCACCGCGTCGATGCCGAACATCAGCGGCACCTTGGCCCCCGGTCGCTGGGCCGCCGCCGCCCGGAACGCCTGGGCCAGCTCGACCCAGGCCTGGGCCGGGGCCCGCTCGTCGGCCCCGGGCGCAGAGTTGCCGCCCGCGAGGATCGACCCCAGCGGATAGGTCGCCAGATCGGCCGGCGTGATCGAGCCGATGTCGGCCTGAATCACCTGGCCGACCTTTTCCTCGACCGTCATCCGGGCCAGCAGATCCTCGACGAAGGCCAGGGTCGCGGCATCGGTCATCGCATCCGGGCTGTTCGCGCTGGGCCAAGCGGTCAGATCGACGACCGCAGAGGGCGGCGGCGTCTGGGCCAGCGCCGGCCCCGAGGCCATCATGAGCGCTGTCAGCGACACGGCGACCGTCGCGAGGCCACGCTTGCAGGAGAGGTTGATCATGTGTTCCGTCCCTGTGGTCGTCTTTTCCCGCAAGGTGTCGGGAGTTGACAACGTTGTCAAACCGCGATTGCCTGAGTGCAGGTCGTCGCAGAATGATCACGGGAGGACGCAATGCGAGTTCTGGCACCGACGCTTGGGGCATTGGCCGCTCTGGTCTGTATTGGTGCGGCGCCCGCGCCAGCATCCGCTCCCCCGCCGCAGGACGGCAGCCTGACCGGCTATCGCCTCGTCTGGAACGACGAGTTCAACACTGACGGCCCGCCCGACCCGACCCGCTGGTCCTATGACACCCATCGCAACCGCGAGGGCTGGTACAACAACGAGCGCCAGTACTATTCCGCCGACCGGCCCGAGAACGCCCGCGTCGAGAACGGTCACCTGATCATCGAAGCCCGGCGTGAGACCCTGACGCCCGAACAGGTCGCCGATGCGGGAGGACAGGCCTATACCTCCGCCCGGCTGATCACGCGCGGCAAGGCCGAATGGACCTATGGCTTCTATGAGGTGAAGGCGAAAATCCCGTGCGGTCGCGGCAGCTGGCCCGCCATCTGGATGCTGCCGGTCGCGGAGGCCGAATGGCCCGCAGGCGGCGAGATCGACATCATGGAACACGTCGGCCATGAGCGCGGCGAGGTTCACGGCACCGTCCACACCACCCGCTACAACCATACCCAGGGCACCGAGCGCGGCGGCCGCAAGCGCGTCCGCGACGCCTGCGACGCCTTTCACCGCTATCAGGTGCTGTGGACACCCGAGGGGATCAACTTCGGCATCGACGATGTCGGCTACTATCGCTTTCCCAACGACGGCCGAGGCGACCGCGCCACCTGGCCGTTCGATGCCCCCTTCTACATGATCCTGAACATCGCCGTCGGCGGCGACTGGGGCGGGGCGGAGGGCATCGACGACCGCGCATTCCCCCAGCGGATGGAGGTCGATTACGTGCGGGTGTTCAGCCGAAATCCGTGAGCGTCCTTGGAGGACGCGGCAGCCGCCAAAAGCCGAACGCCTTGACTTGGCCGTATTGAGCGTCCATTTGTGCTGCGTCGCACAATAGCGATATCCGGTGCGCTCCAGCGCGTGTGGGTCTTCCGTCTATCGAAGACCTGACTGTAGCAGCGGCCGGCCCTCAAGATTCATTCGCTGCCCGGACACGCGGGGCGGCGCCCGACCACCCCGGCGGCCTCGATCTCGAGGCTCTATCGGGACTGGCGGTGCGCGGCCTTTTCGGCGTTGAGCCATGGCCGTTTGCGCGTCGCCACATACGCGAAAGAAACGGCTCCACATGAGCAACAAGACATTCGAATCCTTCGGTCTGAACCCGGCCCTGCTGCAGGCGCTGACCAGTGAAGGCTACACCATCCCCACCCCGATCCAGGCCCAGGCCATTCCGGACGTGATGGCCGGCAAGGACCTGCTGGGCATCGCCCAGACGGGTACCGGCAAGACGGCTGCCTTCGCCCTGCCGATCCTGCACCGTCTGGCCGCCAACCGCATCGCGCCGGTGCCGCGCACCACGCGCTGCCTGGTGCTGAGCCCTACGCGCGAACTGGCCACCCAGATCGGCGAGAGCTTCAAATCCTATGGCAAGCACCTGGGCTTCCGCGTCGCCGTCATCTTCGGCGGCGTGAAATACGGCGGTCAGGAACGCGCCCTGAACCAGGGTCTGGACATTCTGGTGGCCGCGCCCGGTCGCCTGCTGGACCATCTTCAACAGCGCAATCTGGACCTGTCGCAGACCGAGATCTTCGTGCTGGACGAGGCCGACCAGATGCTGGACCTGGGCTTCATCAAGCCGATCCGCCAGATCGTGTCGCGCATCCCGGCCAAGCGCCAGAACCTGTTCTTCTCGGCCACCATGCCCAGCGAGATCGGCAAGCTGGCGGGCGAGCTGCTGAAGGACCCGGTCAAGGTCCAGGTCACACCCCAGTCGACGACCGTCGAGCGCATCAATCAGTCGATCATCCACATCGAACAGGGCAAGAAGCGCGCCCTGTTGACCGAGATGTTCGCCGATCCGGAATATACGCGCTGCCTGGTCTTCACCAAGACCAAGCACGGCGCCGACAAGGTCGCGGCCTATCTGGAGGCCGGCGGCGTCCAGGCCGGGGCGATCCACGGCAACAAGTCCCAGCCCCAGCGTGAACGCACCCTGGCCGCCTTCAAGGCCGGCAAGCTGCGCGTCCTGGTCGCCACCGACATCGCCGCGCGCGGCATCGACGTGGACGGCGTCTCGCACGTCGTGAACTTCGAGCTGCCGCATGTGCCGGAAAGCTATGTGCACCGCATCGGCCGCACCGCGCGGGCGGGCAAGGACGGCTCGGCCGTCAGCTTCGTGGCCGGCGACGAGATGAAGCTGCTGCGCGACATCGAAAAGGTCACGCGCCAGAAGATCCCGGCCACCGACCGTCGCAATGACAAGTCGCTGGCCCTGCTGGACCAGTCGATCATGGCCTCGGGCGTCAAGTCCAAGGCCTCCATGCCCGACGACGGGCGCGGCGATCGTCAGCTGCAGCGCGGCCCGCGCAACCCGCGCCGCGATGGTGTCAAGCTGGAAGGCGGCGGTCAGCCGCACCGCATCCGCAAGGCGGGTCCGGGCCGCGACGCCCGTCCGGTGCCGGAACGCGCCTTCGATCCGCTGGCGCGCGAGCGTCCGCGCAACAGCAACAACGACCCGCGCCACACCTCGGGCCCCGCCGCCGAGGGCAAGCCCGCCGGCGAGATCAAGCGCCGCCCCCGCAACCGCCGCCCCTCCAACGGTGGCAAGGGCTATGTAGCCAAGGGCTGATCGCCTTGAAGTGACCTGAGAACAGCAACGCCCGCCGGAGCGACCCGGCGGGCGTTGTCGTGTCTGCGATCAGGAGCCGAGGTCAGCCTTCGACCGATTGCGGACATTCGACGCCACTTGGAAATCTCAAGCGACTATGATCTGAAAGTGTGATGATCGACGCCGTCGAGCTTTATGGTTTGGAAGCACTGAACGATCCCTTTCGCGAGGACTTCGAACGTGCTCGCGCGCTGCTCGACGGCCCAGAGTGGGAGCGTGGTCTAGAAGAGCTCGAGATGCTCGCACACGCCGGTTCGATGCTCAGCACTATTTGTGTGGCGGGCTGTATGACGAAGGGTTGGTACGATCATAAAGATTTTGCCGGTGCCGAAGCTTGGTACCGAGTTGCGGCGGAAGCGGGCTACGCCGCAGGGCACTTCGGGCTGGGCGTCACTTATCATCAGATGGGCCGCTTCTCGGATGCGTCGGTTGAGTTTCAAGAAGCGGCGTCTAGAGATTACGGCCCGGCCTACAACGCGCTCGCGCACCTTTACTCGCGCGGAGAAGGCGTGGCGCTTGATCGACGAAAAGCTTTAGCTCTCTTGAGGACGGGCGCTTCTCGAGGTCATCAGCGAGCCAAGGCCTCCTTGGCCAAGGCGCTTATTCATGGCTACGGAGGAATCCGGGGCCGCTTTGAGGGACTCGCTCGACTATTCCAATTGTTCGCAGAGGTTTGGCGGCAAACTGGTGCCGAAGAGAGCGCGGTAAAGCGGATGACGCCGCTTCCTACCGCTCATTGAACGTCGGCTCCCCACCCACAGCGGACATTCAACACCCCGCTCTCTGCCCCACTCCGCACGCGAAAACGCCCGCCGGAGCGATCCGGCGGGCGTCGTCGTGTCCGGGGTCTCAGTTCTCCTAGAACGCCCAGCGTGTGCCCAGCGACCAGGCCAGGCCATAGCCCTCGGCGGTGCCGCGCAGGCTGGACAGTGTGGCGGCGGGGGTGCCTTCGTACAGGGTGCGGTCGCTGAAGATGTCGCCGTCCTCGAAGGCGACATAGGTCAGGCCCAGGTCCATCGTCAGCCGATCGGTCGCCTTGACCGAGACGCCGCCCGAGACCAGCCAGCGGTTGGCGTCGGGGATGCGGGCCGTGCGTTCGGTGTCGCGCGTCGGCGTGGGCGTGTAGCCCACCCCGCCCCGGAAGGTCAGGGTGTCGGTGGCGACATAGTCGAAGCCGACCGCGCCGGTCGTCACATCCTTGTAGTCCTGAACGATGGTCTGGCCGCCGGTCGGATAGACCACGCGGATAGCGTCGAATTCTGACCAGCCGATACGGTTGACCTGGGCGTTCAGGGTCAGCCTGTCCGTCGCGCGATAGCGGACGGAGGCGGCGAGGAAGGACGGGACGCTGAAACCGGCGGTGCCTGCCGTGTCCACATTGGCCCCCTCCAGCGGCCCGACCAGGCCGGAGATCAGGACGTCGCCGTCCAGCTCATGCTCGATGGACGACCGATAGCTGAGCCCCAGGTCGAAGCGACCAAAGCGGGCCTGCGCGCCCACGTTCCAGCCATAGGCGATACCGTCGCCTTCCAGCGAGGAGAACCCGTCCGGCAGCGCGGGCGACAGATTCGGCAGGGCGGAGGTCAGCTTGGCCTTGGCATACTGGGCGTCGAAGCCCGCGCCGATATCGAGCCAGTCCGTCACCTTCATCGCCCCCACCAGGCCGATGTTGGCCGAGCGCAGTTCGGACGTCAGGGCGTCATAGCGGGCGAAGGCCTCCGGCTGATACTTTGTGGTGAAATTGTACGGCGCGGCGATGGCCAGGCCGACGGCGAACCGGTCGCCGACGGGCGTGGCGATGGCGAAGTTGGGTACCAGGCCGCTCTCGATCGGGGTGTTGGCGTCATTGCCGGACACCGGCACCGTGACGTCGCCGGGATACGTCAGAGTCGAACCCGTGTTCTTCACCTCAGAGCCGACGGCGACCGCATGGATGCTGGCGGTCACCTCGCGCCCGCTGCGGGCGATGGCGGCGGGGTTCCACCACAGCGACGAGACGCCGGTATCGGCCGCCTCGCCCGAATAGGCCCGGCCGGCCGCGCGGGCGGACTGTTCCTGCAGATAATAGGCCTGGGCGGCGGCAGGCGATGCGGCGGCGACGGCGACGACCGAGGCCGCGCCGGCCAGAAGAAGGCGGGACGTGTTCATGGGACTGACTTTCGGAAACGCGGCACCGATCGGATCGGCGGCGGGACTGGAACTGTGCCGGGGAGGCCCGCGTGGAATGAGCGACCCGGCTACAGGCCGCAATGCCTGCGCGGCCGTCTCGCGCGAAGGTGATCGATGTTTAGTGGGTCACCGAACGATGGGTGTCGAGCTCAGGCGTCAGCGTATGTTGATGTGCACGACGGTACCGACATCTGTCGTCTTGTCTTCTGATAACGGGACCCTGGCTGGTAATCACGATACGCCGGCATTGGAGAGTAGACGGGCCCCAGACGGTGCAGAACACATCGCCCTTGACCGTGTATGTTCCTTGCATGGGGATGATTTCTCCCGTCGAAGCCCAAGTCCCATCCGCGCCAAAGAACTCTGAGATATGCTTATCCTTCCAAAAGTCGCCGCGCACGAGGACTGTCCGGACTTCGGCTTCAGTCGCGGGTCGTGGATCTGCACTGAATGGTCCGGAATTTGAGTTCGGCGGACAACCTACCAGCCCCGCGCCGACCACGGGTCCGACTATCGACCTGAGGAGGATAGCGATTGTCCGCATCTTTGACCTCCAGGCTGCGAGAGTATTGTTCTACAGGGTGCCCGCTTCTGCTCCAATCGCCATTCAGGTGGCCAATCCAACTGGTGCTCGCGACATATGAGAAATGCTGGCCCGACCTAACCCTTGCGTCTCGCCGATCTTGGGGGCATTGAGGCGACTTCACCTTGGACCCGCGGGCTGCTCACAGTCCAAGGGTGGCTATCCTGACCGCCCATCCGTCAGGAAATCGGATCGCCCGATGCGATCCATCCAGATGAAATCCTCATGACCATCCTCGCTTCCGCGCGCCAGCAATGGCTCGCCAATCCCCGCCGCGATCTGCTGGCGGGCACCGTCGTGGCCCTCGCCCTGATACCGGAGGCTATCGCCTTCTCGATCATCGCCGGGGTCGATCCGGCGGTGGGCCTGTACGCCAGTTTCGTCATCGCGGTGACCATCGCCTTCGTCGGCGGTCGCCCGGCCATGATCTCGGCCGCGACAGGGGCCATGGCCTTGCTGATGGTCGGCCTCGTGCGCGATCACGGGCTGGAATATCTGTTCGCGGCCTCGCTGTTGACCGGTGTGTTCCAGATCCTCATCGGCCTGCTGAAACTGGGCCGCTACATCAAGTTCGTGTCGCGCAGTGTGATGACCGGTTTCGTCAACTCTTTGGCCATCCTGATCTTCCTGGCCCAGATGCCCGAGCTGATCGGGGCCAACTGGCAGACCTTCGCCCTGGTCGGCGCGTCCCTCGTCATCATCTACGGCTTCCCCCGCATCACGAGGGCGGTGCCGTCGCCCCTGATCGCCATCGTGGCCATCAGCGCGCTGGTGATCTTCATTGGGCTGGACGTGCGGACCGTGGGCGACATGGGCCAGATGCCCTCGACCCTGCCGATGTTCCATCTGCCCAATGTGCCGCTGACGTGGGAGACGCTGGCGATCATCGGACCGGTGGCGGCCACCCTGGCCTTCGTCGGCCTGCTGGAAAGCCTGCTGACGGCCAATCTGCTGGACGACATCACCGACACGCCGTCCGACAAGGATCGCGAGACGCGCGGCCAGGGCATCGCCAACATCGCCTCATCCCTGTTCGGCGGCATGGCCGGCTGTGCCATGATCGGCCAGTCGATCATCAATGTGACCAGCGGCGCGCGGGGACGGCTGTCGACCCTGTGGGCCGGATTATTCCTGCTGTTCCTCATCCTGGTGCTTCAGGACTGGGTGGCGCAGATCCCGATGGCGGCGCTGGTGGCCGTCATGATCATGGTCTCGATCGGCACCTTCGACTGGAAGTCGGTGGCGAACCTGCGCTCCACGCCCATCCAGTCGTCCATCGTGATGATCGCCACCACGGCGACCGTGGTGATCACCCACGACCTGTCAAAAGGAGTGGTGCTGGGCGTGGTCCTGTCGGCCGTCTTCTTCATGCGCAAGGTCGGCAAGACTGTCGTGGTCGAGGAGATCGAGACGCCGGAAGAAGGACGTCTGCGCTACCGGGTGACCGGCAATCTGTTCTTTGCCTCCGCCGATGTCTTTGCCGCCGCCTTCGAGCATCACGGCCATCCAACGCGCGTCGAGATCGACATGACGGGTGCCCATCTGTGGGATCTGACCGGCGTCGCCGCCGTGGACAAGGTCGTCTTCCGCTATCGCCGCCAAGGGGCCGAGGTCGAGGTCATCGGCATGAACAAGGCCGGACAGGGCCTGATCGACAGGGTTGGCAGGCACGACAAGGATCACCTGCCTGCGGGCGCTACACATTAGGCGATGGTATCAGATTGCCGGCCCGGCGACGGCCCCGGTCGTCGGGCCGCACATACGAGAACGCCCGCCGGAGCGATCCGGCGGGCGTCGTTAGTTTCTGGTGTTTCGTCCCTGTAGATCAGGCCGCGGCGCTGGCGGGCTGCTGGCCTTCCGACGGGTCGCGCAGGACGTAGCCCCGGCCCCAGACGGTCTCGATATAGTGTTTGCCGCCGGCGGCGGTGGCCAGCTTCTTGCGCAGCTTGCAGATGAAGACGTCGATGATCTTCAGCTCGGGCTCGTCCATGCCGCCGTACAGGTGGTTCAGGAACATTTCCTTGGTCAGGGTGGTGCCCTTGCGGAGCGAGAGCAGCTCCAGCATCTGGTATTCCTTGCCCGTCAGATGGACGCGGTGACCGTTCACCTCGACCGTCTTGCCGTCCAGGTTCACCGCGATCTCGCCGGTGTGGATGATGGCCTGGGCGTGACCCTTGGAGCGGCGGACCACGGCGTGGGTGCGCGCGATCAGTTCGTCCTTGTGGAACGGCTTGGTCATGTAGTCGTCGGCGCCGCCGCCAAACGTCTTGACCTTGGTTTCGATCTCGGTCGAACCCGACAGGATCATCACCGGCGTGTTGACCTTGCCGACGCGCAGCTGGCGCAGGACTTCCAGGCCGTTCATGTCGGGCAGGTTGAGGTCCAGCAGGATCAGGTCGTAGTCATAGATCTTGCCCAGATCGATGCCTTCTTCACCAAGATCGGTCGTGTAGACGTTGAAGCCTTCCGACTTCAGCATCAGCTCGATGCTTTGCGCGGTCGCGTGATCGTCTTCGATAAGCAGAACGCGCATTCAAGCCCCTCCAGGCCAAGCTCAGCCGTATGAATATGGTCCCGCTTAACGGGTAACCTTGTTCGCACGTTAATCTCTCAAAACCTTAAGAAAGGTTAACGGCGTCCCGATATGAGAATCACTAGGCTGATTTGCGAATCGCCGTCGAGACTCCGCGAGTCAATCCGGCGGTTTTTTTCGATCCCCAGCGCCGCGAGAGGCTTTCCCGACGCCTACGACCGCAACTGACGCAACAGGACTATATTCCTATTTTCAAGACCGGGTCGGTTTGAACGACCGGTCGATCAGTGGATGAGGGGTGTATCGATGACGCAGGCGTATCGAGTTCAGGTGACGGTCGCGGACCGGATCAAGGCGGGGCTGGCCCTGCAGATGGTGGCGGCCACCACGGGCGTGCCGGTGGAGGTCATGACGGCGCGGGCGCGGCTGTCGGGGGCGGCGGGCAAGGCGCGCTGGCTGGCCCTGTATCTGGCGCATGTGACCTACAGCTGGACCCTGGATCACGTGGGCCATGCGTTCGGCATGAACCGGGCGACGGTCGCCGCCGCCTGTCGCTGGGCCGAAGACGAGCGGGATCAGCCGCGTCTCGATGCGCTGATGGACCGGCTGGAGCGCAATCTGCGCGATGTTCTGGACGCCCCGCGCTGCGAGCTGTCGGCATGAGCGATCTGGCCAAGGCTAGGCGGCTGCTGGCACGCAACGGGGCCTGGATCGACGGTGTCGGCCACGGTTACGTCTTGAGGGTCGGTGCCAATCGACGCACGCGCGTTCTGCTGACCTTGAACGAGGCGACGTTTCGGGACCTGATCGACCAGCCGGGCCTGCGTGTCCGGCCGGGCGGCGGCTGGTTGCCGCGACCCGCGCCTGTCACCGACGCTACGTCACCGCCGGGTCGGCCAGGGATGATCGAGGGCGTGGCCTTGGTCGCCGAGCGCGACGGACGGTTCACGCCGCGACGCGCCAATCTGGGCCAGTCGGCCATCGGCTGGCTGGCCCGACACAAGGACGAGGCTGGCCGGCCCTGGCTGTCACCGGCCCAGGTGGCGGCGGCGCAGCGCCTGAGCCTGGACGCAGAGGCTGCTCTGCGCGGGCCATCGTTGACCATGCGCTGGGACGCCTTGCCGCGCTCCGGCGGTGGCTCGGCTACACGCGCCGAGCCGGGCGATCAGGCTCTCGCGGCGGGACGCCGGGTCGAGGCGGCGTTGAGCGCCTGCGGGCCTGCGCGACGAATGGTCGAGGCCGTCTGCATCCGCGCTTCATCCCTGCAGTTGGCCGAACAGGATCTGGGCCTGCGCCGCCGCACCGGTAGAGCCATGTTGATCCAAGGGCTGACGGCCTTGGCCGCGCATTATCGGATCGGGTGACCGGGCGAACCGACGATTTCTGACGATTACAGTCTCGTAACTTTCCGTTCCGGCCAGGGCCGCCTAGGAATAGCCCGTAACGGGTCGCCGCGGCCCCGCGCGCGAACTCGTCGGCCGCACGCCACGATCTGAGCGAGAATGAAGTTGAAGTCAGTTATTCTGGTCGCAGGAATTGCGGCCGCGTTGTTGTCCGCACCACCGGCCCAGGCCCAGACTGTCGATCCGGCGGTCGTACTGAACAGGGTCTGCCTGCCGTATGCGGGTCGGTCTGCCAGTTTCGAGCGAGCTATGCGCGCCGCGCAGGATCTGCGCTTCGGACGACCAGCCGGGAGTCCGCCGCTGGACGATTACGCGTCCGAGGTCGAACTGACTTCCAGGGACGGCGTCTGGAGAATCCGGCTGCAGGAACGCGCGGTTACCCGCGGTGACCGCGATGCCTACGCCCTGACTTGCGCCTTGTCGTCCGAGCGCGCCAGCGCGACGGACCTGGGCCGACTGATTGATGGGGTCGTGAACGGCAACGCACGCTGGACGGCGGGCGGCAACGGTGTGCGCTGGCAACGGCATGGTGGGGATGACGCCCTCACGGAGGTGGTCGTGAAGGAGGCGGAGGGTCAACGCCCGGTGCTGGACGTGACGGGCCTATATTTCTGATGCGTCTGCCAAGGTGGCGGCCCCGGCTGCTGCTCGGATACGCCCGACCATGTTGTTCAGCCCATTGGCGCGCTGGGGCGTCAGCGCTTGTGGCAGGCCTAGACGATCCAAAGCCGCGCGCGCGTCGAAGGCCAGGATTTCATCCGGGGTCCGGTCGGAATAGAGGCCGAGCAACAGGGCAATATTACCCTTGGAAATGGCGCTGTCGCTGTCGGCGGTGAAGACCAGGCGGTCGCCGGTCGGATGCACGGCCAGCCAGACCTGGGCCGCGCAGCCGGGTACCTTGTGCGACTCGATCCGGTCCGCCTCGGCCAGCGGGGCCAGGCTCTTGCCCAGGTCGATGACGTATTCGATCCGCCCCTCCCAGTCGCCCAGCAGGTCGAACTCCTCCACCAGTTCGGCCAGGGTCTCGTCGATGGACTTGCGGTCTAGTGAAGCGGTCGAGGTCATGGGCGGCAGATAGGCTCATAGATCATTAACGACAACCGCCCGAACGCTCCCCTGAAATCAGCGCTGGCAGGCTTGAACCAGTCGCCTGTGGCGGGAACCGCCTTGGGGCGACTCACCCCGTTCGCTAACCTGCAAGCATCGGAGATTTGCTCCGGACACAGCACGACGCCGACTTGAACCTACCGCCGCAGCCCGATCACGCGCCGCCCCGCCCCCACGCCGGTTCCGACCGCGCCGAGGATGGACCGGCGCTGGCTGCCTGGCATGCCGCATGGGCGGTGGCGGCTGCCCTGCTGGCGCTGGGTGGACGCTGGCTGGGAGCGGTCGACGGAGCGATCTTCTACGGCATCGTGGCCATGGTGGTGCCCGGCCTGATCGGGGTGGGCCTGCTGATCCGCAACGGCCAGGCCGAGCGTCTGCTGCTGCTGGCGGCCTGGGGACTGGCGGCAGTAATCACGGCGGCGTTTTCGGGCGGACTGAGCGGGCCTCTGGCCGGGTTTGTCTTCCTGCCGCTGGCGGCCGGCCTGGCCATGGGCGGGTCGAGGGCGGTGCAGATCGGAGCGTTGGGCGTAGCGCTTGCGACCCTGGCCGGGCTGTTCTCCACCCTGCTGGTCGATGTCGGGCCGCATCGGCCCGTGCTGGCGACGGTCGCGGCCCTGCTGACAGCGGGGGCGGCCATACCGGCGGTGCGCCTGTCCTGGCGTCAGGCCGAGCGGCGACTGGGCCGCGCCGAGGCCGAGACGCAGCGTCTGGAGCGCCTGCTGGCATCGCAGGGCAGCCTGACGCTGGTGGTCTCGCCCGACGGACAGGTGCGCGCCGCCTATGGCCAGCCGCCGGCGGGGGTCTCGGTCGATCCCCTGTTTGCCGAAGGCCTGATCGCCACGTCCCATGCACCGGACCGCCCGGCCCTGCTGGCGGCGATGTCCAAGGCCCTGGCGGGTCAGGACGCCACGGTGCGGATTGCGCCGCGCGGGGCCCTGGACCGTAGGCTGCAACTGCACCTCAGCCGGATGGACGAGGCGGATGGCCTGCGCCTGATCGTCCAGGCCTTCGACGCGACATCGCAGTATGCCCATGAGCTGGGCCTGGAGGCCGCACGGTTCGAGGCCGAGACGCGCGAGGCGGGAAAGACTCGCTTCCTGGCCAATATGAGCCACGAGCTGCGCACGCCGCTGAACGCCGTTCTGGGATTTGCCGACATGATGCGGCAGCGGCTGTTCGGCCCCCTGCCCGATCGATATGGACAGTATGCCGACAACATCCATGAGGCGGGCGGGCATCTGCTGGACCTGATCAATGACGTGCTGGACGTCTCCAAGATCGAGGCCGAACGCTATACCCTGTCGCTGGAACGTTTCGATGCGCGCGAAATCCTGTCGGCGGCCGTGGCCCTGGTGCGCGTCACCGCCGACGAGCGGGGCGTCAACCTGTCGGCCATCCTGCCGTCCGATCCGCTGGAGGTCTCGGCCGACAAGCGGGCGCTCAAGCAGATCACGCTGAACCTGCTGTCCAATGCGGTGAAGTTCACGCCCGCAGGCGGGGCCGTGACGATCACCAGCGAGGCGGTCGGATCGTGGCTGGAACTGGCGGTGGCCGACACCGGCGTCGGCATCGCGCCGGAAGATGTCAAACGCCTGGGCCGTCCGTTCGAACAGGCCGGGGCCATCGAGCAGCGCCGTCAGGGCACCGGCCTGGGCCTTTCGTTGGTTCGGGCGCTCGCCGAACTGCACGGCGGCCAGATGAGCATCGACAGCACCCTGGGCGAAGGCACGGCCGTGACAGTACGCATGCCCGTAGCCGTCCCTGCGCGCGCGCCGGTGCCGGAGGGCGGGGCTGAGATCATCCCGATGCCGCTGGCTGGGGCCTTGGGGAATACGAACTAGCGACCAGGGACGCCTCCATGCCGCCCGAAGCGGCCTAGAGAACCGAAAGCCGTAACGGTCCCGATCAAAGCAGGACCTAGGCATGTCTGATAATCAGATGACGATGGTGGGTGATGTAGGGTTCGAACCTACGACCCGCTGATTAAGAGTCAGCTGCTCTACCAACTGAGCTAATCACCCGTACCATGTCGTCCGGGCAGGCTCTCGCAAGAGCCGTGCCGTCCGCGCCTGTGCCATTGCTGGACGGGCGAGAACGGGCGGACATAGAGGCGAACGGCGGTCAAGGCAAGGCGTTTCCGCCCGCCGTTCCGCTTTGTCGCAGGGCCGATTTCGACAGCCGCCAGCCGGGTGCCGGTCACGGACATGTCGCAAGCCTGGCCTAGCGTAGCCATTGGCTATTCTGCCGAAACCAGGGAGAGACTGCATGTCCGCCTCGCTGTACCCTTTCGCTTCCCCCGTATTCGCCGCCGAAGGCTCCGCTTCGGCCTCCTCGTCCGGACCCACCGTCGTGCTGGTGCACGGCGCCTGGGCCGACGGTTCGTGTTGGGAGTATGTGATCCCGCATCTGCACGACGCCGGATTGAAGGTCGTGGCCGTTCAGAACCCCCTGTCCAGTCTGGATGCCGACGTCGCCAACGTCACCCGCGTGCTGGACGATATCGAGGGCGACATCCTGCTGGTCGGCCATTCCTATGGCGGGGTGGTGATTTCCGAGGTGGGCAACCATCCCCGTGTCGTGGGCCTGGTCTATGTCACGGCCTTTGCGCCGGCGCCGGGTCAGAGCATCAACAGCCTGCTGGCCTCCGCGCCCGAGGCTCCGCCCTGGGTCGGGCTGCTGCACGCCGATGCCGGCGGCTGGGTCACCTGGCCGGCCGAAGCCATGGCGACCTGGTTCGCGACCGGCCTGTCGCCGGAGCGTCAGGCGGTCCTGGCCGCGACCCAGCATCCGACCTTCTATCAGGTCAATGACGGAGCGGTGGGTGAGGTCGCGGCCTGGACCGTGCGCCCGACGACCTATGTGATCGCCACCCAGGACCAGATCATTCCCCCGCCGCTGCAGCACATGTTTGCAGAGGCGATGAACGCCGAGGTCGTCGAGGTCGATGGCGGCCACCTGGTCATGCTGAACCAGCCGGACGCCGTGGCCGCAGCGATCGTCTCGGCGGCGGGGCGGTAGAGTCGCCGAAACTTGGTTGCTTCCACGGGCGGGTCTCCCGCTCGAGAGTTGCGTTTCCTTCGTCAGGGCCTCGCGCTAGGCTGCCGTGAATCGGCGCGACAGGTGCCGGACGGGGAAACGCACTCATGGCCTTCTGGAACCGCCGTCGTTCGATCGACGCCATGCTGGCCCCGCACGACGGACCGACGCTGAAGAAGACGCTGGGCTGGCCGCATCTGATGCTGCTGGGCATCGGGGCCATCGTGGGCACCGGCATCTACACGCTGACCGGCGTCGGCGTGGAGAAGGCCGGGCCGGGCATCATCGTGGCCTTCGCCATCGTCGGCGTGATCTGCGCCTGCGTGGCGCTGGCCTACGCCGAACTGGCGACCATGATGCCGGCGTCTGGCGGGGCCTATACCTACAGCTATGCCGCCTTGGGCGAAGCCATCGCCTGGATCATCGGCTGGAGTCTGATCCTGGAATATTCTCTGGTGGTCAGTGCCGTGGCCGTGGGCTGGTCTGAATATGCGGTCGGCTTCCTGCGAACCATCGACATCGTTCTTCCCCAGGCCTTGACCGCAGGGCCGCATGCGGACGGCATCATCAACATCCCGGCGGTGCTGATCATCCTGGCGGTGACCGGCCTGCTGCTGCTGGGCACCAAGGAGAGCGCGACGGTCAATGCGGTACTGGTCGTCATCAAATGCAGTGCCCTGCTGGTCTTCATCGCGGTCGTCGCGCCCGCGTTCGATCCGGCGAACTTCGAGCCGCTGATGCCCTTCGGCTTCAACAAGAACGGACCGGCGGGGGCCGAGGTCGGGGTGATGGCCGGGGCAGCCATTGTCTTCTTTGCCTTCTACGGCTTCGATGCGGTGGCGACGGCGGCGGAGGAGACGCGTAATCCGGCCCGAGACCTGACCATCGGCATCCTGGGCTCCATGGTCATCTGCACCATCCTTTACATGCTGGTCGCGGCCCTGGCGGTGGGCTCCATGCCGTTCGGCCAGTTCGCCGACAGCGGCGAGCCCCTGGCCCTGATCCTGCGCATTCTCGAACAGCCCCTGGCCGCCCAGATCGTGGCCGCCGCCGTCATCGTCGGCGTGCCGACAGTGATCCTGGCCTTCTTCTATGGTCAGACCCGAATCTTCTACGTCATGGCGCGCGACGGCCTGTTGCCGCGCCGCCTGGGCCAGGTGTCGGCCCGCGGGGTGCCGGTGGTCGTCACCCTGTTCACCGCCGTGATAGTCAGCATTCTGGCCGGGCTGCTGCCGCTGGACGAGATCGCGGCCCTGGCCAATGCCGGGACGCTGGCCGCCTTCACGGCCGTCTGTGCCAGCCTGCTGGTGCTGCGGGTCCGGGATGCGGTGCGCACGCGGGTATTCAAGGCCCCGCTGGCCTGGATCATCGGCCCGCTGGGCATCGCGGGCTGCCTGTATCTGTTGTTCAGCCTGCCGGTGAACACCCAGGTCTGGTTTCTGATCTGGAACGTCGGTGGGCTGCTGATCTACTTCGCCTGGTCGGCCCGCCACTCGCGCCTGGCCAAGGGCGAAGAGACTGCTGGCTGATGGCTCTGCGCGACGTCTCCGGCGCGGTCGACTTCACCGTGCTGGAGGCCATGACCGCCGGCGACGACGCCATCGGGGAAGAGGTGCTGGGCCTGTTCGTCCAGCAGGCCTCGCTCTGGTCGCCCATGCTGGATGTGCGCGAAGAAGGCTGGCGTGACGCGGTCCACACCATCCGCGGGGCCGCGCTCGGGATCGGGGCAGGGGCTCTGGCCGAACTCTGCGCCGAGGCCGAAGGCGGCGACAAGGCAACGGTCGCCCCCCTGCTGGACCGGGTCCGCACGGCCCTGGATGCGGCACTGGCCGACGTGGCCGCCTATCGGCATGCGCTGATGCTCAGGTCGCTGCGGGCCTGAGGGCCAAACGACGCAAGGCGAAGGCGATCCCGACCAGCGCCAGCATGATGGCGGCGTCGGCTGCGATTTGATCCCAGGCGAACCCGGAGGCGCTGGGGGCATTGGCGTCGGCCAGGTCCTGAAACAGAAAGCCCACGACCAGATTGTTGGCGACATGGATCCCCATCGCCATCTCCAGCCCGTCCAGCAGAAGGACACAGGCGGTCAGGCCGACGGCGGTGATCAGGCTGAAGACCGCCGACTCCACGCCATAGCCATAGTGCGCCACCGTAAAGAGGCCGATGCTGAGGGCCGCTGCCGCCCATCGCGCGCGCAGGGCCCGCCGGGCGACCTGCAGGATATAGCCGCGAAACAGCACCTCTTCCGCCGAGGCCTGGATGCCGAAGCCGATCAACATGGCGACCAGGCTGAAGGCGACGATGGCCGGATCGAAATCGGCCAGAGACTTGACCCCGCCGGGATCTATCAGGATGCCAACGCCACCCACCAGAACGACGGTCAGAGTGAAGCCGATCGCCGCATGGTTCACACGGAAGCGCGGGGCGATGGTCAGCACGCTGGCTACGCTGCGGCGATGCAGCCACCGCAACCCCAGAAACAGTCCGGCCAGTACGCCCGCGAACAAGGCACCCGCGGCCAGCGCCAGGATGCCCGAGCGCATCGGCTCCGGCATGTCGGTCCCATTGGCCTGAAGCCAGGGAAATACCAGCATCCTGACGGGAATCAGAACGACGATCGCACCCGCGATGATCAGGCCAAGGGTGCCCAGGGTCCGAAGCCAGCCGTGCCGGCCCTGGCCCTGGGCGTCGATGAAGGCTGCGCGCGTCATCGTGCACCGTCCCGATCGGCACCGTCGCGGCAAATCCAGACGGCCCCGCCCAGCCAGCGGCGCTCGTCCCCGCAGGTTTCGGGTCTGGCGAGGACCACCTTTGGCGAATCGACCCTGACCGTGAGGGTGTCGGAGGCCGCGACACGACCCGAGTGGGGCGCGCACCGTCCCCGTGTGTCGGACACATAGGCCCCCCAGGCCAGGGTGGTGACCCGGCCCTCGCACGGACGTGAGGCGTCATTGCGGGCCTGCGCAGTCGGGCGGTCCGGCGTGGCCGCCAGAGCTGCGCCTGTAAGAGTGGTCAGGACGGCGGCGATCAGTGCGGTCCGGGCGGTAGGGAAGGGAATGGTCATGGTCTTGCTCCGAGGCGTTGGCGATGCGACAGGCTTGGCCGTAATGACCGGATCGATGCCAGCCTCGACGGACGAACGACGCCCTGCGGTGACGAACGACCGTCGGCTGGATCGCATCGCCTGGCTGGCGGTCGCGGCGGCCTGGCTGCTGGCCGCCGGCCTCTTGTCCATTCTGATCTGGAGCGAGGAAGGCGCAGGTCGGGCCAGCCTGCTGGCCCTGGCCATCATCACCACGTCGGCGGCGACGGCGCATTCGGTCGTATGGCTGCACGACCGGATGTCGGGACACTGGCGCTGGCCGGTCATGGCGGCGACCGTCCTGCTCGGCGCGACCGTGGGCCATGCGGTGCTGATGCATCTCGGCATGGACCAGTCCTGGGCGCAGGACCTGCTGAACCTTGTGGTGATCTCCGGCATAGCCCTGGCCATCCGTCTGGCCTGGGGCGGGTATCGCACCCGCCTGATCCTGGAGGCGGAGGTTCGGCGGCGCGAGCTGGCCGAGGCTCAGTTGACGATGTCACGCCTGGCGGCGGATCGCCCGCATGGGCCCGTGGCGGTCAAGGTCGGGCATGGCCAGGTCCTGCTGGACCCCACGACCATCGTCTGTCTGGAGGCCGAGGCCAACTTCGCGCGCATCGTCAGCGATACGGGCGAGGTCTTCGCCTCCGAGCTCTTGAAGACCCTGGCGGAACGGCTGGCACCCTATGGATTTGTCCGTGTCCACAAGTCGTTCGTCGTCAACCGCAGCCGTGTACGCCGCCGTGGTGCCGAAGGGCTGTCGATGGATGACGGCGCGCGTGTTCCGGTGGGGCGCGCCTACAGGGCGGCGCTGGATTAGCCCCGCGTCTGGTCCCACACCGCCAGCTCATGGGCGATGCAGCGGTCGATCAGGGTGCGCCAGACGGGCTCGGCGATGTCGGGCGACAGGCCGGCGGGCCCTGCGGCGGCCAGCACCTTGGCCACGACGTCCTCGATGCGGGCGTCGTCATGGACCACGTCGCGGCTGGGCTTGATGCGGGCGGCCGCGTGCATATAGCGCTGGCGCTCGGCCAGCAGGGTCACCAGGGCGCGGTCCAGGGCGTCGACGCCCTGGCGCACCTGAACCATCGTCTCGCAGGCCTCGGGGGCCGTTCGCGCATCGATCAGGACTTCATCCGACAAAGGCGCGCTCCAGCACATAGTCGCCGGGCTCGGCGTTGGAGCCTTCCTTAAGGCCATAGGTTTCCAGCAGCTCGCCGGTCTCCTTGATCATGGCCATCGACCCGCACAGCATGACGCGGTCGGTATTGGGCGAAAAGCCGATGGGCAGGCCCAGGTCGGCGAAGACGTCGCCAGACTTGATCCGTTCGGTGATCCGTCCCGGCGTTTCGAACCGCTCGCGCGTGACGGTAGGATAATAGACCAGCTGGGCCTTCGCCTCCTCGCCGATCAGAGGGTCGTCATGGATGCCGGCGGTGAAGAAATCGCGATAGGCCAGATCGGCGACATTGCGCACCGTATGGCAGACGATCACCTGACCGAACCGTGCGTAGGTGTCCGGGTCCCGCGCGACCGACAGCCAGGGAGCCAGGCCCGTGCCCGTCCCAATCAGCCACAGCCGTTCTCCGCCCGTCAGCGCATCCAGCACCAGGGTGCCGGTCGGCTTCTTGCCCATCAGGACAGTGTCGCCCGGCTTGATCTTGACCAGGCGCGAGGTCAGAGGGCCGTCGGGCACGGCGATGGACAGGAACTCCAGCTCCTCGTCCCAGTGCGGGCTGGCGATGGAATAGGCCCGCAGGATCGGTTTTCCGCCATCCTCGCCAGGCAGGCCGATCATCACGAACTCGCCGGAGCGAAAGCGGAAGTCCTCGGGCCGAGCGATGCGGAAGCTAAACAGCTGATCGGTCCAGTGGCGCACCGACAGCACCTCCAGTTCATGGAAGGGGCTGGCCTTGACGGGAGGGGGGGATACGGCGGCGTCGGTCATGTGCGGCGTCTGTTAGCGGTTGAGGGCGTCCGGCGAAAGGGATGGGGTGTCGCTGTGGAGGTGTCAGCCGGCGTCGTGCGGCATCCATTGGGGCCAATGGGCGGTGACGGGCCGTCCGTCGACACTCAGCGCCCCGTCCAGCCGATCGACGCGCAACAGGGCGATGGCAGCACCCTCGTGCCCGCCCAGAACCTCTCCGGCGCGCAAGCTCCCGTTCAGCACCTCGGCCCCGAATGGAGGCGGCGGACCGTCGAAGGTCAGGCCCATCATCCGGTTCTTGACCGTGCCGCGCCGGTGCATGCGCGAGGCCGTCTCCTGGCCGATGAAACAGCCCTTGTGGAAGTCGATGCCGTTCAGCAGGTCGAAGTTGGCCTCGATCGGCCAGGTCTTGTCCGGCACCGTGTCCAGCGCCGGATCGGCCACGCCATGCCGAATGCCGTGGGCGCGATAGTCGTCCTCGCTCGCCGTCGTCTCGACGTTCAGGCCCCAGGCCCGCCCGCCCAGCGCGGCCAGTCGCGGGTCGGCCGCGAAGCCCGCCGCCTCGCCGTCCCAGGCGGCAAACACCGGCTCGTCCAGTGCCGCGATCTGCACATCCGAGCGCAGGCGATACATCGACAGCCGCTGGATCAACGCCTCGCGCCGGTCCGCCGCCACATCCAGCACCACACCGTCCGCTTCGCCCCACAGGAACAGGTCGAACAGCAGCCGCCCCGGCGGCGACAGCAGGGCCCCATACCGCACGGTGCCGTCGGCCAGCGTCTCCACGTCCTGGGTCAGCAGATTGTGCAGGAACGGGCGGGCATCGGGGCCCGACACCCGGATCAGGGCGCGGCTGTCGAGGCGGGCAATCTGTGTCATGGGCGCAAGATAGGCACGGCGGCACCCGCGAACCATAGCTGGGGATAGGTTGTGTCCCCCTGATCTCAGAACGAGAATCCGTATACGGTCCAGTCATGTCGGCCCGTTTCCCCATTCTGTACATTGCCGAGACCAGTCCGGAGGATGCCGTCCTGTCGTCCGGCGTGCTGGCCTATCTGGTCGAGGCGATGCCGACGGCGGACTTCACCATCGTGGGGTCCAGGACAAGTGCGCCGCTGTTCGCCGACACCCCGCGTCTGCGCCGCCTGATCGTGCTGGACAAGGAGACGCGGCTGGACTGGCTGGGCCTGTGGAACCAGGTGCGCGACACCCGCTGGGGGCTGGTGGTCGACATGCGCGGCTCGACCATTTCCGGCAAGCTGAAACGCCAGAAGCGGGCCGTGCGCGGTCCGGGCGAGGCGGGCGTGCATGCCGTCGAACTGGCCGCCCGGGTGCTGCATCTGGACGACATCCCGGCACCCCGCCTGTTCGTGTCGGAAGATACGCAGGCGACTGTCGACGCCCTGATCCCTCCGATCACCGGCCCCATCATCGCCGTGGCCCCCGGCACCGACTGGATGGGTCGCCACTGGCCCGCCGAACGCTATGCCAAGGTCGCCGCGCCCCTGATGGCCGACGACGGTCCCTTGGCGGGCGGACGGCTGCTGATCCTGGGCGACGAAAAGGACCGCGACGACGCCCACACCATTCGCCTGGCGGTCAGCCGGGGCCGGGCGACCGAACTGGTTGGCCGTCTGACGCCGTTGCAGGCCGTGGCTCTACTGGGTCGCGCGACGCTGTATCTGGGTCCGGATTCGCTGTGGACCCATCTGGCCACGGCGGCCGGTGCGCCCGTGGTTGCCGCCTTCGGCCCGTCCGACGAGGCCGAGCGCGGCCCCTGGACCGGCGTCGCCGTGCGCGGTCCCCGCTCGGTCGAGGAATACCGCAAGATCGACCCGCGCCTGAACCAGGCCATCCAGCACATGAACGACCTGCCGGCAGAGCGGGTGCTGAAGGCGGCGCGAAAAATTCTACAGACCTGATCCTTCTCCCCTTGCGGGAGAAGGTGGCAGCCGAAGGCTGCCGGATGAGGGGTCGCGCCAGTCTATCCATCCTGGCGGCAAACGCGCGCTACTCGAAGGGCCAGTGCGACCCCTCATCCGACCTCGCTGCGCTCGGCCACCTTCTCCCGCAAGGGGAGAAGGGCGTTAGCTTACCGCCCCCACCACCGCCTGATACGCCGGATTGGCCCGGCCGTCGGCGTCCAGCAGCAGGGGGCTGTCGCTGCTCTTGCCCTCGCGGACCAGCCAGCTGTCGATGTCGCGCAGGCCCCAGGTGGTGAAGGCGTACCGCTGGCGCTCCGGCAAAGCCATGAACGCCTCCGCCAGTTCGCCCACCCGCGCCACCTGCTGCGCCCGCTTGTCGGCGACGCTGCGCAGGTCGGGCATCCGCCCCTCGCGCTGCATCGGGAAATCCAACTCCGACACATGGATGGGCAGGCCAAGAGACGCGGCGTCGCGCATGAAGGCCGTGATCTGACCCGCCGGGATTTCGATATCCAGATGCGACTGGGTGCCGATGCCGCCGATGGGCGCGCCCAGTTTCAGCAGCCGCTCGACCAGCTTCAGGAAGGTCGCGCCCTTCTTCGGGATGTTCTCCAGATTGTATTCGTTCAGGAACAGGACCGCATCCGGATCGGCGGCTTTCGCCTGTTCGAACGCCCGGACCATATAGCCGTCCATGCCCAGCGCCCGGCTCCAGTGGCAGTCGCGCAGGCCCTCGCCGTCCTCGGCCACCGGCTCGTTGACCACGTCCCAGCCCGCCATCTGGCCCTTGTAGCGACCCACGAAGGTGGAGATGTAGCGGTCGTACTCGGCGGCGAACCGATCGCGCGGCACGGTGGCGTCATCGAACACCTCGGCCCCTTGCGAATACCAGATCACCGTATGGCCATGGACGCGCAGACCGTTGTCGCGGGCAAAGCCGACGACGCGGTCCGACGGCTCGAAATCATAGGTGAAGCCGGGCCCCAGGGTCCGCTCCATCTTCTGCTCCCACTCCGGCGTCAGCTGGGAACAGTGTTTCAGCGTCTGGGCGATCCAGTCCGCCTGATCCAGCTGCCAGGTCATGCCCGTTGCCCCGAACGGGCAGGGCAGGATGTCCTTCAGCGGCGCAGCCTCCGGTCCCGGCGCGGGCGCAGCGGAAGCGAAGCGGTCGCAGGCGGCCAGGGCGATTGGCGCGGTGAGGAGAAGACGGCGATTGATCATGCGGCAGGACCGCTTCTGGTCAGGACTTTCCGAAACCAATGAAGAGCGATGGCACATGCTGCCGCTGCCAAGCAGGCCAAACTGGCCGATTGCAAATCCGAGAGTGGTGCGCCGGTAAACAAGTCGGCAATGACCATCAATCCGCTGCCGGCGCTAACAATCGCGGCGGCATAGAAGGGCCATTGCAAGCCCCATGCGAGCCTGTGGCCAAGGGCTCGCTCTTTGGGCATCGGCCTTTATACGGCCCGCCGCCGCAATCCCATCTCGTCGAACGCGGCCGTCTCGCGCTTTCCGGCGGCGAGAAGGGCGTTCAGGCGGGTGGTTTCGGCGACGTGTTCGAACTTCTTCAGCTCCTCGAAGGCGCTGGTCAGGGCGTCGCGCGCCCCTTCTTCTTCGGCCTCGATGGCGGCGACGTCGGCCTGGACGGCGGCCTTCTTCTGCTTCCAGCCGTCCAGATAGGCCCGCAGCATCATGGCGGCGTCGACATCCTGACGCGCGCGGCCCTGCTCGCCCTCGGCCTCGGCCTCCAGCATGGCCAGACGCATTTCGGTGCGGGCCTTGCGATCGCTGATCTCGGCCAGACGCTTCTGCAGCGTCTCGACCTCATAGTTGGAAATGCGGATAAGCGATTGCGCCCAGGTCGTCATGCGTACTCTCTCGTTCCAACAGCCAGGGTCACTGGATCAGACCTTGGTTCAGAATGCTTTCCAACCGGTTGAAGGATTCGGCCAAAGGCGTGTGATCGTCCTTGTCCTGACCCAGGAAGGCTTCCAACGCCGGATTCAGGGCGATGGCGCGGTCGACGATGGGGTCGGCACCGGTCCGGTAAGCGCCGATCTTGATCAGCTCTTCCATATTGGCATAGGCGCTCAGGCACTGGCGGGCGCGCTTGTTCAGCTCGCGCTCGGGCGGCGTCTGACAGGCGGGCAGGGTGCGGCTGACGGATTTCAGCACATCGATGGCGGGGAAACGCCCGCGCTCGGCGATCTTGCGGTCCATCACGATGTGGCCGTCCAGGATACCGCGCACGGCATCGGCGATCGGCTCGTCATGGTCCCCGCCGTCCACCAGCACGGTGAACAGGGCGGTGATCGGCCCCGCCGTCGTCCCGTCCGCCCGCACCGGCCCGGGCCCGGCCCGCTCCAGCAGCTTGGGCAGTTCGGTGAAGACGGTGGGGGTGTAGCCCTTGGTCGTCGGCGGCTCGCCCGCGGCAAGCCCGATCTCGCGCTGGGCCATGGCAAAGCGGGTGACGCTGTCCATCAGGCACAGCACCTCCAGGTCCTGATCCCGGAAATATTCGCTGATCGCCATGGTCATATAGGCCGACTGGCGCCGCTTCAGCGCGGGCTCGTCCGACGTCGCCACCACCACGACGGCGCGGCGCAGGCCCTCTTCGCCCAGCGTCTCCTCGACGAACTCGCGCACCTCCCGGCCCCGCTCGCCGATCAGGCCGACCACGACGACATCGCAGGTGGCCTCCTTGGCCAGCATGGACAGCAGCACCGACTTGCCGACGCCCGAGCCGGCAAAGATGCCCAGGCGCTGACCCCGGCAGGTGGTGGTGAAGACGTCCATCGACCGCACGCCCAGGTCCAGCCGCTCGCCCACGCGTCCGCGCGAATGAGCGGGCGGCGGCGGCGCACGCAGCGGATAGGCCGCCGGGCCTTGCGGCAGGGGGCCTTTGCCGTCGATCGGCTGGCCAAAGGCGTCGATGATCCGGCCGAGCCAAGCGGTCGTCGGCCGCACGCTGGCGGCACTGTCGATGATGCGGATGTCGGCTCCGGGGGCCACGCCCTCGACCGGCCCGAATGGCATCAGCAGGGCCTTGGCATCGCGGAACCCCACGACCTCGGCCGGCAGGGGATTGAGGCCGCGCCCCCGTTGAATCTCCGCCCGCGCCCCGACCGACAGCCGCGACAGCCCGCCCCTGGACTCGATCAGCAGACCGTTCACCCCCGCGACCTTGCCGGTCACGACCAGCGGATCGATCGCTTCGACGGCGGCGGTGAGTGAGCGCACGATGCAGAGGACCCCGAAGGCCGCGCTGAGCCAGCCCGGCAAATACTGCCTCTACGGATGGGTGATCGTGGTTAACAGGGGGTGAAGGCAGCGGCGCTGTCCACCGCCCAGCCGGACGCCTCCCGCCCTACTGAAGCTGCGTGAAGATCGTCACGACGGAGGCTGCGAACACCGCGACGCCGGCGATCATCAGCACGATGGACGGGCTGACGTCGAAGGTGGCCTTGGCCTGTTCCTTCAGTCGTCCCATCAGTTCGGGCCAGGTGTAGCTGACGAAGTCGCCCTGGCTCATCATGCTGATGATGATGCCCTGATCGTCGATGACGGGCAGGTGGCGAAATCGCTCGTTGGACATCAGGCGCAGCCAGTCCAGCAGGTCGTCATCGGCCCGCGCCATCTTCAGATCCGTGGTCATGATCTGGTCCAGCGTGGTCTTGTCCGGATCCAGCCGCTTGTTCAGCAGCCGACGCATGAAGTCACGCTCCGTCACGATCCCCAGCGGCTTGCGATCGGGGCTGACGATGACCGCTGCGCCATAGTTGCGTTCGCTCATGATGGCGACGGCTTCGGAGACAAGCGCCTTGGGGCCGAAGGTCAGCACGGCCGCCTTGCTGCGAAACTCGGGTCTGTCCTTGATCTTCATGGGCGTCGTCCTTTCAGGCCGTTTCCGTCTTGAGCGCGTGGGGATGTCGCAGTTTCGAAAGGGTTGCGATCAGGGGCGGTACCAGCATGTGCGGCACCGTCAGGATCGACAGGGTCATGAAGCTGGCCGCCATGATCCGCTCGGGCATGGCCGCGCGGATCTCCAGGCCGAAGACCAGCACCCCGATCGCCCCCGCCGCCAGCGTCAGCGGCAGCACGACCCCGCCCCAGCTCGCCACGCCGCGCCAGTTCAGCGTCAGCAGGCTTTCACGGAAATGCCGGGGCGAATGGAACAGGCAGAAGTACAGCGCAAAGCCTATGATCGGCGGCAGGACCAGCATGCCGGTCAGGGCCGCCAGCCCCCCGATGGCCTGATCGCGCCGCCCGGCCTGCCACAGCGAGGCGATGGCGATCAGACCCAGGCCGACGGCCACCGGCAGGACCAGCATCAGCCCGTCCGTCACCGCCGATGCACCCGCTCTGTCCGTCAGGCCGATGAAGATGGCGTCCAGTTCGGCCCGGTGCAGCAGCGTCGGTGCCGCCAGCAGGGCCAGGGCCAGACCGGCCCTCAGGATGACGGGGCCCGCCCCGTCCCAGTCTTCCGAAAAATGCGCGACGGCGATGGCGATGAAGGCCGCCAGGGCCAGCACCGGCTCGGCTCGCCACAGGCCGTACATGGCCGCCGCCAATCCCAGGTACAGCAGAACCAGTGTGACCATCCCGGTCCACGGGCCCGCCTGCTGTGCGCGGATGATCTCGAGGTCCAGCGTGCCGTGCGGCAGGCCGAACACCAGCAAGGCCAGACAGGCGACGGCCGTGGCCATGCCCCCCGACAGCGGCACTCCGGCGGCCAGCGCCAGAAGGGTGAGGGCGAGCACGCCGATCACAAGCGTCGACCCCGACAGTGATCGTGGCAACCCCGGTCTCGATGCAAAGGTGACAGGCATCGTGATGCCTCCTGTTGCGACACTGTCCGGACGGGCGCGAACCCGTCCGGACGTCGTTTCCTGCAGCCGTCAGGACGCGGTGGTGACCGTGTGGCCTGGCTCACCGTATTCGACCGCCGATTTGCGGACGGCGATCATGTAGACCAGCACGCCCACGCCGGCCTTGGCGATGATGTCGGCGATGGTGTAGCCGATCTGGACCGCCGTCTCGACGCTGCCGCCCCCCATGTTGGTGAAGGGGATCATGTAGACGATGGGATAGAAGCCCCACGATGCGAAGGTCAGCATGCGGGCCCCCTTGATCAGACCCTTGACGCTTTCCGGCTGGCGCTCGATCGAAGCGCCCAGACCCTTGAACAGCTCCCACACGATGTACAGGAACGGCACGGTTGACAGTGTGCCCCAGATGGCGCGCGTGGCGTTGTCGTCGGCGATCTCGCCCGGATAGCCCAGCACGATCATCAGCGCCGCAGCAAAGCCCAGCTTGATCGACTTGGACATGGTTTCCGACTGCGACAGCCGCATGACCAGGATCAGTTCGATCAGCAGCAGCGGCACGGTCAGCAGCCAGTCGACGTAGCGATAGGCGTCGTTGAAGGCCAGGCCCGTGACCTGGATCACGCCGTTGCGGACTTCGTAGGCGGACTCCCAGCTCTCGAAGATGCGGAAGTAGTGATAGGCGGCGATGGCGGTCACCAGTCCCGAGATGACCAGGGCCGAGCGATAGGCGGGACCGACCTGCGAGCGGCTCAGCCACAGGAACAGGGTCGCCGCCGCCATGGTGGCGAAGGTGAAAGAGAAGGCGTTGTAGACGAGCAGGTACTGCCCGACGTCGATGGTTGGCATTGTGAATCCTCCAGTCGGCCCTTGTCTGGCCTTGCTGGAGAACCGTCAGCCTTTAAGCCCATCTGCGCCATACGGCCTTTAGGCCGTACCCGGAGTGTCGCATCCCCTAGAGCCCAGCCTCGACGGCCAGGCGGATGGCGTCTGCGACATTGTGGGTGCCGATCTTTTCCAGGATCAGGCCCCGGTGCATCTTCACCGTCTTTTCGCTGAGCGACAGGTTGTAGGCGATCTGCTTGCTGCGATGGCCGGCCGCGATCTGCTGCAGGATTTCGCGCTGTCGCGGCGAGAGGGTCCGTACCACCTCGACGGCATGGTGATGGCGGCTGGACGAGGGCCCCACCGCATCCGGTTCCAGCTCGACCTGGGAGCCCAGAAAGTACTCCAGTTCGCCATCGGGCGTGAAGACCGGCGCCACCAGAACGGCGTTGCGGAAAGGCTGGCCGTCGCGCTTGTAGTTCAGGATTTCGACCAGGGTCGCCCGGCGATCTCGCGTGCCCTGGCGGATGCGTTCGGTCAGCCAGGGCTCGGTCGCCGGCCCGGCCAGAAAGCGGCAGTTGCGGCCCAGGATTTCGTCGTCGCTATAGCCGGTGAGGTCGCAGAAGGCCTGGTTGACGGCGATGATCGGATTGTCGGGCAGGCGCGGATCGCTGACGACCGACGCGATCGGACTGCGGACGATGGAGTCCCTCAGGCTGATACCGTCCTCGTCCAGTTCGTAGGCCATTCGCTCCGTCGTCCCCCGACCAGGACCCTACGCCCAGGATCGGGGGTGTCAAAGCGGGCATCCCGTCGCGGTCTTTCTCAGGCAGGCGCGACCCCCTCGGCCCACGTGCCCATCGACGTCACGATCTCGATGCTAGCGAAACCAGAAGGCGTCCGGGTCAGCCGTGACCTCGCTGCCCTTGTCGATCACGCGGCCGTCGCGTTCCACGTCGATGCCTCTGATCGCGTAGGAGACGGATCCATCGATTGCGGCGGAGGCGCGATAGACGGTCAGCATCACCCCGGGTCCGCTCTCAGGGCATGTGCCGGAAATCCGAAAACTTGCGGCCCGCTCGCCGACGAAGAAGTCTGTAAGTTCCGGCGAGATATCGACCCGCCTTCCGTTGTAGCGGATGCGGGGCCCCTCGAATTCAGACCCCCACCCGTTCAGGCCTTCGATTGAAACGCGTCGCCCCCGACACACGACTTCGGTCGATGTCGAGACCAGAACAGGCAGCGGCGGCCTGCTCGTTCGCATGACCACCTCCTGATGGGGAAGCAGGACCGACAGGACGAAGGCTGTTGAGAGCATCGCACGACCACCAGGTTTACTCGACTGACGGGCAGACTAGGCTGGCACGACGGGTTCTGCCAGCGTCACTTCCCGCTGCCCCGTCGTCAGGATGGCCCCGACCGAGGCCATGACGATGAAGCCGATGGCCAGCCATTGCAGGCCGCTGAGCTGTTCGTGCAACAGGAACAACCCCGCCACCGCCCCGATGGCCGGTTCGCCCGACAGCAGGACACCGAAGGTGCGTTTGGGGATGTGACGCAGGGCGATCATCTCCAGCGAATAGGGCAGGGCACTGGACACCAGGGCGACCCCCAGGCCGATCAGCAGGACCGACGGGGCCAGCAGGGCGGCACCGGCACTGACCACGCCGAAGGGCAGGATGACCACCGCCGCCGTGCTCATGCCCAGGGCCACCGACTGGCCGGCATGCATGTGCGACAGCCGCTTTCCAAAGACGATGTACAGCGCCCAGAACAGGCCCGCTGCCGCCGCGAACGCCACGCCGACCGGGTCCAGCGCATTCAGCCCGCGCCGGATCGGCAACAGCAAGCCCAGGCCTGCGACGGCACAGACGATCCAGACGAAATGGATGGGCTTGCGCGCATGGATCAGCGCCAGCGTCAGAGGCCCGGCGAACTCGATGGCGATGGCCAGCCCCAGCGGAATGGTCCGCAGCGACATGTAGAAGCACAGGTTCATCAGCCCCAGAACCAGGCCGTACAGCAGCACCCCCTTCGCGTCCGCTCGACCCAGAGCGAACCGCCACGGTCGCCAGATCGCCACCAGCACCAAGGCCGACAGCCCGACCCTCAGCGCCGAGGTCCCTTCTGCTCCCACCACCGGAAACAGCTGTTTCGCGAACGACGTCCCCACCGCCAGCGACACCATACCGCCCAGCAGCGCCAGATAGGGCAGGGCGGCGCTCGGGAGTGACGGTCTGTAGCTATGGGAAGGGGTCGGCATCTCTCGTCCATAGACGCGAACGGCGACCTTGGCCTCGACAAATGGCACGCGCTCTTGCGTGTCGTTTGCCATCCCGCGTTGCGCCGCGCCCCCGCCGTGCCTAGATCGATGGCTACGCTTTCGACCCCGATGAGAGAAAGTAGAGTCGACTCTCACGGACTCTCACATCTGCCGGAGACCTCCCCATGTCCGACACCGCCGCCTATGACGCCTCGCGCCACCTGAAAGCCGGTCGGGGCAAGGTCTATGACTCCATCCTGGACACCATCGGCGACACCCCCATCGTGGGCTTGCCGCGCCTGTCGGCGGAGTATCAGCCCAGGGCGACAGTGCTGGCCAAGCTGGAGTTCTTCAATCCCTTGGCGTCGGTCAAGGACCGGATCGGCGTGGCCATGATCGAGGCGCTCGAGCAGTCCGGGCGACTGAAACCGGGCGGCGTCCTGATCGAGCCGACGTCCGGCAACACCGGCATCGCCCTGGCCTTCGTCGCCGCTGCCAAGGGCTACAAGCTGATTCTGACCATGCCGGAGAGCATGTCGATCGAGCGGCGCAAGATGCTGGCCCTGCTGGGGGCCGAACTGGTGCTGACACCGGCTGAAAAGGGCATGAAGGGGGCCATCGCCATGGCCCAGGAACTGCTGGCCCGCACCCCCGGTGCCGTCAGCCCGGCCCAGTTCGATAACGAAGCCAATCCCGCCATCCACAAGGTCTCGACCGCCGAGGAAATCTGGAACGACACCAACGGCGCGGTGGACATCATCATCGCCGGCGTCGGCACGGGCGGCACCATCACCGGCGTGGGCCAGGCCCTGAAGGCCAAGAAGCCGTCGCTGCGCATGATCGCGGTCGAGCCTACCGCCAGCCCTGTCCTGTCGGGCGGCGAGCCGGGGCCGCACAAGATCCAGGGAATCGGCGCGGGCTTCGTCCCCTCCATCGTCGACCGCTCGGTCATCGACGGGGTGGAACAGGTCTCCAACGACGACGCCTTCGACATGGCCCGCAAGGTCGCCCGCGTGGAGGGCATCCCTGTCGGCATCAGCTCCGGTGCTGCCGTCCTGGCGGCCTTCCGCCTGGCCGCGCTCGACGAAAACGCCGGCAAGACCATCGTCGCCATCATTCCCAGTTTCGCGGAACGCTATCTGAGTACGGCGCTGTTCGAGGGGCTGTAAATGCTGGCCCCGGCGTTCCTGGTGCTGGCCCTGATGACGGGGCAGGACGCGGCTTCGCCGACCTCGCCTCTGACCAACCTGCGGGCTGCGCATGCCCTGGCGTGCAGCCTGGAGGATCGGGACTGTCTGGTTCAGGAGCTGGGATTGCGCCGCGCGGCGGACCAGGGTGTGCGGCAGGACGCCTTGCTGAATCTCGACTGTCATGCCCGCTACGGGGCGGCCGCGACGCCGGAGCAATGTCAGACCATCTGGACAGAGGTCGATACCGACAATCTGCCTCGCGTGAAGGCGATCCTGGATCGCCACGGCTGGCCGACCTGGGCTCCTCAATTTCAGGAGGCTGTCTGGCTGATCGTTCAGCATGCGCCTGACGAGGACGGCGGCACGGCCCTGCGCGAGCGCTGGCTGCCGGACGTCCGGGCCGCCTACCAGCGTGGCGAACTGAGCGCGTTCGACTATACCGCCATGGCCGACCGCGTCAGCATGGCGCGCACCGGTCTGCAGATTTACGGCACCCACCGTCCCTGCCGCGATGGCGCTTTCGACCGTAGCAGCGTCGAGAGCGCCGAGGCCGTCGAGGCGGCGCGGGCCGAACTGCGTCTGGATATCCGCTGGTCGGAGCTGCTGCCCTTCTACGATCAGAAGTGCGCCGCCGAAGCGTCCATTCCCGGTTAACCGCGTCCGGCCTAGACTCCGCCTTCATGTCCGACCCGGCCCTTCTTCCCAACGACGAGGCGAACACGCAGGCGCAGTTCCGCGCGCGCCACGCGTTGCTGAAGCGGCTGGCCGATGTCGTGTCGCTGCCGGCCAGCCGGATCAATGCGTTCGAGCGGGCGGTGGTCGGCGATCTGCTGGTCGAGATGCTCAGCCTGGCGACCTCGGAGGATCGTCGCAGGGTCGCCCAGCGTCTGGCCGTGCTGTCGGAGATACCCAATGCCCTGGCGCGGATGCTGCTGCGCGACGAGCCCGATATCGCGGGCCTGCTGATCGAACACTGCGCCTCCCTGACCGATGCCGATCTGGCCGCCTGCGCGCGCGACACGGACCGCGAGCATCGGCTGATCATGGCCGAGCGGCGCGGTATCAGCGAGGTCGTCACCGAGACGGTCATGAGCTTTGGCGAGGCCGACGTCATCGCTGCGGTGTTGAAGAACCGCAACGCCAGGCTGGGTCAGGCGGCCATCGAAGGTGTGGTCAGTCTGAGCCGGCATAATGTCGAGCTGTGCGAACATCTGTTGCGCCGGCCGGAACTGCGGCCCTCGGCGGCCTATGTCATGTTCTGGTGGTGCGGGGCGGAGGATCGTCGGACCATCCTGCAAAGGTTCGCCGTCTCCCGCGAGGTCATGCAGGAGGTGTCGGAGGACATCTTCGCCCTCGCCGCCGATGAGGGCTGGCAGGACCCGTTGTCGCGCAAGGCCCTGCAGTTCATCGAGCGCCGCCAGCGCAACCGCGCGGCCATCGAACGCAGCCCTTATGGCGGACTGGAACAGGCTGTCGCCGCGGCCAGTGAGATCGGGCTGAACCGCGAGATCGCGGCCGAAATCTCCTATCTGTCGGGGGTCAAGCCTCTGACCGGGGCCAAGATCCTGGGGGATGTCGGCGGCGAGCCCCTGGCTATCCTCTGCAAGGCGACGGGGCTGTCAAAGGCCGATCTGGCGGGTTTGTGGCGGTCGATGAAACGTCCGGAGGTCACGGCCAACGGCGATGTCGCTCCGGCTTGGGAACGGGTTCAGGTCACCTATGACATGCTGGCCGTCGATCGGGCCCAGACGGTGCTGCGTTACTGGAACTGGTCGTTGTCGTCGGCGCTGACGCCGGCTCTCTTGCGGGCTATCCGCGACGGCGAAGACGAGATGCAGAACGAATACTCGCCGTCCGAACGCGCCGCCATGATGGCCCTGGCCGACAACTTCGGCCGCTGATCAGTCGAGCCGGCCGCAGGACTGAACGCTGTGCTTGTGGGTCAAATGCACGCTGTCGTCGTTACAGCATTGCGTGTTCCGGCAAAGAAACCTAATAGCGGCGTCAACGACGGTCGTTCTGATCTGTCGATTCCGCCGGAACATCTGGCAAACATATCTGGGGCCAAAGACCATGGAAGACAACGCACAACTTCTGGAAATGACGGCGGACATCGTGTCGGCCTATGTCGGCAACAACAACGTCCAGGTGACGGAAGTGCCCGGCCTGATCTCCAGCATCCACGCCGCCCTGTCGCAGATCTCGACCGGCGTCGTCGAAGTCGAGCCCGAGGTCAAGGAACCCGCCGTCTCGGTGCGCAAGTCGATCACGCCCGACTATCTGATCTGCCTGGAAGACGGCCGCAAGTTCAAGTCGCTGAAGCGTCACCTGCGCACCAAGTACAACATCAGCCCCGAAGAATACCGCGCCAAGTGGAACCTGCCCAAGGACTATCCCATGGTCGCCCCCAACTATGCCAAGGCCCGCTCGGACCTGGCCAAGCAGATGGGCCTGGGCCAGGGCGGCCGCAAACCCGCCCGCGCCACCGCCGGCCGCGCCAAGAAGTAGTCACCGGCTGACAGACTGAGATCGAGACGCCCGCGACCGGCAACGGTGACGGGCGTTTTGGTGTGTGAGTTGAAGCGCTCTATCGGGGCCGGAAGCGGGACCATCGAAGTGCCGCTGGGGTGTTAGCAGACTTCAGGGAACAGAGCCCGTGACGCAGTCAGGCCGCGTTCCGTCACGCGAGCAAGGCGGGTCACAGTGGGATGAATTCTTGCAGGCTTGATTGACGGCCCCCGCTCCAACGCTCGCCCAGTCAACAGAGTGGCCTGCGCAAGCCGAAATCAAGCCCGATAGGCTGATGACGACCAAGATGGAAAGGGAAGGTCTTCCACGCTTCAGAACCGCATCCATCTTCGATCCCCTCGAAAGAATTTTGCAAAGCAATCTTCGCCAAACAGTCTGGGTTTGCAAGCGACTGATTTGCCAAGTTGTCGTCTCGTGAAACGGTATATTGGCGTGCTCGACCAAAAGCTCCGCTGTGACTATCCGCTGATCACGGTGGTTGGCGGAGCTTGACCAGCGCTGAGGGGCAACTGCTGATCATCTCGACGCGCACACTGACACACCCTCAATCCAGTTCACGGGCGATGCGGAAGCCCATGTTGACTTCACGTCCAATGGTCGCCTGACGGGATGCGGAGCGTAGTTGATCGACGCCTCCGGTGAAGGAGCCCCCGCGGAAGACATTGCCTTCGCCGCCCCGTGCGCAATCGGTCACCCAAGGCGATCCGTCTGCTGGAATCCCTTCCAGGGACACATGAAAGCAGTCCTTGGTCCACTCGCGCACATTTCCATGCATGTCATACAGGCCGAAGGCGTTAGGCGCTGAAAAGCCTACGGGTTCGGTGCGGCGCCCGTTGCACCCGGCAATGAATCCCACCGAATTGGGGCCATCGAAGTTGGCGGTGTTTTCTTGCCCCGCATCGCACGTCGGTTCGGCATCGCCCCATCCGAACCGACCCGTCGAGCCTGCGCGTGCCGCATACTCCCACTCGGCCTCGCTGAGCAGCCTGTAGGTCTCGCCCGTTTCCGCACTCAGCCACGTCACATAGGCCTCGGCATCGCCCCAGCTGACATTGATGACGGGGCGTCGGCCACGTCCGTATCCGGCATCACCCGACCAGTCCGGAGACGACGTCGCACTGTAACCTCGGCGGGAGTTGTCCTGGCACCCCCTCTTGGCGACGCATTTCTCCCATTCGTCCCAAGTGAGTTCATATTTGCCGACGGCAAAGGGCCGGGAGAGCGTGATTTCGACTTGCGGACCTTCGGTGAAATCTCTGCCCTTTTCATCGGCCGGCGAACCCATGAGAAACCTGCCCGCTGGCAGGACCACCATCTCTGGCCCCACGGTGCCATCGCTCAAGGTGTCGCGAATGGTTTGGCCCGGGCTGTAGCCCACCTCGTGGGCGTGTGCCGAAGATGCCAACGCCATCATGGTACAAACTGCAAGAAAGACGGTTCTGGAAGTCATCGCCAACACCCCATGCAAGGCAATCAACAACAGGCCAGTCGCCAGTGTAGCAGAGCTCATCGACAAGCGGAGCATCCGTCCTCACGAACCGGCTTGGCTTCGCCGTCAATGCCGCTATCACTGGCGACAGGGGGACGACGATGACCAATACCAGCAAACCCGGCAGCGATCTGGCCGAAGATGTCCTGGGCATGGGCGGGCGCGAGCTGGTGACGGTCAGAGACCTGCTGCTGCGCCCGGCCACGGTGCTGACGGCGTGGATGGAGGGCGGGGCCGAGGGCGGTGGTCTCTATGCCCGGCCTCTGCGGCTGTATCTGGCCCTGAACGCCATACTGATGCTGATCCTGTTCCTGAAGGGCGGGGCCGGCTACATGCTGGAAAGCTATCCGCCCGAAGTGCTCGCGCCCTTGCTGGAACAGACCGGCAAGTCCAGGGATGCCTTCATCGCCGACGCCGACGGGTGGATGACTTTGGTCCTTGTGCCGCTGGGTTCTTTCTTCTTCGCCCTGACCGCAACGCCCTTTCTGCGGTGGTGGGACAAGGACGACTTGGGCTGGCGCCGGGGGTTCCGCGCCACCTTTGCCTGGTTGTGCGCCTGGACCGTAACGATGCTGCCCCTGGCGTGGTGGGGCTATGGCACCAGTCCTCTGGTGGGCGTGGTGTCTCTGATCATCGCGGCGCTGGGCGTAATCGCCTTTGTCCGGATGGGACAGGGTCGATGGTTCAGGACACGCGTCATCGGCGTGCTGAAGGGGATCGTCCTGATGGCGGCTGTCCAGGTGGCCGCCGGGGTCGCCGGCGCGTTGGTGGGCATCATCGGCATCGTGGGGGCCTTCGTCAGCCCTTAGGCAGCGACTCCTACGCCGCCTGGGCCGTCCGGCGCATCCGCCAGAAGCGCAGGGTGCGCATCGCCGCTTCCTTGGTCAGTTCGCCATACATGCGGGCATAGGACTGGGCCTTGCCCATGGCGTCGCCGTCGTCGTTCAGCAGGACCACAGCATAGGTCAGGAACAGGGCCCGATCCAGGTCCGCGCCCTTGCAGACGACGGCCAGGGCATCCAGTTCGCGCCGCTCGACGATCTTGCTGGCGGTGTGGAAGTCGATGTCCGACAGCTGGGCTAGGGCGATCAGGAAGGAGGTCTTGGAGCCGGAACGCAGGAAGCGGGCCAGCATCTGGGGCGTCAGCTGACCGGCGGCGCGCAGTTCCTCGACATAGGCCAGGCTCTCGGCATAGTCGGCGGGCAGGATGCCGTCCTCGGCCGCCACGCGGGCACGACCGGCGGACAGGGCGCTTTCCAGCAGGGCGGGGTCCAGGCGGGCGTTCTTTTCCAGGATCTGCTGACGCAGGCGCGCCTCGACCACGAAATACATCTCGTTCAGCAGATCGGGTTCAAGGCTGGCACGCTGGACCGTCGCCTCGTGCAGGTCGGGGTTGGCCTTGGCACGCTCGACCACGGCCTCTGACCCCTCGCGCGACAGCCGGGCCCCGTCGTTGCGCAAAAGGGTGCCCAGGGTGATGTCGTCGCCCTTGTCGATGATGGCGTCGGAGACGACCTCCGACACCGTCTCGCGCTGGGACACAGCGCGCATATGGGCCTGGGTGCGGCGATTGACGACATCGACCAGATCGCTGTCGGTCAGCACCTGGGACTTGGCCAGGACGACGCCGGCGACCTCGGACACGTCATGGGCGAGGCTGCGCATCAGCGGGTGGGGCGCGTCCAGGGCATTGGCGAACCGGGCGGCCAGTTCGGCGCGGACAGCGGTTTCCATGTCGCTGGCCAGCTGGGTCAGGATCTGGCCGTACAGGGCGTCTTCGGTATCGGTGCGCGGCGTGGTGCCGAAGAAATGGTCGGTCAGCTCGCGCAGCAGGGCGCGGCGGTTCTCGCTGGACTTGTCCTGCGCGAGATCGATCAGCTGGGGCAGGCGGGAGGGGGCCACGGTGGTCGTCACTGATGGTCCCCGTCGGAGGCGGCGGGCGCGGCACGCACGCGGCCCTGGTTGTCACGGTAGAGGTTCGGGCCCGGCGCAGGCTCGGCCAGATCGCGGCCTGCCGGCATGTCGGTCAGGGTCACGGCCAGGGCGTCGACATAGGTGGGTTGAGGGATCGCGACGGCGTCCGGCTGCTGCCCGTTCTGGCGATGGACGGAGTAGCGGCGTGAGGCCTGCATTTCCGGGTGGTCGGACGGATTGGCGGTGACGGCGGCCATCTGGCGCGGAGCCGGAGCGGCGTCGCCTTGCGGGGCGGATGGGGCCGTCTTGGCCGAAGGGCCGGGGACGGGCGCGGGCGCGACGGGTGCCGGACGCTGCAGGCGGAAGATCGGGGCGTCGCGGCGCGGAGCCATCGGATCGGCTGCGTCCGACGGAGAAGGTTGCGGCTCGGCATAGGTCGGGGCGACGGGGGCGGGTGCCGGGCGTGGGCTGTCGGCATAGACGGCCTGTGACGGCGCGGGCTGGGCCCCGCCCTGACCGGCCAGATATTCCGGCAGGAACTGACGATCATCCTGACGCTGGGCCTGGAACTGGGCCTGCGGCTGGGGGGCCACATTGGGCGAATAGGTGGGTGCGCGCGGTGGGGGCGGCAGGTCGACGG
>NZ_JAEMRO010000126.1 GCF_016463295.1 Brevundimonas sp.
AGCGGTGTGGGCGGCGCTGCGCCTCCGGAGCCGACGGCGGGCGGTGGGGGCGGGGGGAGCTGGATCATCGCCGCCCTAATACGACAGCGGCGACGAAGTTGCGCCTGCGTCATCCGGCTCCAGGCCTGATTGACGCAAGCGCGTCGATCATGCGGCCTGAACGGTCTCGACGATCGGACTGTCGCGGGCATCCGCGCGGACCCGGGCCGCGCGCTGCGCCAACCGCTCGGCATAGGCATCCAGCAGCGGGCTTTCCGGAAGAAACGCTCTCGCCCAAGCCAGGCTGGACCCCACCATGATGTCCGCGACCGTGAAGCGCTCGCCCATAAGATAGGGACCGACCCACAGGGCCTCCAGCAACCGATCCGCAGCCGCCTGATACCGCGCCCCGGCCAGAGGATCGCGGTCGGCCTCGCCGGTCATCTTCGACCATAGGGCCGGTTCCAGCTCGCCGACCGCCCAGCATATCCAGGTCAGCAGCGGACCACGCTCGGCCGATCCCGGCTGTGCGCCCAGATTCGCCTCCGGAAACATGTCCGTCAGATACAGGGCGATGGCGGCGGACTCGGTGATCACGGCCTGATCGTGCCGCAGGGCCGGCACCTTGCCGTCCGGGTGTGGGTTGGACGGATCGGCCTCACCCACGGTCTGGCCGTTACGCACGGCGATCTGGCAATAGCGGACCTGACAATCGATGCCGAGTTCCTCGATCAGCCAGACCATCCGCGACGACCGCGACTGTGGCGCGTGGAAGAGGGTGAGCATGTTGAAATCTCCCGTGATGCGCCGTTTCAGCGCCCCGATGGCCCCTCGCCATCGACGACACTTGACTACTGCCACCCTGCTGCCAGCATGCTGTCAGCAGTGATGATGCAGGGTGGAAATCTGTCGCCGTTGGCAGCAGACAAAGAGAGGAGATCGCGCTCAAGCAGCAAGCCGCCGCGCGGCGAGCGTTAGCGCGCACAAAGATGAGACGCGCCGACCGACTGTTCCAGATCATCCAGGTGCTGCGCCGGTCGTCCAGGCCGGTGACGGCTGACGCCATGGCCGTCGAGCTGGAGACCTCCAAACGCTCCATCTATCGCGACATCGCCACCCTGATGGGCCAACGGGTGCCGATCCGGGGCGAGGCGGGCATCGGCTATGTGCTGGACGGCGGCTTCGACATGCCGCCGCTGATGCTGACCTCCGACGAGATGGAGGCGGCGGTGCTGGGGGCGCAATGGGTGGCGGGGCGCGGCGACCCCGGTCTGGCCCGCGCGGCCAATGATCTGATCGCCAAGATCGCCGCCACCGTGCCCGAGCGGTTGCGCCCCGTGATCATGGAGCCGGCCGTGTCGACGCCGCCCGCCTGGCAGCATGCGGTCGAGACCCTGGATATGGCCCGCGTCCGCGCGGCCATCCATGCGGGCCGCAAGCTGCGGCTTCACTATGCCGACGAACAGGGGCGCGAGACACAGCGGATCATCTGGCCCTGCCTGGTCGGCTATCGCGAGACGACGCGTCTGCTGGTCGGCTGGTGCGAGACGCGCGAGGACTTTCGCACCTTCCGCACTGACCGTGTAGTGGAGGCCGACTATCTCGACGACCGCTATCCGGGCCGTCCGGCCGCGCTGCGTGCACGCTGGTTCAAGCTGATGGAGGCCGAACGGGCGAAGTGGGCGGCGCAGGGCAACAGCGAACCCTGCGCCTGAACCTGGTCAGTAGATCTCGAACAGACCCGCCGCGCCCATGCCACCGCCGATGCACATGGTGACGACGCCGTATTTGGCCCCGCGACGCTTGCCCTCGATCAGGACGTGGCCGGTCATGCGAGCCCCCGACATGCCGTACGGATGGCCGATGGAGATGGCCCCGCCCGAGACGTTCAGCCGGTCCATCGGAATACCCAGGGTGTCGGCGCAGTACAGAACCTGCGACGCGAACGCCTCGTTCAGCTCCCAGATGCCGATGTCATCGATGGTCAGGCCGTGGCGGCGCAGCAGGATCGGCACGGCATAGACCGGCCCGATGCCCATTTCGTCAGGTTCGCAACCGGCCACGGCCATGCCGCGATAGGCCCCGAGAGGCTGCAGGCTGCGCTTCACCGCCTCGCCGGCCTCCATGATCACACAGGCCGAGGCCCCGTCCGATAGCTGCGACGCATTGCCGGCGGTGATGTACTCGCCCTGCTCGATCTCCTCGCCGCCCCCGAAGACGGGCTTCAGCGCCTTCAGCCCCTCCAGCGTCGTGTCGGCGCGGTTGCCCTCGTCTTTCGAAAGCGTGACCTCCTTGGCTGAGGCCTGACCGGTCGCCTTGTCGACGACCTGCATGGTGGTGGTCATGGGCACGATCTCGGCGTCGAGACGCCCCTCGGCCTGGGCCTGGGCCGTCCGCTGCTGGGACTGCAGCGCATATTCGTCCTGGCGATCGCGCGAGATGCCGTAACGGCGCGAGACCACCTCGGCCGTCTCCAGCATCGACATATAGATGTGCGGAGCCTGCTTCAGCAGCGCCTCGTCCTTCATCCGGTACAGGTTCATATGCTGGTTCTGGACCAGAGAGATGCTCTCCAGACCGCCGCCGACCGCCATCTTCTGATGGTCGAAGATCACCTGTTTGGCCGCCGTAGCGATACCCATCAGGCCCGAGGCGCACTGGCGATCCAGGCTCATGCCCGGCACCGTCACCGGCAGGCCGGCGGCCAGGGCCACCTGGCGCGCCACATTGGTACCGGTCGAGCCCTGCTGCAGGGCCGCACCCATGACCACATCCTCGATCTCCGCCGGATCGACGCCTGCACGCTGGACGGCGTGTCTGACGGCGTGCGCCCCAAGCTGCTGGGCCTGGGTGTCGTTGAAGGCCCCGCGATAGGCGCGACCGATGGGGGTCCGGGCGGTCGAGACGATGACGGCTTCACGCATGGCATTCTTCCTTCAGGGCGCTAACGCTCGCGACGCGGTCGCTCGCTGCTTGAGCGCGAGTTCAGTGTGGGATGACAGTAGCGACCTGCCGCCGGGTCAACGCAAGTCCGGCCTTACCCATGCGCCTTCTGGGCCTTTGACAGCTCGATCATTCCTTGGGCCGCGCCCATGTCCGGCACGATCTCTCCGGCGCGGTCGGAAATCTCGGCGAAACGGGCGGCGACCTGTTCGGGGGCGTCATCGCCGTCGATGAAGGCCCCTTGGGTCAGGGTGATATAGGCGCGTTCGAACCCGCCGGCACCGGCGGCCAGGATGCAGCGGCTGGGGGCGTCCTCACTCACCAGATACAGCAGCCCCGGCGTGACGCGGTCGGGGCCCAGTTTCTCCAGCGGCAGGGCCGCACCCAGATCCTCGGTCATGCGGGTATGGGCCGTCGGGGCCAGGCAGTTGACCCGGATGTCGTTCTTGGCCCCCTCGATCGACAGGGTCTGCATCAGGCCGACCAGCGCCATCTTGGCCGCGCCATAGTTGGACTGGCCGAAGTTGCCATACAGGCCCGAGGACGAAGTCGTCATGACGATGCGGCCGTAGTTCTGGGTTCGCATGATCTCCCACACCGCCTTTGTGCAGTTGACCGCCCCCATCAGATGGACGTCGACGACGAAGCGGAAGTCCTCCAGCTCCATCTTGGCGAACGTTTTGTCGCGCAGGACGCCGGCGTTGTTGACCAGGATGTCGACCCGACCCCATTTGGCCATGACCTGATCCACCATGGCCTGAACCGCCGCCGCATCCGTGACCGAGGCCGCATTGGCCATGGCCTCGCCGCCCGCGGCCACGATCTCGGCGACGACGCTTTCTGCCGCCGTGGTGGAACTCCCCGAGCCGTCGCGGGCCCCGCCCAGGTCGTTGACGACCACCTTGGCCCCGCGTTTGGCCAGGGCCAGCGCATGCTCGCGCCCCAGACCGCCGCCCGCTCCCGTCACGATCGCCACCCGGTCGTCAAATCTCATCGTCATGCCTGCAAGCTCCAAGTTCACAGTTGGTCTGAAACACCTCGACCCGTGACGCAAGCTGTCATCGCGCACAGCGTCGCGCCAGAACGAGAGTCATGTTCAAGGCGGCCAATCGCCCGCCCTCAATGACGTCCCGACCCAAATTCGCGAATGTTTTCTGGTTAACTTCGCCAAATATGTTGAAATCATGCCACAGTTGCCGCATTGGTGGCGGGAAGGCGGAACCCGAGCGCCACAATGTCGTTCGGCCTCCCGAGTGTCACGTGTACAAGCGTGGACATCCGATCATCACGAGTATGAGGACTAACATGAAGCTCAAACTTCTAGCCGGGGTCGCCCTGGCGAGCCTGTTCACCGCCGGCACGGCGTCTGCCGAGCCGAATGGCTGGTATGGCGCGATCGACGCCGGTTACAACTTCTGGAGCGACGACGTCGAGGCGATCTCGACGA
>NZ_JAEMRO010000127.1 GCF_016463295.1 Brevundimonas sp.
CGCGCCAGCAGCGGCCCCAGCACATTGAAGCTGGCCCGCATCTGCCGCACCAGATCATAGGGGGCGAAGGTCGAGCTGATGCTGGCCCCGTGGAACAGGGTCTCCTGCCCGTCCGCGCCGTCACGCTCCGTGACCTCCACGCCCAGCGCCTTCAGCAACCGGCCCAGGAATTTCGTATCCGCCAGACGCGGCATGTTCTTCAGCAGCAAAGGCTGATCGGTCAGGATCGAGGCCGCCATCAGCTTCAGCGCCGAATTCTTGGCCCCGCTGACGGGAATCGTTCCGTTCAGGCGGTGGCCGCCCTGGATGACAATGCTGTCCATGAAGTCTCTGTATCTGCCCTGAGGGCCAGGGCAACGGCCAAGGCGGATCGGCTATCTAGCGCGTCCGCCCCCTTTTGCGAAAGGGCGCGGCGTCAGCAGACGGATGACATTCAGTTGCGCGGCTTTTCCGGTCGGGACGCGGTCGCCGCCGCCTTGCGCCGCTTCAGATTGTCCCGCAACGCCGTGGCCAGTCGCTGGGCCCGGGGCGTTGCCGTGGCCTTGCTGTTCTTGGGTCGCCCATCGGCCCGCTCGGACGCGGTGCCGGGGACGGGTACTGCGGACGCTGGGGAATCAGGATCGGCCATGGGACGATCAGACCCTTGCCGCAGCTTTTTCGCAAGCGACCGAATTCGGGGCTTCCCTGCGTCGTTGCGGTTGGCTATAGGCCCCCTTCCTCACGAGCGAAATCGGTCGAGCCTCTTGGCGAGGCTCAGATTTCGCTCAATGCAGGAATGACCAATCCTTGGTTTGAAGCCAAACAGGATTGGTCGTGGCCGCCGTAGCTCAGTGGTAGAGCGCATCCTTGGTAAGGCTGAGGTCGAGAGTTCGATTCTCTCCGGCGGCACCATCTGCAGACATCGACGGGGCCCGGCTTGTGAAAGCCGGGCCCCGCTGACGTTCTGGCCTATCTCTGGCTTCAGGCCTTGGCGTTATCGTTCACGCCGGCATCCGCGATCGTGGTCAGGTCCAGATCGGTCTGAGATTCTTCCTGCAGGGTTTCGTCCAGCAGCTTGGCCGCATCCTTCATGCCCAGCTCATTGGCCCAGCGCTTCAGCGTGCCATAGCGCGTGATCTCATAGTGTTCGACGGCCTGGGCCGCCGCCAGCAGGCCGGCGTCCAGGGCGGGCGAGCCCTTGTATTCTTCCATGATCTCGTCACCCTCGGCCAGAATGCCTTCGATGGCGTCGCAGGTCTTGCCGCGCGGGGCCTTGCCGATGATTTCGAACACCTGTTGCAGGCGTTCGATCTGGCCTTCGGTCTGATCCTTGTGCTTCTCGAACGCGGCCTTCAGTTCGGGCGACTGGGCGGCGCGGGCCATCTTGGGCAGGGACTTCAGGATCTTGCGCTCGGCGTAATAGATGTCCTTCAGCGTGTCGTGGAACAGGTCGTTCAGGGTCTTGTCGGCCATGGGGTGTCTCCGTGTGGGGGACCCTCACAACCGGCCCGGACCCGGTCCGTTCCTATGTCCAAACATGGACATTGGGCCTGACATCGGCTGTTGGCGGACAAAGAAAAAAGGCCCGATCCTGCGACCGGGCCTTCCACTATTCTGCGGCGGTGACGGGCGGCTCTACAGCCAGCCGTTGCCCAGGCGGACCGCCGGGTCGCGCCACCCGGTCCTCGAAGCGCAGGGCATCTTCCGGCGTCTGACGACCGGGAAAGGCATAGCCGAAGTCGCTGAAATAATTTCGTCCCAGCCCGTATCCGCGTCCGTAACCGCCATAGCCGCCGTACGGATAACCGTAGCCATAGCCGTTCTCGACCTGGCGATAGCTCAGGTTGAGTCGCCCGTTCTCGCCGATCGGCAGCGACACCGCTGCCCCATAGCTGCGATAGCCGCCGGTGCCGAAGCCGACATCGACTTCGCTGTGCATCTTGCGGTCGTCCATCAGGCGAAGGGAGTCGCTGGAATAGGGCTTCTCGTCCGGCGACCGCGCCGCGATCCAGCGGTCGATCTGTTCGTCCGTGGTCAGGCCGTGAGCGTCCGACGCCTGCTGGGCCGCCCCCTGGGCACTGGGCGCGGTCGGCGCAGTCGCTGTGGCATCCAGAGAGACGGAGGTGGCGGGAGCCGTCGAGATGACGCCGTCCGGCTCATCACCCATGGGCGGGCGGACCGCCAGGGTCGCCGCCATCATCAGGGTCGTCATCAACATCCGGCCAACTCCTGTACAGATACCACCTTAGCGCCAATTGCGGCCAAGGTCAGGCCCTGCCGTCGCCGCGCCCCAGAGGGTCGGGCAAGGCCTCGCCCTCGGCCACGAACGTCAGGGCGACCGAGTTGATACAATAGCGCAAGCCGCTGGGCGGCGGTCCGTCTGGGAAGACATGGCCCTGATGGCTGTCACAGCGCGCGCAGCGGGTCTCGGTCCGCACCATGCCATAGGACCGGTCGGTGATCGCCTTCACATGGGCCTCGTCCACCGGCTGGCTGAAGCTGGGCCAGCCCGTGCCGCTCTCGAACTTGGTGCCCTGTTTGAACAGCGGCAGGCCGCATTCGCGGCAGCAGAAGACGCCGACCCGCTTCTCGCCCAGCAGGGTCCCGCAGAACGGGGCCTCTGTGCCATGCGCCAGCAGCACCCGGCGCTCCTCCTCGTTGAGGTCCGCCTCCAGCCGCGCCCGTTCGGCATCGTCGGGCGGCGTCAGGTCGTAGCCGGAGGGAGACAGGTTGGCGGCGTCGGGGGAGAGGTTTGTCATGCCCCTGAAATAGGAAAGGCCGGACCGGGGTTCCACCCCCGCCCGGCCTCACCTTCAGCGCAAACTGTTGACGACCGCGTCGTCGGCTTTAGCAATCCAACAGGCGTTAAGCCCCGAACAGCGTCCCGACCCAGGCGCGCACGGCATTTTCGTCCGCCGGATTGCCCGTATAGGCCAGGCCTTCGGCCGGTATGTACGGCTGGTTGTTGGCGCGGGTACGCCCCGTCCACGCCTTGTGGCCATAGCTGAGCTGCGCATAGTTCGACGGCAGACGCTCGACCGTCGGATCGATGAAGATCGAATCGGTCGCCGTCGTCGAACCCGCGATCCGCACGTTCGGCATCTTGCTCAGCAGGTCCAGCGTATCCAGGCAGCCGCCCGAACAACCTGCATCCACCAGCACGACGACTGGCCCCTGCACCGGATTGGCGGCACCGGTGTCGGCGGCCAGTTCGGGCCCCGTCAGGGTGAAGGTCGTCTGACCCGCTGCGATGGCCGCATCGAAGGCGGCGACGATTTCCAGCGTCTGGGCGATCACCTGGGGTGCCTCGGCGACGAAGCTGGGGTCCGCCTGCATCCGACCGGCTGCGGCTGCGTACCAGTCGCGGTTGCCCTGGGTGGCACGATAGGTGATGGCACCGGCCGCAGGCTGGCGGCTGATGGTGAACTCCGGCGTCCAGATGCGGTTGGCCAGGCCATAGCCCCGCCGCGTCGAACTGGTGACCGAGTTTCCGGCTGCGGCGCGCAGATCGATGACCAGCCCCTGCGGCCCACGCAGCGTCTCGACCTGGGCCTCGACGGCGGCGTTGAAGGCGTCCCAGCCGGCGTTGTCGTCAAACGAATGCACATTCAGCCACGGACGCCCGTTCACCGTCTCGATCGACAGCGGCGTCGCAGGCGGCATGTAGACGGTCGCGCGATAGGCGGCTTCCAGCGCCGCCGGCGTCACGGGCACGGGACGCAGCTGGAACTCACGCGGACGACCGCGATTGCCGACTTGGAAGTTGCACAGGCTCGGCACACCCGAAGTGAAGGGGTTGTTGCGGTTCCACAGCAGATAGGGCGCGGACGTCACGCGCCCGGCCTCGGTGTCCAGATTGCCTTCCCACAGATCCAGCTTGGCCCGGGCCAGCTCTTCGGCCGTCGTGCCGTTGCAGTCCACAAGGGTCGCGCCCAGCGGCGGCGTACCTCGCACCCCGTCCTGGATATAGGTCACCACATATTTGCCCCCGCGCCAGCCGGTCGTGAAACCGGGCCAGCTGGTGCCGAAGTAGGGCCCCAGACCCTCGTACGTCGGACGGATGGAAATGTTCGAATCGCGGAAGCCGGCTCCGTAGTAGCGCATCAGATAGGCGTGGCTGTCGCCGCTGTTGACCCGATCCGCCCGGCCCAAGGCATCCGCCAGCCCCGCATCGATCCAGCTGCGGAACGTCTCGCTCTGCGCACCCGGCAGGGCGGCGGCGGGGTGG
>NZ_JAEMRO010000007.1 GCF_016463295.1 Brevundimonas sp.
CTGGTGCGCCAGATGCCCGGTCGCCTGTGCGGCGAGACGGTGGATGCGGATGGCGAGCGGGGCTTCGTCCTGACCCTGTCGACCCGCGAGCAGCACATCCGCCGCGACAAGGCGACGTCGAACATCTGCACCAACTCGGGCCTGTGCACCCTGGCCTTCACCATCCACATGAGCCTGCTGGGCGAGACGGGCCTGCGCAAACTGGCCCTGCTGAACCACGAGAAGGCACTGGCGACCCGCGATGCCCTGGCCGCCATTCCGGGCGTCGAAGTCCTGACCCCGCGCTTCTTCAACGAGTTCGCGGTGCGCCTGCCGAAGCCCGCCGCCGAGGTGGTCGATCAGCTGGCGTCGCATCACCTGCTGGCCGGTGTGCCCTACAGCCGCCTGGCCCCGGATGCCGGTATGGACGACGTCCTGCTGGTCGCCGCGACCGAGACGACGCGCGATGTCGATATCCAGATACTGGCCAAGGCGCTGACGAAATTCCTCGCCGCCGGATCGGAGGGCTGAACCATGAGCACCATGAACACCATCGGCCGCCCGACCACTCCGAATGCGGTCACCTCGAAACCCGCCACCCTGACCGGCGGGCGCGGCCTGCTGCAGAACGAGCATCTGATCTTCGAGAGCGATGGCTGGGGCAAGACGGGTGTCGATCTGCCGGAGCCGAAGACGGATGGATCGGACCTGGGCGACCTGGTCCGCAAGGATCCGATCGGCCTGCCGGGCCTGTCTGAGCCTGAGACCATGCGCCACTATGTGCGGCTGTCGCAGAAGAACCACGCCATCGACTTGGCCATCTATCCGCTGGGCTCGTGCACGATGAAGCACAATCCGCGCCTGAACGAGAAGATGGCGCGCCTGCCCGGCTTCTCCGACATTCACCCGCTGCAGCCGATCTCGACGGTGCAGGGCGCGCTGGAGCTGATGGATACGCTGTCGCACTGGCTGACGACCCTGACCGGCATGCCGGCCGTGGCCCTGTCGCCCAAGGCGGGCGCGCACGGCGAACTGTGCGGTCTGATGGCCATCCGTGCCGCCCACGAGGCGTCCGGCGAGCACGAGAAGCGCCGCAAGGTGCTGGTGCCGACGTCGGCGCACGGCACCAACCCGGCCACGGCCGCCTTCGTGGGCTATACGGTCGTGGAAGTGGCCCAGACCGACGACGGCCGCGTCGATGTGGCCGATCTGGCCGCCAAGCTGGGTGACGACGTGGCCGCCATCATGGTGACCAACCCCAACACCTGCGGCCTGTTCGAGCGAGATATTCTGGAGATCAGCCGCCTGACGCACGAGGCCGGGGCCTACTTCTACTGCGACGGGGCCAACTTCAACGCCATCGTCGGGCGGGTGCGTCCGGGCGACCTGGGCGTCGATGCGATGCACATCAATCTGCACAAGACCTTCTCCACCCCGCACGGCGGTGGCGGGCCGGGCGCGGGTCCGGTGGTGCTGTCGGAGGCTCTGGCCCCGTTCGCGCCCGCGCCGTGGGTCGTGCATGACGCCAATGGCTATCGTCTGATCGAGCGCGAGGAAGATGAGGCGGCTCAGGCCTTTGGCCGCCTGTGCGCCTTCCAGGGTCAGATGGGCATGTACACGCGCGCGCTCAGCTACATGATGAGCCACGGCGCTGACGGCCTGCGTCAGGTGGCCGAGGACGCGGTCCTGAACGCCAACTACATCAAGGCCCGCCTGTCGGACGTGATGAGCGCCGCCTTCCCCGACGGCCCCTGCATGCACGAGGCCCTGTTCGACGACGAATGGCTGAAGGGCACGGACATCACCACGCTCGACTTCGCCAAGGCGATGATCGACGAGGGCTTCCACCCCATGACCATGTATTTCCCCCTGGTCGTCCACGGGGCCATGCTGATCGAGCCGACCGAGACGGAATCGAAGCAGGAGCTGGATCGCTTCATCGAGGCGATGCGGGCCTTGGCCGGGGCCGCCAAGGCCGGCGATGTCGACCGCTTCAAGGGTGCACCGTTCCATGCGCCGATGAAGCGGCTGGACGAAACCCGCGCCGCCCGCGCGCCCGTCCTGCGCTGGACCGCGCCGCAAGTCTCGAACATCGCGGCGGAATGAGCGCTCAGTTCATTCGGGCTTGAAGAAGAAGTTGTTGCAGTAATCCGGCGAGCGCCAGAACCGCTCGCCGGAGGCGTTCTGGTGGATGGTCAGATCGAACTCGGCCACGGGCTTCAGCGCCTTGCCGTGGATGAACCATCCGCGATAGCCGCGCGCCTCCAGATGTCGGAAGCAGTCGAACACCGACCCCTGCGGCAGGTGCCTCTGCTCGCATTCGAACAGCAGAACGGGACGGTCCTGGGTCAGGATGCGTTCCGCGCCGCAAAACACGCCCAGCTCCGCACCTTCGACATCGACCTTCAGCAGGGCCACGCGCTGCGAGGGCTGGAAATAGGCGTCCAGTGAGACGACGGGGACCTGGATGGTCTCGGCCCCCGCGATGGGCACCAGACTGGCCTCCGGCGAATTGACCGACGGCGTATACAGCTGCAGCACGCCGGATCGGTCGGACACGCCCTTCTGTTCGACCGTCACATTGCGCATCGGCAGCGTCCGTACGAGCGACTGCAGATAGTCGGCCAGGCCGGGCTGGGGTTCGAAGGCCACGGCCCTGTCGGCCCAGCGCGCCATCCAGTACAGATAACTGCCCTTGTTGGCCCCGACGTCGCAGACCAGATCGCCCGGCTGGATATGGCGTCGGATCAGGCCCAGTTCGGCCGACTGGTCGAGCAGACGCGCCCGATGGGCCCGCCAGAGGAAACGTGCTTTCATCGTGGCAATATACGGGGGTTCGGAGCGGTGACCAGAGACTGTATCGCGGGATCGCCCTAGCGACGGGCCGCAGTTCTGAGCGCCGCGAACGCTTCCTGACCCCAGACTTCCGGACCCCTGCCATCATCTGCGGCCAGCCACCGCTCGATCGCGTTGCGCAGGATGCCGATGGCCGTCGTTGCGACGACCTGGACCTCTGCGTCCTGCAACGACCTCCCCGAGCGTTGCGCCAGGGCCTGGCTTAGAACGCGCTCCAGACCTTCGTATTTGGCATGGTCGCCACTACGCAGCGCGGGCGTCTCGTGGATCAGGCGGGCCAGGGCTCTCGGCTCCGGCCCCTGAAAGTTGGCGGCCATGTCGGTCAGGGCGTTCTCGGCCATCGTCAGCAGCGGCTCATCTGCCGGGCGAAGCGCGACGGCGTCGGCGATCAATTGGCCGAGGCCAGCCTTGGTGGAGAAGACGATCTCCTCCTTGGACGCGAAATAGTGGAACAGGCTGCGGCGCGAGACACACGCTCGGGCGGCAATCTGGTCCAGGGTTGTTGCCTCAAAGCCCTGCTCGAAGAACAGGGCCATGGCAGCCTTCTGAATACGCGCATGGGTCTCGGCCCGCTTGCGATCGCGAAGGCCACCGCCAAGCGGCAAAATCTTTTCTTGCATGCCTTGCATATTTGCATTGGGTGCAGATATTGCAACCCGACGGCTCCTCGTCACATCAGGCGTGCAGGATAGACCCCATGACGAACTGGACGATAGCGAACATTCCCGATCAGACCGGAAAGCTGGCCATCGTCACGGGCTCAAACAGCGGCACGGGCTTTGAGACAGCACTGGTTCTGGCGCAGAAGGGGGCCAAGGTCGTCATCGCTGCGCGCAATGCCCGAAAGGCCGAGGACGCCATCGCCCGCATTCGCGCCGCCGTTCCGTCCGCCAAGGTCCGCTTCGAAGCCCTGGACCTGTCACGTCAGGCTTCCGTCGCCGAGTTCGCCCAGCGATTCCTCGACGACGGCAAACCGATCAATATCCTGGTCAACAACGCCGGCGTCATGATGCTGCCGACACGTGAGGTGACCGAAGACGGCTTCGAGATGCAACTGGCCACCAACTATCTGGGCCATTTCGCCCTGACCGCGCGGCTTCTGCCGCTTCTCCACGCCGGCAAGGCGCGGGTGGTCCAGCTATCCAGTATCGCGCACCGACGCGGCCAGATACGGCTGGACGATCTGAACTGGACCCATGGCTACGAGCCCTGGCCGGTCTATGGGCAGTCGAAGCTGGCGATGCTGATGTTCGGTCTGGAACTGGATCGACGCAGCGCGGCCAACGGCTGGGGCCTGACCAGTGTCGTGGCGCATCCCGGCTATGCCCGCACGGGCCTGATCGAGAACGGTCCGCTGGTGCGCTCGCCGATCGCGCGCGCGGGCCTGCGCTACATATTCAGGCCCCTGATCGAGCCGCTGATCAGCCATTCGGCCGCGGACGGGGCCCTGCCGATCCTGATGGCCGCAACCGATCCCACTATTCAAGGCGGAGCCTATCTTGGCGCGACACAGTTGAACGAGCTCAAGGGACCGCCAGGCCCAGCCAAGGCCGAGCCGCAGGCGCTGGACGCCGACGTCGCCGCGCGCCTCTGGACGGCCTCTGAACAGATGACCGGCGTCCGCTTCGCCTGATCTCGCACTCGCGAAGCACGGGAATGTGAATTCCGGCGCGCGCAACAGGCGTATGCTCCCTCTTGCGTTATCAAGCACCAGAACGAGCGTTGGGAGGCGCCAAGGTCATGATGTCACGCGTAAAAAAGGGAATCGTCGCCGGCTTTGTGGCGACACTGGTTATCTCCATACTGGAGGCGGTCAATATCTTCGCCCTCAACTCCATGTTCCAGCCATTCCCCGGAATGGTCGCAAGCCTGCTGGGCATGGACGGTAATCTGGCGGCCGGCTGGGCCATCCACCTGTTCTCGGGGACCTTTATCCTGGGGTCTCTGTTCGGGGTGCTGTGTCCGCGCCTGCCGACCGATACGGCCGAAACCAAGGGCATCGTCTTCGCCGTGGGGGCCTGGGTCGTGATGATGCTGGGCGTCTTCTTCATCGGAGACTCCCAGGTCCTGGGGTCCAATATGGCGACCCTGGGGTGGATGCTGGTGACGCACATCGTCTTCGGCATCGTGCTGGGCACGGTCTATTCCCGGCTGGTGGAGCGCGAGAAGCGCGCCCATGCCGTGGTGGGAGCCCACCCGGCCCACTGATACGAAAAGGCCCGCCGGGTGCACCGGCGGGCCTTGATCGTTCGAAGCCGCAGACCGGCCTAGTTCAGGCGCGTGCCGATCTGGGCGATGGCGGCGTCCAGCAGGGGGTCGCTCTTCTGGCCAGCGGCGCGGGCCGTCAGCATCTGTTCGGCGGCCTTGATGGCCAGGTCGGCGGCGGCCTGTTTGACCTCGGCCGTGGCCTGGGCCTCGGCCTGGGCGATGCGGCGTTCGGCCAGGGCCTGACGGCGCGCTAGGGTCTCTTCCAGCTTGACCTTGGCCTCGGCTTCCATGGTGCGGGCGTCGGCTTCGGCGGCGCGCATCATCTCGGCGGCCTGGGCCTCGGCCTCGGCCTTTTCGGCACGAATTTGGGCCAGCAGGGCCTCGGCCTCGGCCCGAAGACGCGCGGCCTCGTCCAGCTCGGTCTGGATCTTGGACGCCTTGGCGTCCAGTTGTTGCGCGACCAGCTTGTGTACGCCGGCCCATAGAAGGATGGCGAAGAACAGCAGCAGGCCGATGCCGACCCACAGCTCGGCGCTGTCCCAGGCCCAGACGCCCTCTTCCAGGAACATGTTCATGTCAGGCGGCTCCCTTGACGGCGGCGGCGGCCTCGGCGGCCGTCGGGGCCTTGCCGGTCAGGCGATCGACGATGGAGACCACGGTGTCCGAGGCGATGGTGCCGACGTGGACCATGGCGGCGTCGCGGGTCTTGCCGATGGCGGTCTCGGCCTCGGCGATGCGGGCGTTGACGATCTCTTCTTCGGCGGCGGCACGAGCGTTGGCCTCTTCCGTCACGCGGGCGCGGGCGGCGACGGCGGTCGCGCGGGCGCTGGCACGGGCCTGCTCGACCTCGGCCTTGGCCACGGCGGCCTGTTCGGCGGCCTCGGCCTGGACCTGACGGGCGGTCGCGATGGCGGTGGAAATGGTGGTGGCCCGCTCGTCCATGACCTTGCGCAGACGCGGCGCGAAGACCTTGGAAATCAGCAGATACAGGACGACGAACAGGAACAGCAGATAGATGATCTGCCCACCCCAGACCGAGGTGTCGAACTGAGGCAGGCCGCCTGCCTCACCACCACCGTGGGCGGCTTCGGTCGTGGCAGTGCCGTGCGCGGCGCTTTCGCTTTGAGGGTCAGTAGCCATGAGTGTCTGTCAGCTGTTCAAAAGGCAAAGGCGACGCAACGGCCCGAAGCCCTTGCGTCGCCCGAAATCACCGAGGCGTATGCCTCAGCCCAGCCAGGCCAGGATGCCCAGCACGAAGGCCAGGATGCCCAGGGCTTCGACCAGGGCGGCACCCACGAACAGGTTGCCGACTTGCGAAGCGGCGGCCGAAGGGTTGCGCAGGGCGCCGGCGAGGAAGTTGCCGAAGATGTTGCCCACGCCGATGCCGGCGCCGAGCATGCCCAGGGTGGCCAGGCCGATACCGAAGTATTTGAAGGATTCAGCTTCCATGACGGGTTTCCTATTCAGTCAGGGTTGGAAAGAGAAAGGGTGAAGGCTGGACCGGAGGCTTAATGCCCGTGGCCCAGGTTGACCACATCGTTCAGATAGATGCTGGCCAGAACGGCGAAGACGAAGGCCTGCAGGAAGGCCACCAGAAACTCGAGCGCGGTCAGTCCGACGACCATGCCCATCGACAGGGCGGCGACCGGCAGACCCAGCAGGCCCAGGCCACCAGCGGCCGCAAGGCCACCCATGGACACCACGAAACCGGCGAAGATCTTCAGCGCGATGTGCCCGCCCAGCATGTTGCCGAATAGACGAAGCGCCAGGGTAACAGGACGCAGCAGGAAGGACAGGAACTCGATCAGGCCCACGACCGGCCGGATCGCCAGCGGCGCGCTGGTCGGCCAGAACAGGAGGAAGAAGCCCAGGCCGTGCTTCACGAACCCGATGCCGATCACCAGCAGGATGGTGATCAGGGCCAGGGTCAGCGTAACCGCCAGCTGCGACGTCGCCGTGAAGGTCAGGAACATCCCCAGCAGATTCATGCCCAGCACCAGGGTGAACAGGGTGAAGACGAAGGGGAAATATTTGCGGCCCTCGTGGCCGATGATCGAATCGGTCACGCCGTCGATCATGCCGAACAGGGTCTCGCCCGCCGACTGGAGGCGACCCGGAACCACCTTGGCATTCGAGGTCACCAGAAACAGGAACAGGACGACCAGGCCGAACGCAGCCGTCATGGCCAGATGCGAATTGGTGATCGCGATCTGCTGGGTGCCCAGCACAGGCAGCGTCACCTCGCCGAAACTCATGCCCGGCAGGGGGTGCACTTCGAACTGTTTGATCGGATCGGCCAAGGCCTATCGCTCCTCGTCTTCGTCATCGAACGGGATGGATTTCGGAACCACCCCGGCCGCATCAGCTTCGGCCTGCAGACGTTTCGTCGTCCGCCACGCCATCCATATCGATACGGCGAACCCGAACAGGGTCCCGCCGATCAGTCCCCAGGGCGACGACCCGACCAGCAGGTCGATGACGAAGCCCAGCCCCAGACCCACCAGCACGCCACCGATCAGCTCGGCGACGATCCGGTACGCCTTGCCCGCCACCGCCTGAGCGACCGCATCGGCGGTCTTGTCTGACGTGGTCCGCGCCTCCAGTTCGGATGCGCTTCGGTTGAGGCGTGCGACTGCCTCTTCGCGCGATTCCGGTTGGGTTGACATGGGCCTGCTGGATCAGGGTCCCTGAGGTGGCAAAACCACTCTGGAACGGGGTCTGAATTCGGCGCGGAACCTATAGGCGGGACCGCCATCGGTCAAGACGGCGCAAGATTTGATATCTCGTTGAAAATGCGGTCGTTTGTTGCGCGCGCACCGGGACGTGGCGAACGGTCGCTGCGTTTGTGCGGCTGCATCGGGTCAGGACCTGCCGGATCGGCCTGTCGCAAAGCTGACGCCTTCTGACGATGCGCGATGAGGTGGATGACCCCCACACCTGAGCCCGTTATCAAGAAGGCTCTTCCGAGGAGCCGCCATGACCATGCGATCGTCCCTGACCCTGGCCGCCTGTGTCGCGGGGCTTCTGGGCGCCTGCGGGCCTGCGGCCAGCAATGATGCGCCCGATACGCCGGCCCCGACAGCCCCTGTCGCCGAAGCCGTCGAGGCCGCACCGGTCGAGACGGCTGCGGACGCCCTGCCCCCGCAGACGGCGTCTCGCCCCCTGCCCAATGAGGGCTATGACTGGGACACCCGGCTGAACGCCGAGGGGCGGGAGCGGTCCATGGTCCTGGCCTATGAAGTCCCCGATACCGACGATCAGCCCCTGAACCTGTCGTGCGAGGAAACCGGTCGCCGCATCTTCGCGGGCACCCAGACGTCCGGCACAGATGTGCGGACCGTCACCCTGGAGTCCGATGGGATCAGCAGAACCTATCCGGTCAAGGAGGCGGTGGCCGATGAATTGGGCGGTGGTCAGTATGTGACCGTCGAACTGGCTGGAAACGATCCGACCCTGGAAGCCTTCCGGGACAGCGGCTGGCTTCGCATGACCGTGGAGGGCCGCACCACCGATATGGTCGCCCATCCCAACTCCGGTGCGCGCACAAAGATCATCAGCTTCATGGCCTTCTGCAACGGCTGAGACGGAGCACCATCCCATGACATTTTCCACGACACTTCTGACCTATGGCTTGGGTCTGATCCTGATGACGGCGGCGGCACCCGATCTGAGGGGGTCCATCGCGCACGGTGCCCTCGGTCAGGACACGCCCCGTCCGGACTTCAGCGACCAGTGGTTCACCTTCGGCGACGGAGACGGTCGCATGCTGGTGAACATGAATGCGCAGGGCCAGAGCCTGATGTTCATCTGCGAGGGCGGGTCGGGTCAGTTGACGCTGACCCACGACGCCCTGACGCCGGACCAGACATCCGTCACCGTGTCTTCGGGCCAGCACAGCGCGGTCTACGACCTGGCGAGCGAAGGCCCCAGTGCGGATCAGGGCGAGCGGCGCTTCATGCTGGCCGCCATGAGCCTGGAAGACCCGGTGATCCAGTCCTTCCGCGAGATCGCGAGGATCGCCGTGACGGCTGGGGGGCAGACCTATGAAGCGGTCGTGTCACCCCGGATGTGGGCAACGACCGAGGGCTTCTTCGCCGCCTGCGCGGCCCGATAACTCAGGCCCTGACCGCGCCACGGTCGGTGCCGACGCCCATCGCCTGCAGGGCCGCAGCAGCGATGTGATCCGCGTTCAGGCCTGCCGTCGCATACATGGCGGCGGGGTTGTCCTGATCCTGGAAGATGTCGGGCAGGTGCAGGGTGCGGATCTTCAGCCCCGTATCCAGTGCGCCCTTCTCGGCCAGCAGTTGCAGGACGAAGGCGCCGAAGCCCCCCATGGCCCCCTCCTCCACCGTGATCAGGCATTCGTGCTCGCGAGCGAGGCGAAGGATCAGGTCGGCGTCCAGCGGCTTGGCGAAGCGGGCGTCGGCGACCGTGGCCGAGACGCCGCGCGCGGCCAGCAGATCGGCGGCCTTAAGCGATTCCTGCAACCGGGTGCCCAGAGACAGGATGGCCACAGATGTGCCTTCGCGCACGATCCGGCCCTTGCCGATCTCAAGCGGGGCGGACAGTTCCGGAATCTCCACGCCTACCCCGTCACCGCGCGGATAGCGGAAGGCCGATGGACGGTCGTCAATCTCCAGCGACGTGGCGATCATGGCGGCCAGATCAGCTTCATCCGCTGCGGCCATCAGGACCATGCCGGGCAGAGCGCCCATATAGCCGATGTCGAACGAGCCGGCGTGGGTCGCGCCGTCGGCCCCGACCAGACCGGCGCGGTCCATGGCAAAGCGTACGGGCAGCTTCTGGATGGCCACGTCGTGCACGACCTGGTCATAGCCACGCTGCAGGAAGGTCGAATAGATGGCGCAGACCGGCTTCATCCTGTCGGCGGCCAGACCGGCGGCGAAGGTCACGGCATGCTGTTCCGCGATACCGACGTCATAGGTGCGCTCGGGGAAGGCCTGACCGAACAGGTCCAGACCGGTCCCGGACGGCATGGCGGCGGTGATGGCGACGATGGACGGGTCGATCCGGGCCCGCTTGATAAGCTCGGTACCGAACACCTTGGTGTAGCTGGGCGCGTTGGAGACGCTCTTGGACTGTTTGCCGGAGACGACGTCGAACTTGACCACGGCATGCAGCTTGTCCGCGCTGCTTTCGGCCGGGGCATAGCCCTTGCCCTTTTGCGTCACGACGTGGACGACCACGGGCCGGTCGGTGATGGCGGCGGCGTTCTTCAGGATCGGGACCAGATTGTCCATGTCGTGGCCGTCGACCGGGCCGATGTAGTAGAAGCCCAGCTCCTCAAAGAAGGTGCCGCCGGTGATCATGCCGCGGGCATATTCCTCGGCCTTGCGCGCCGCATTGCGGAAGGGGCGCGGCATGTGTTCGGCGACCTTTTTGCCCAGGCGGCGGAAGTTCTGATAGGCCCCGCCCGACACCTGTTTGGCCAGATAGGCGCTCATGCCCCCGACCGGCGGCGCGATGGACATGTCGTTGTCGTTGAGGATGACCATCAGCTGGCCGTTGGTCGTCTCGGCGGCGTTGTTCATCGCCTCATAGGCCATGCCGGCGGACATGGAGCCGTCGCCGATGACGGCTACGACGCGATTGTTTTCGCCCTTCTGATCGCGGGCGGCGGCAAAGCCGAGCGCCGCGCTGATCGACGTCGAGGCATGGGCCGCGCCGAACGGGTCGTATTCGCTCTCGCTGCGCTTGGTGAAGCCCGACAGCCCGCCGGGCTGGCGCAGGGTGCGGATGCGGTCCCGGCGCCCGGTCAGGATCTTGTGCGGATAGCATTGGTGCCCGACGTCCCAGATCAGGATGTCCCTGGGCGTCTCGAACACATGGTGCAGGGCGACGGTCAGTTCGACGACGCCCAGACCCGCGCCCAGATGCCCTCCGGTGACGGAGACGGCGTCGATGGTTTCGGCCCGGACCTCGTCCGCCAGCTGACGCAGCTGTGGAATGTCGAACCCGCGCGTGTCGGCGGGATAGGTGACCTGGTCGAGCAGCGGGGTAACGGGCATTCAAAAACCTTGGGCGACGGCACGGACTTCTAACCCGCGGACGAACGGGACGTTTCCTATCAGGACCTGCGCTTTAGCACGAAGTCCACACTCGCCTTGAGGATTTCGGCATCGGAGCCGAAGACATTCAGGTGAGACCGGGCCTGATCGGCCAGATGCGCGACCCTCTGTCGCGCCGCCTCGACGCCCAGCAGGGTGACGAAATTGGTCTTGCCCTGGGCCGCATCCTTGTTGGCCGCCTTGCCCAGAATGTCCTCATCGCCCTCGACGTCCAGCAGGTCGTCGACGATCTGATAGGCCAGGCCGATGTCGTGCGCGAAGCTGGTCAGCGCCTGGACATGGCTGTCGCGAGCGCGGGCGATGATCAGGGGAATCTCGAAGGCGTAGGTGAACAGGGCCCCGGTCTTCAGCCGCTGCATCCGCGCCACGCCGCCCAGGTCGTCGCGCACGCCCAGCAGGTCGATCATCTGCCCCCCGGCCATGCCGCGCGCGCCCGAGGCGAGCGACAGACGCGCGGCCAGATCGCAGCGGATGTCGGCGTCCTCGTGGGTGTCGGGGTGCAGGAGAATGTCGAAGGCGGCGGTCTGCAGCGCATCGCCCGCCAGGATGGCGGTCGCCTCGTCATAGGCCCTGTGCAGCGTGGGTCGCCCGCGCCGCATGTCGTCATTGTCCATGGCCGGCAGGTCGTCATGGACCAGGCTGTAGGCATGGACGCATTCCAGGGCGCAGGCGGCGCGCAGGACGGGCTGTTCCTCGATGTCGAACAGCGTCGCCGCCTCGATCGCGAAGAAGGGCCGCAACCGCTTGCCCGGCCCCAGAGCCGCATAGCGCATGGCTTCGGTCAGGCGGGATTCAGGGCCGTCGGCGCGCGGCAGCAGCTGATCCAGGGCGACGGTGACCAGATCGGCGATCTGGGCGACGCGGTCGATCACGCCCTGCTCGGGCGAGTTGGCGGCATGGAGGGCGGCGGGCGTGGACATCAGAACAATCGCCCTCCGATCACGGCGTCACGATCGACCCCGACCAGCACGACCTCTCCGTCGGCGTCGGGAAAGCCCAGGGTCAGCACCTCGGACATGACCGGCCCGATCTGACGCGGCGGGAAGTTGACGACGGCGGCGACCTTGCGGCCGACCAGTTCGTCAAGCGTGTAGTGGGCCGTGATCTGGGCCGAGGACCGCTTGACCCCGATGTCTGAGCCGAAGTCGATGTTGAGCTTGTAGGCAGGCTTGCGCGCCTCCGGGAACGCTTCCGCGGCGACGACCTGGCCGATGCGTATGTCGACCTTCATGAAGTCGTCGAAAGTGATCTGGGGCGCGACCGAGGCCATCAGCCGAAATCTGCCGGTTCGACGCCCTTCGCCTGGCCGTCGGGGCCGACGACGATCTTCTCGACCCGCAGCTGGGCGGCTTTCAGACGGGTCTCGCAATGGGCCTTCAACCGCGCGCCCTCTTCATACAGGGCGATGGACTCCTCCAGCGGAGCCTGTCCGGATTCGAGCTTGGACACGATCTGCTCCAGACGCTGAAGCGCGTCTTCGAAGCTGAGGTCGGCGGAAAGAGGGGTCACGTCGGTCATCGCCGGCGACCCTAGAGGCGGTGTGGTTTCGCTTCAACGGGGATTTCCACCGTGTGGCGACAATCAGTTTTTCTCGTAGCGCCGCTGGCTCCAATATCGAAAGCCCTGGTTGTGAACCAGCGACCAGCCGTCGGCCTTCAGCCGCTTGCCGACCATATGGTTGAAATAGCCGTGCGCGAGGACCAGCACATCCTCGCCGGTTTCGGCCCGTGCGATCAGGGTCCGGGCGGCGGTCTCGGCGCGGGCCTCGGCCTCGAGGCGCGTTTCCTGGCCCTCGTGGTGGTTGAAGGCGTGCCACCAGAAGCGTGCGACGCCGCCCCAGTATTTGGGCGGCAGCTTGAACCAGCTGGGGAAATGCGGCGGCGGCAGAGGGGCCTCGATGAACAGCACATCGGACACGACCTCGCGCCCGGCCGAGACGGCCGTGGCGGTTTCCTGGGCCCGGCGGCGGGTCGAGGCATAGATGATGCCCGCGCCCTGGGCCGTCGCCAGCAGTTCGGGCGGCGGGGTCTGGCCCGCCTTCAGACCGCCCACTTCGTACTTGGCCCACCAGTCGCGATACTGGTCCGAGGTCAGCAGGCACTGGCGCGACAGCGCAGGCTCGCCGTGCCGGGCCAGGGTGATGGCACCGGGTCGCACCGGAGCGACAGCGGACGCCCTCTCGGTCGGAAGAGAATCAACGGCGGGGTTCGACATGAGCAACAGGCGGATAAAGCGAACGCGATCCGACCCTTAGTCCTCCCCCAGCGCCTGGACGTGGGCCCGGGCCGAACGGCCGAGCCCCTCTAGGTCGTAACCGCCCTCGAGCGAGGCCGCAACCTTTCCGCCGCATCGGGACCGCGCGACCTCGATCACGGCCCGCGTGGCCCAGGCGAAATCTTCCGCCTCCAGCGACTGATGCGCCAAGGGATCGCGGCGGTGGGCGTCGAACCCGGCCGAGATCAGGATCAGGTCGGGCCGGAAGGCATCCAGCGCCGGCATCAGCCCACCGGAGAAGCCGGCCCGCCAGGCCTCGCGTGCCGAATGGGGCGGAACCGGCACATTGACGATATTGCCGACGCCAGTTTCCGACGCCGCGCCGGTGCCGGGATACAGCGGCATCTGGTGGATGGAGCCCAGGAACAGGCTGTCGTCATTCTCGAACGCGGCCTGGGTGCCGTTGCCGTGGTGGACGTCGAAATCGATGACGGCGACCCGGGCCAGCCCCTCGCTCTGGGCCACACGCGCGGCGACGGCGACGTTGGAGAACAGGCAGAAGCCCATGGCGCGATCCGGCTCCGCATGGTGGCCGGGCGGACGCACGGCGGCGAAGGCACGGTTCGTCTCGCCCCGCGCGATGGCGCGCACCGCATCGACGATAGCCCCGGCCGACAGGCGCGCCGCGCGGATGCTGCCCGGCGACAGGATCGTGTCGGCATCCAGCTGCGCCAGACCCGTCGCGGGCGAGGCCCCGATCAGACGGGCGACATAGTCGGCGGGGTGAAGCCGCTCCAGATCCTCGACCGACGCTTCCGTCGCCGCCCGCGTGTCGCGATCCAGTCCGGCATCGGCCAGGGCCTCCAGCACGGCCGCCAGGCGTTCGGGCCGCTCGGGGTGACCGACGCCCGGCCGGTGCTCGATCATATCGGGATGGGTGAACAGGGGCACGCTCATGGACGGCAGGATAGGGCCCAGCCGCGCCCTTGTCGCCTGTCCGCGCAAGCCTTATCGCCGGACCATGACCGATGCCATCATCCGCCCCGCCCGCCTCGACGACGCCGCCGCCCTGGGCGCGCTGGGCCGCCAGACCTTCGTCGACACCTTCGTCACCGGCTTCGGCATCCCCTACCCGGTCGAGGACCTCGAGGCCTTTCTGGACGCCAGCTTCAGCCCGGAGGCGACCGCCAAGAAGATGCAGGAGCCCGGCAGTGGCTGGTGGGTGGCAGAAGGCGCGGACGGTCGGCTGCTGGCCTTCGCCAACACCGGCCCCAACACCCTGCCCCATCCGGACGGCCGCGCCAGCCACGCCGAGCTGCGACGCCTGTATGTGGCGAAGGCCGCGCAGGGGATGGGTCTGGGCACTCGCCTGCTGGAGATCGCCCTGGCCTGGATGCAGGCCCACACCGACGGCCCCCTCTGGATCGGTGTCTGGAGCGGTAACGAAAAGGCGCAAAAGCTGTATGCCGCCTATGGGTTCGAGAAGGCCGGGGAGTATGACTATCCCGTCGGTCGCTGGGTGGATCATGAGTTCATCCTGCGCCGGGGATAGACGGTGTCAGGAATAGTGGGTTGATGTGGTGCCGCCGAGATGGCTTGATCTGAAGTTGTCAGGAGAGCCTCATGCTAACAGGTCTGATTTTCGCCGCTGCGCTCACTACAGTTTCTACTCAGGAACCGTCATCGGATCAGACAAAGGCACCGCCAACAGCGACGCAGATCGAATCCGCCCGGGCAGAAGCGCAAGCCATCATTGATCGAAGCGAGGCGGCAGAGTTTTTCGAGAACGTAACGACCACTGACACGCCCCAGGCGCGTCACAAGCCCAGTGGGATGGTGTGCTCGTTCATGATGGGCGATCCTCGCAACGCAGTAAATCTTTATCCGACAAGAGAAGATGGGCCGCGACGCGGAGATGACGCGAGTTGTGGAGCTTGGTGGGGCTCGACCTATGTGACGAACTTCGCCACACGTTATCCTCAACGATACACCCAAGAGCAGCTGTTCGGCAGCGCAGTTCGGGACGTTCGAGAAAACTGGCAAAACGTAGTGCCGGTAGAGGGCAGCGTACGCACAGCGAACATAGAAGGACAGGAGCCGCCTCTGGTCGGTGTCTTTAAGGCCGAGCGCAATGGACAACCCCGAACTACCGTCGTGGTCCTTCGCAATATTGGCGATTGGTCTTTCAAGGTTCGTGCGACGGGCGAAGCGAATGATCCGGACGTCTCTGTGACAGCGACCTTTGCTTTCGGTGCCGCAATCCCCGGAGGCTGGGAGATCATCAGCTCAGGTCGCTAGCCGTTGCCGCAAGCAAGCGTTGTGCCGCGATTGGGCTGGCGAGAAAGCTCTGATAAGCATTCCAGATGCTCCTGCCGTTCTTCACTGCCCTGCGCGACGCCAAGGTTCCGGTTTCGACCAAGGAATGGCTGCATCTGATGGAGGCCATGGACAGGGACGTGGCAGGCGGTCAGGTCGAGGACTTCTACCATCTGTCCCGCGCGGTTCTGGTGAAGGACGAGAAACACTACGACCGGTTCGATCAGGTCTTCGGCAAGGTGTTCAAGGGGGTCGAGACCGTCGGCGCGGGCGATGAGCCGAGCGTCGATGTGCCCGAGGACTGGCTGCGTCTGCTGAACGAGAAGTTTCTGACCGACGAGGAGAAGGCCCAGATCGAGGCGCTGGGCGGGTTCGACAAGCTGATGGAGACGCTGAAACAGCGTCTGGAAGAGCAGCAGAAGCGGCACGAGGGCGGCAACAAATGGGTCGGGACGGGCGGCACCAGCCCGTTCGGCCACGGCGGCTACAACCCCGAGGGCGTGCGCATCGGCGGACCGGCGAAGCAGGGCCGCGCGGTCAAGGTCTGGGAAAAGCGGGAGTATCGCAATCTGGACGACAGCGTCGAACTGGGCACCCGCAACATCAAGATCGCCCTGCGCCGTCTGCGCCGGTTCGCGCGGCAGGGCGCGGCGGACGAGCTGGACATCGACGGCACCATCGACGGCACGGCGCGCCAGGGCTGGCTGGACATCCAGATGCGGCCCGAGCGACGCAACACGATCAAGGTCGTGCTGTTCCTGGACATCGGCGGATCGATGGATGCCCATGTGAAGCTGTGCGAGGAGCTGTTTTCGGCGGCCAGGACCGAGTTCAAGCATCTGGAGTTCTTCTACTTCCACAACTGCCTGTACGAGGGCGTCTGGAAGGACAACCGGCGTCGGCACAACGAGAAGATCCCGACCTGGGAGGTGCTGAACAAATACGGCGGCGACTGGCGCGCCATCTTCGTCGGCGATGCGACCATGTCTCCCTATGAGATCACCATGCCCGGCGGCTCGGTCGAGCACTGGAATGAGGAGGCCGGGGCTGTCTGGCTGAAACGCGCGCGCCAGCAGTGGGACAAGTCGGCCTGGCTCAACCCCTCGCCCGAGAAATACTGGAGCTATTCCGCCTCGGTCGGCCTGATCCGCGAGGTGATGGACGATCGCATGTATCCCCTGACGATCGACGGACTGGACAAGGCCATGCGCGCCCTGACACGGTAGGCCCTGACGCGCGGCCTCGGCGTGATGTGAGCGGCTGCGTCCTCGGAGAGCCCGACCATGATCGCCGTCGTCTTCGCCATCATCCTGCAACAGGCCGCGCCCAATGCCTCGGCACCGGGTCAGGTCCAGTGGACCACGCCGATCGCACCGCCTGTGCAGGCTCCGGCTGCGCCGCGTCCTGTCCTGCCCGAGGGGGCGCGGGCAGATCCTTACGGCTACGAGCGGGCCGAGTGCAGCCCCTATGTCCGCCCGTCGAGCGAGACGCTGGAGGCCTGTCAGTTTCGCATCCGCAGCGCGCTGGCCGCCGATCTGGGCGCAGGTCTGCCAGACGGGCTGAAACCCGCTGCCGACCGCGAACAGTGTCGGCCCGACCCGCAGACCGGGGGTTTCGCCCTGAACTGCAACAATGCCCGGTCCGTACCGGCGGGACCCGACCTGACGGAGCGGCGGTGCGAGACCCGGCCTACCCGCCTGCCCCAGGGCGGGGTCGCCTATACCGAAAACTGCACCTCGACGCGGCCGGGCGAGGAGGAGAGCCAGGGTCTGCGGATCAGGCTGGGCGGCGACGATTGATCCACACGCAAAAACGCCGCCCGAGGGGAGCGGGCGGCGTCTTCGACATCACGAGGTAGAGGGTCTTAGGATTTCAGGTCCGACTTCACGTCGCCGACCTTTTTCTGGACCTGGCCTTCCATCTTGTCGGCCTTGCCTTCGGCTTCCAGGCGCTCATTGCCGGTCATCTTGCCGAGGCCTTCCTTGATGCTGCCGCCGACTTCCTTGGCGGCACCCTTGAATTGATCTTGATCGGCCATGACTAACTCCTTGATTCAAAAGGACGCCGTTGCGGCATCGCGATGATCAGTGAACCCTTCGGCTGCCATCAGGTTCCGCCAAAACTGCGAAACCACGAGGGTCTGACCTAGGCGGTTTGTCGCAGCCAGACCGCCACGGCCCAGGCGTGGGCCTGGTGCCGCAGGGCGACCAGGGCCTGATGCGGGTCAAGCCAGACCAGTTCGTGATCCGCCTCGACCTTGGACGCAGGGTCGAGCGAAACCTGTTCCGCGATCCAGAAGCCGCCGACGTTGTTGATCGGCGCACCATCGGATTTCAGGAAGAACTGGCCCGCCTCCGCGATCCGCGTCACTGGACGGATCGTCATGCCCGTCTCCTCGACGAACTCGCGCACCAAAGCCTGTTCCTCGGTCTCATCGCCATCCACAGCGCCGCCGGGCAGGTCGAAATAGCTGCCTTCCCCTCGATCCACGCGAACGCAGGCCAGCTTGCCGTCATGGACGACCAGACCGAACGCCGTGGGCCGCCACAGGTAATCCACGCCCGGTGGGGCCTGACCGAATTGCAGGGCGACGCCCATGGTCAGAGATCGAAGGCCAGACGGGCCCGCACGCCCTTATGGGCACCGTCGAACTCGATGGCCGAGCGCAGGCCGGACGCCATGGCCGAGACGATCTTGCCACCCAGACCCGTGCCCTTGGGCTTGCCGTCGCCCAGGCCGGGCCCGTCGTCCTCTACGGTCAGCAGGGCGCGCCCCTCTCCGTCGGGCTTGAGGATGATGCGGATTTCGCCGCCCTGGCCGGGGCCATAGGCGTATTTCACCGCATTGGTGACCAGTTCGGTGACCACCACGCCCAGCGACACGGCCTGGTCGGTGGTGACCCGCATGGGGGCCACATCGAGCACAAGGTTCGGCGAGCCGTCGTCCGGACCCAGCGACTTGGACAGTTCGTCGATCAGACCTTCCAGATATTCGTCCATGGCCACCGACGACAGGTCGCCCGAGGTGTAGAGCCGCCGGTGCACGTGGGCGACCGCCTCGATGCGCGCCTGGGCCTCCTTGAGCGCCGCACGTGCGCCCTCGTCGACCATGTGGCGTAGCTGGAGCGACATGAAGCTGGACACCAGCTGCAGCGAGTTGCCGACGCGGTGATTGACCTCGTGCAGCATCGCCTCGGCCCGGTCGCGCGCCATGCGGACCTGCTCGTGCGCCTCGTCGTTCTCGCGCTGCAGACGGCGGCGGCGAACGGCGTCCTCGACCGCATTGCGCAACAGGGCGGTGAAGTCCTCAGACACGTCCTTGATGACATAGTCGGCGGCCCCGGCCCGCAGCGCGGCCACGGCGATGCGCCCGTCCTGGGCCCCGGTGACGTAGACGACCGGCGGGGGGGCTTCCAGCGCCAGGATGTCCGGCAGCACGTCCAGCCCGTCGCGGCCCGGCATATAGTGGTCCAGGGCGCAGACGTCGAAGACCTCGCCCGCACGCAACCGCTCCAGCCCGGCATCGCCGTCGGGCGCGCAGGTCACGATATAGTCGTGGCGACCGAACTCCTTCTCGACGAGGCGCGACAGGCCGCGGTCGTCGTCGATGTAGAGCAGGCGGATGGGCTGACCGTTGTTGGGCAAGGCGGCAGCTACTCGATGTCCGGCGACTGCATCACCGACAGGAACAGGCCCAGCTGTCGGATGGCGTCGGCGAAGCTCTCATAGTCCACCGGCTTGGTGATGTAGACGTTGCAGCCCAGGTCGTAGCAGCGCTGGATCTCGACCTTGTCGTCCGTGGTGGTCAGGACGACGACAGGCGCGCGGCGCAGGCGCTCGTCGCCCTTGACCCGCGCCAGGATGTCGGTGCCCGACATGTCCGGCAGGTTCAGGTCCAGCAGGATCAGCATGGGGCCGTTCGCCCGCACCTCGTCGCTGAACAGATAGTCGAGGGCCGCGCCGCCCGCGTCGAAGTGGACGATCTCGTTGGAGATGTTGGCGCGGCGGATGTTCTTTTCGATCAGCCGGGCGTGGCCGTGATCGTCCTCGACCATGACGATCTTGACTGCGCTGCTCATGACAGGTCTCCGGTTTCCGAAAGGACGAGGCGTTTGGGGAATTTCAGCACGAAAGTCGAGCCTTTGCCCAATTCCGACTCCAGATCGATGGTGCCGCCCAGGCGGCGCACGCTGTTGCGGACGAAGGCCAGGCCCAGGCCCTCGCCCGGCCGGTCCTGTTTGCCGGAGCGTCGGAACAGCTCGAAAATGCGCTCATGGTCGCGGTCCGAGACACCGCGCCCGTTGTCGGCGACGCGATAGATCACCTCGTCGCCGGCCGCTTCGCCGGACACGACGATCCGGCCGGGCCGCGACGGTTCCAGGTATTTGACGGCATTGTCGACCAGATTGCCGAAGATCTGTTCGATCGACAGGCGGTCGCTCTGAATCGATGGCAGGTCTTCGACCAAGATCTCGGCATCGGCGGCATCGGTCTGATGGCGGACGCTGTCGGCGATGGCCTGGACCATCTCGGTCATCGGCAGGGCCTCGGACACGGGCGTTCGACGCCCCTCGCGCGACAGCTTCAGAATGGCGTTGATCAACCGGTCCATCTTGGCGGTGGAGGCGCGGATGAAGCCGATGGCTTCCGGCACATCCTCGCGCACGGCGATCAGGGCATCGTTTTCGACGATCTCAGGAACCTTGGTTTCCACCGCCGTCATCTGGCGATCGATGATCCTGCCCGCCTGCTCCAGCTCGGACGTATAGCCCATGACATTCACCAGCGGGGCCCGCAGGTCGTGGCTGACGATATAGGCGAAGCGCTGGATCTCGTCGTTGGCGCGGGACAAGGCTGCGGTGCGGTCGCGGACCTGGTTCTCAAGGCCGGCATTCAGGCGGTCCATGGCCATCTGCGCGTCGCGCATGTCCATCAGATAGCGGCGCACGATCCAGCCCACGATACCGGCCAGGATCAGAATCAGCAGACCGGCGAAGACATTGACGCCAAGAGTGAAATTGGCCGCTGCCTCTGTCTCGCGGGTAAGGCGTTCAATCCGTCCGGCCTGGAGGGTATCGATAGCGGCGATCTCGATCCGCATCTGGTCCATCAGGACCTTACCCTCGCCGCCGCGCACGACAGACACAGCCTCTCCGATCCGCCCGGTCCGCGCCAGGCTGATGCTGCGCTCCATGACACCTAGGCGCTGATCGGACAGGTCGCGGATGCGCTCGACGCGGGGAGCCAGTTCCGGATCGGCTACGGTCAGCCCGGACAAGGTGCTGAACAGGTCCGGCAGGGCGGCGATCGCCTCGTCGTGAATGGCCAGATAGCTGGGCTGGGCCGTCAGCATGAAGCCGCGCTGGCCGGTTTCCGCATCGACCAGCCGGTTCAGCACTTGCTGTGACACCAGCCGCGCCTGCTGGGCATGCTCCACCGTTTCGTTGAACTCCGCCGTGCGACGGGTCATGACGAACACCGTCAGATTGACCAGCAGCAGCAGAATCAGGGCGAACGACAACAGGGCCACGACCGTGCGGCCCACCGATGGCGTGCGCAGGAATTGGCTCAGGGCCGAAATATTGGGTCGGAACGCAGGAGCCATCGGCGCAGCTTTAGCGGGGTGCGGCGTCCTGTCCAGTCGGGTTTCCGACACAGGCTTGGCTGTTATGACGATTTACCGCTCAGACGCTGCCGATGGTGCGCAGGCGCGCGCGCGGATGAACCTCGTTCTGGCTCATCACCACGGTCTGGCCGCGGAAGCGTTCGATGATGGAGCGGACATAGGGCCGGATCTGCGGGCCGGTCAGCAAGACGGCGCTTTCGCCCGACATGGCGGCACGTTCGAACACGTCGCGGACGGCGCGGATGAAGTCCTGAAGCCGCGACGGGGCCATGGCCAGTTGCTTGTCCTCGCCCTGCCCCACCAGCGCCTCGGCGAAGGCGGCTTCCCATTCCGGCGACAATGTCACGATCGGCAGGGCTCCATCGTCACCCTTGTGCTGCCAGCACAACTGACGGGCCAGACGCCCGCGCACATGCTCGACCAGGGTGGTCACGGACGACGTATGCGGCGCGGCCTCGGCCAGGCCTTCCAGAATGGCCCCCAGATCTCGGATCGAGACCTTCTCGCGCAGCAGCGACTGGAGCACCCGTTGCAGGGTGGTGACGGTGACGACCGAGGGGATCAGTTCGTCGACCAGCTTCTTCTCTTCCGTCCCCAGTTCCTTGAGCAGCTTCTGCACCTCCGCATAGGACAGCAGATCGGCCATGTTCTCCTTGAGGATTTCGGTCAGGTGGGTCGTCAGCACCGTCGACGGATCGACGATCGTGTAGCCTCTGAACGTCGCCTCTTCGCGCAAGGACTCGTCGATCCAGGTGGCGGGCAGGCCGAAGGCGGGCTCGCGCGTGTGATCGCCGGGCAGTTCCACCTGACGCCCCGCCGGATCCATGGCCATCAGCGAGCCCAGACGCACCTCGCCGGTGCCGGCCTCCATCTCCTTGATGCGGATCGCATAGGACTGGGTGCCCAGCCGCATATTGTCGAGGATGCGCACGGACGGCATGACGAAGCCGTACTCCTGGGCGAGGGAGCGGCGCAGCGCCTTGACCTGATCGGTCAGGCGACGCCCCTCCAGATCGTTGATCAGGGACAACAGCGAATAGCCCAGCTCGATCTTGACCTCGTCGATGGTCAGGGCGGTGCCGATGGGCTCCTCGACGTCTTCCTTGGGCTTGGCGGTGGCGGCGGCGATCTCGGCCTCGGTCGGCTGGGGCCTCAGCCGGTCGCGGCCCAGCTTCCACGCCATGAAGCCGGCACCGGCGGCCAGGGCAAAGAAGGGGATGATCGGCATGCCGGGGATGACGCCGATCAGGGCCGAGGCGGCGGCCACGACGCCCAGGCTGACGGGGTTGGTGGCCAGTTGCCGGACCAGGGCCTTGTCCGCCGTGCCCTCGACGCCCGCCTTTGAGACCAGGAAGCCCGCGGCGATGGAGATGATGATGGCCGGAACCTGGGTCACCAGGCCGTCGCCAACGGTCAGCGACACATAGGTGTTAGCCGCCTCGCCGATCGGCAGGCCATGCTGGATGGTGCCGATCAGAATGCCGCCGATGGCATTGATGAAGACGATGATCAGGCCCGCAACGGCGTCGCCGCGCACGAATTTCGACGCACCGTCCATGGCCCCGAAGAAGGTCGATTCCTGCTCCAGCTCCTTGCGACGCAGCTTGGCCGTCTCCTCGTCGATCAGACCGCTGGACAGGTCTGCGTCGATGGCCATCTGCTTGCCCGGCATGGAGTCCAGGGTGAAGCGGGCCGAGACCTCGGCGATGCGGGTCGAGCCCTTGGTGATGACGACGAAGTTCACCACCAGGATGATGGCGAAGATGATGATGCCGATGATGAAGCTGCCGCCCATCATCAGGGCCCCGAAGGCCTGGATCACCTGACCCGCCGCGCCGTGCCCCTCATGCCCGTGGGTCAGCACCAGCCGCGTGGAGGCCAGGTTCAAGCCCAGCCGGAACAGGGTCGAGACCAGCAGCACGGTCGGGAAGATGGCGAAGTCCAGCGGCCGCTTCATCATCACGGCCGTCATCAGGATCAGCACGGACGAGACCAGCGAGATCGCCAGCAGCAGGTCCAGCAGCATTTTGGGCACGGGCAGGATCAGCAGCAGGATGACGCCGATGACGCCCACCGCCATGCCGACCTCGCCCCGCGCGACCCAGCCCAGCATGTCCTTGCCGGTCGGCCGGGCCATGCCGTCCTTCATCATGCCGTTGGCGGCGGGGACGTCCGTCATGCGGTGTGGCCCAGCGCGCTCAGGGCCATCCGGGTCGCCTCGGCGATCACGGCGGCGTTCCGGGCGTCGGAGGTCTCTCGCGTGGCGTGATTATAGGCCGCGACCACGATGGGTTTGCCGTTGGGCGGATAGATCAGGCCGATGTCATTGGTCGGACCATAGCCGCCTGTGCCCGTCTTGTGCGCCACGCGCCAGCCGGAGGGAACGCCGCCTTTCAGTCGGTCCATGCCGGTCGGAGTATCGGTCATCCAGCGCAGCAGCCGGGTTTGCGACTCTGCTGTCGGGGGCGAGGCCGGGTCCATGAACAGCCGCTGCATGTTCGCCACCGACTGCGCCGGGGTGATCGTGTCCTTGTCGCCGTCGAGGCGGTTCATCTCGGGCTCGAACCGGTCGGCCCGCGTGCTGGTGTCGCCGAGGCCGCGATAGAAGGCCTGCATGGGCTCGATGCCGCCCATGGCTTTCAGCAGAATGTTGGCTGCGGGATTGTCAGAGACCTCGACCGTGCCCTTCATCAGTTGCTCGACCGTCAGGCTTTTGCCGACGGCGGGTTCGGTGATCGGCGCGTGGCTGATCATGTCGGCGGCGGTGACCGGGATGGCGCGATCCAGCCGCTCCTGCCCGGCCTGCACGCGCATCAGGGTGGCGGCGGCCAGGTACATCTTGAAGGTCGAGCAGTAGACGAACCGCTCGTCGCCGCGCCAGCCCAGGCTGCGGCCCGTGCCGGTATCCAGCGCCACAAAGCCCAGGCGTCCGCCGTTGCGACGCTCCAGGGCCGACAGGTCGAAGGCCTGCATCGCCACGCCCGGGCGCGCCGGCTGATCCTGCGGCGCGGGCGGCGTCGCTGGTGCTGGCGAACAGCCCATGACGCCCAGCGCGCCGAGGCTGGTCAGGACGCTTCTGCGGTCCATCGAAAGGGTCATGCGATCAGGCCGCCGCGTAGCCGCCGGTGGCGATGCCGGACTGGGGCGCGGGGATGCTGGTGCCCTCGTCGGCATATTCGTTCAGCTTGTTGCGCAGGGTGCGGATCGAGATGCCCAGAATGGTGGCGGCATGGGTGCGGTTGCCCAGGCAGTGCGACAGGGTGTCCAGGATCAGGGTCTTCTCCATCTGCGCGACCGTCTGGCCGACATGGGCGCGAGTGACCGTGTCAGCCACCTGGGCCGCGCGTCCCGCAAAGCCGGCATCCGGGGCCGCGCCGTGCGACCCGGCGCTCAGCGGCTGACCGTCCGGCAGGCGGATAGCATCGACGTCGATTTCTGGCCCGACGGCCAGCAGAACGGCGCGGTGCATGGCGTTTTCCAGCTCGCGCACATTGCCGTTCCAGCGGTGTGAGACCAAAGCCCGGCGGGCCTCGGCCGAGACCGGTCGCACCGGCACGCCATTGGCGGCGGCGTATTTCTTGACGAAGTGATCGGCCAGGACGGCGATATCGCCTGGACGCTCACGCAGCGCGGGCAGACGCAGATTCACGACGTTCAGGCGGTACAGCAGGTCTTCGCGGAACGTCCCCTCGGCCACGGACTTGGCCAGGTCGCGGTTGGAGGTGGCGATGATGCGGATGTTCACGGGCACCGGCTTGGTGCCGCCGACGCGGTCGATCACCCGCTCCTGGATGGCGCGCAGCAGCTTGGCCTGAAGCCGGACGTCCATCTCGGAGATTTCGTCCAGCAGAAGGGTGCCGCCGTCGGCCTCCTCAAACTTGCCGATGCGGCGAGCCATGGCCCCGGTGAAGGCCCCCTTCTCGTGCCCGAACAGCTCGGATTCCAGCAGGTTGTCGGGAATGGCGGCGCAGTTGACGCTGATGAACGGCTTGTCGGCGCGGCGCGAGTTGACGTGCATGTAGCGCGCCATGACTTCCTTGCCGACGCCGCTTTCGCCGGTGATCAGGATGGAGGCTTCCGATCTCGCAACCTGGTCGGCCAGGCCGATCACGGCCTTCATCGCCGGATCGGCCGAGATCAGGGGTCGGTCGTCGTCGGCGACCGCGGACAGGACGGCCGCGATCAGCTCCGCATCCGGCGGCAGGGGGATGAATTCCTTGGCTCCCGCGCGGATGGCGTCGGCCGCTTCCTTGGCATCGGCATCGACCCCGCAGGCCACGACCGGCACATGGATGCGCTCGTTCTCGTTGGCGGCGATCAGGGCGGCGATGTCGACACGATAGTCGACCATCAAGAGATCGGCCCCCTGGCCGCGACGTAGCTGTTCGGTCGCTTGGTCGCCACGCTCGACATGGCTGACCTTGGCCCCGTGCGCCATAGCCATCTTCACCGCCGTCGCCAGCTGTCCGCTGAGCCTACCAACCACCAGAAGCCGCATGGGTCTTCTCCTTCACATCCAACGCACGATGACCCGTGTTCGGGGCCGGGGTTCAACGCCGTCAGGCGTTGCTGTCTTCAACCTTGATGATTTCCGTCATGGTCACACCCAGACGATCCTCGACCACGACGACCTCGCCGCGGGCGACCAGCCGGTTGTTGACGAAGATGTCGATGGCCTCGCCGACCTTGCGGTCCAGCTCCAGCACCGAGCCGCGGTTGAGCTTGAGCAGCTGCGCCACCGTCATGTGCGCCTTGCCCAGCACGGCCGAAATATTAACCGGCACGTCGAAGACCGGGGCCAGATCGTGGGCCGTCTTGTCCGTCGCGTCGTCGGTGACGGTGATCGCGGTGGAGTCGCCAAACTCCTCCAGAGCCATGGTGTCGGATGCCATTACGGCCTCCCTTCCATCGAGTTGTGGGGGGTGAGGATGTCGGCGTGGCCCGCATCGGCGGCGAGCGCCGAGTTCAGAGCCTCGGTCATGCGGGCGAAGGTGGCCTCGACGTCGAACTCGGCCCGCCCATCGGCCCATTCCAGCTGAAAGGCGGCGGGGGCCATGCCCGGCTCGTCACGGAAGGCGACCACGCCGGAAAAGCCCGCGTCGGCGCATAGCTGTTCGATGCGGGCGCGGGTCTGATCGGTCAGGTCGCCGGCGCGGATGACCAGACGCGGCGAGGCGTCGACCTCTTGTCCCAGAGCTTCCAGCGCGGCCTGGATCGGCGCGGCGGGATAGCGGTCCAGGGCCGAGGCGCAGACGACCCGCGCCGCCGCCATGGCCAGGGACGCGGACTGCTCGCGATGCGTCTGGGCGACCTGTGTCAGAGCCGGAGCCGAGGCGGCCAGCGCCTGGCCGATGGTGGACAGGGCCATGGCCTGCAGACTCTCGATCTCGTCCATGGCGATCTGGCGAGCCTCGGCGCGGGCCTGGGCGACCAGGGCCTCGACCTCGCCCGCCGTCCAGGCGCGTTTGGCCGGGCGGTAGGCGGAAGCGCGTACGACGTCGCCGAGCGAGTCGAACTCGGTGTCGAAGGCGAACGGGGTGCTGAGGGGTTGAGCGGTCATGTCAGTAGATCAACTCGTCATCGCCGCCCTGGCCGACCAGCATGATGTCGCCCTTGGCCGCCAGGTCCTTGGCGACCTGGACCATCGCCATCTGGGCGTTGTCGACGTCCTTCAGACGGACCGGGCCCATGGACTCCATGTCCTCGCGCATGATCTTGGCGGCACGTTCGGACATGTTGGAGAAGAACATTTCGCGCAGGGATTCCGACGCGCCCTTCAGGGCCAGACCCAACGAGTCCTTCTCCACCGCCCGCAGCAGGGTCTGGACGCCACCGGGGTCCAGCTTGGACAGGTCCTCGAAGACGAACATCAGGGCGCGGATACGCTCGGCCGCCTCGCGGTTGCGCTCTTCCAGGGCACCGATGAAACGGGCCTCGGTCTGGCGGTCGAAGCTGTTGAAGATGTCCGCCATCATCTCGTGGCTGTCACGCTTGGACGTGCGCGCCAGGTTGGACATGAATTCGTTGCGCAGGGTCTGTTCGATCTTGTCCAGGATTTCGCGCTGCACCGGCTCCATGCGCAGCATGCGCTGGACGCACTCCAGGGCGAAGTCCTCGGGCAAGCTGGTCAGGACCCGGGCCGCATGCTCGGGCTTGATCTTGGACAGGACGACGGCGACGGTCTGGGGGTATTCGTTCTTCAGATAGTTGGCGAGGACCGCCTCGTTCACATTGCCCAGCTTGTCCCACATGGTGCGGCCGGCGGGGCCGCGGATTTCCTCCATCAGGCCTTCGACCCGGTCCCCCGACATGAAGGAGGCCAGCAGCTTCTGGGTCTGTTCGAAACTGCCCATGACCGAGCCGGAGCCGCTCATCCCGGCCACGAATTCGATCAGCAGTTCCTCGACCACGGCGGCGGTGACGGTGCCCAGACCGGCCATGGCCTGGGAGATTTCCTTGATTTCCTCATCGTCCAGGCTCTGCCACAGGCGGGTGTGGTCCTCGCCCAGCGACAGCAGGATGACGGCGGCCTTTTCAGGCCCCGTCAGCTTCCTGGCGTCCTCGACCGCAGGCTTCTTGTTGACCAGCCGGGCCGCCATCAGCCTTCATGCACCCAGGAGCGCAGGATGGACGTCGATTCCTCCGGATGCTTCTCCACGAACTCGGCGACCTTCTTGATCGAGGAGGCCTTCACCTGACCCTCGATGCGGGCGATGTCGAGCCGGTCGTCCATCTCCGAACGCGGCAGGAACTGCTGGCCCGGATCGGCGGCCCCGTTGACGATCGAGGTCTGCAGGCTGGTCACCGGCACGCCACCGGCACCCGCCAGCTGGGGCGCACCCGAGCCGCCTCCCGTCGCCGTTTTCAGCAGCGGACGCAGGACGAAGAAGATCAGCAGCAGGCCGGTGATCAGCAGCACCAGCAGCTCGACACCGCGCATGATGTCGTCCTTGGTGAAGTTGAACAGCGAGGAGCCCGCCTCCTCGCCACCGACCGCCGCCGTGTCGCGGTTGAAGCGGACGGCCGTCACCTGGACGATGTCGCCACGCTCGGCGTTGAAGCCCACCGCCGCCTTGACCAAGGCCTCGATCTTGGCGCGATCCTCTTCAGACACAGGCGTGTAGGTCGGCTCGCCGTCGCCGCTGGCGGGGGGCGTATATTTGCCGTCGACGGCCACGGCCACGGCCAGCTTCTTGACCTCGCCAGCCTCCTTCACCGTCGTGGTCGTGGTGTTGGAGATTTCGTAGTTGGTCGTCTCGGTGTTCTGGGTGTCGGTCGAGCCGATAGGCGTGACATTGGGTGCCTGACCGCCGGGGATGTTGTTGGTCGCCGTGGCCCCGCCATCAGCCTGACCCGTCGTGTCCTGGCTTTCGGAACCGTTGGTCGAGGTCGAGCGGACGACCTGGCCGTCGGGGTCATAGACCTGCTGCTGGGTGGTCGAGCGGCTGTGGTCGATGTCGGCGGTGACCTGGACGCGGGCGGCCCCGACGCCGACGACGCCCTCGACGATATCCTTGATCCGGGCCTGAAGCTGGGCCTCGGTCGAACTCTTGGCTTCTTCGGCGGAGGCGGCGCTGAAGCCCGCGTCGTCCGCCCCTGCCGCGAGCGTGCGGTTGGAGGTGTCGGTCAGGGTGACCCGCTCGGGCTTCATATTGGTGACCGAGGAGGCCACGACATTGCGGATGGCCTGAACCTGGGCACCCGACAGCTGACCGCCCGTCACACCCACGACCACCGAGGCGGTGGGCTCGGCGGTAGAGGCCTGGAACAGCTGGCGCGGCGGCAGGGCGATCATCACGCGGGCCGAGGTGATGCCCCGCAGGCTCATGATCGTGCGGGCCAGTTCGCCTTCCAGCGCGCGTTTTTCGTTGAGGTTCTGCTGGAACTCGGTCTGGCCCAGGACCGACTGGTCGTCGAAGATTTCGTAGCCGACGCTGCCGGAGGTCACCAGACCCTTGCCGGCCACCAGCATGCGGGCCTCGCCCACCTGATCGCGGCTGACGAAGATGGTCGAGCCGTCGCCGCGCGAGGAGTATTTGATCCCGGCCCCGTCCAGGGCGGTCGTGATCTCCGAGGCTTCGCGCAGGTCCAGGTTGGAGTACAGCAGGGCGTCGGGGGCCTGGCCGACGCGCATCATCAGATAGACCAGGGCGACCGCGACGCCGGCGCCCACGCCCAGCAGCACGGCCAGCTTGCCGACCCCGAACCTCTGCAATGCCGACGAAAAGCCGCCCACTCAAACCGCCTAAGTTAAAACGGGCCCACCCCGACGCACGAACCCGACAGGTCGCTAGGCAGAAACTGCCGCCTGCGTGGTAAACGGGGAGTTAAGTTCCGTTACGATCAGCGTTTCTTGCGCTTGTTCATAACGAAGCCGATGACCTTGGCGGCCGCTTCGAAATGCTCGCGCGGGATGGTCTCGTCCACGTCCACGGCAGCATAGAGGGCGCGGGCCAGGGGCACGTTCTCCACGATCGGCACGGCGTGCTCGCGCGCGACCTCGCGGATGCGCAGGGCGACGGCGTCCACGCCCTTGGCGACGCAGACCGGAGCCGCGTCGCCCGCCTCATAGCGCAGGGCGACGGAGAAGTGCGTCGGGTTGGTGACGATGACGGTGGCGGTGGGCACGGCCTGCATCATGCGCTGGCGGCTGCGCTGGGCCCGGATCTGCTTCAGCTTGGCCTTGACGTGAGGGTCGCCTTCGGACTGTTTGAAGTCCTCCTTCAGCTCCTCCTTGGTCATCTTCATCCGCTCGGCGAAGCGGTATTTCTGCCAGAGGAAGTCCACGCCCGCGGTGAAGCTGAGGAAGACGAGGGCCGACACCATCAGGCTGATCGCCAGGTCGCGCGTGAACGGCAGGATCATGGCCGGCGACATGGCCGCCATATTGGCCAGTTCGTTCGCGTGCGGTTTCAGCACCAGCCAGCAGACCACCACCACGGCCAGCAGCTTGAGGAAGGTCTTGACGAACTGGACCAGGCCGTCGGGGCCGAAGATGCGCTTGAACCCGGCCAGGGGGTTCACCTTGGACCAGTCGGGCTTCAGCTTCTCGCCCGTGAACAGGATGCCGGACTGGGCCAGGTTGCCGCCCACCCCGCCCAGGATGGTGGCCAGCATGACCGCCCCCAGAAAGGGCGTGATGGCCCACAGGGCGATGCCGCCGATCTCCACGCCGGCTCCCGCCTCCAGCCCGCCCATCATGGTGTGGGGCGCGGCGATGAAGGGCAGGAACTGCTCGGCCATGGAGGTGGCGAACCAGCCCCCGGCCATCAGGATGACGGCGGCGGCACCGGCCAGGGACAGGGCGGAGGCGACATCCGGGGATTTGGCGACATCCCCCTTCTTGCGCGCTTCCTCGAGTTTTCGTGGGGTGGCGTCTTCTGTCTTGGACTCGGGATCCGCGCTTTCAGCCACCGGCACCTCCCGTGAACTGTCCGGCCAGGGCGCGGTAGCGATCGATGAAGATCGTGCCCACCACCCCCAGGCTCAAGGCAAAGACGGACAACCCCAGGATGATGCTGAGCGGGGCCGCGGCGAAGAAGACCTGGAACTGGGGCATGACCCGCCCGACTAGGCCGGACGCCAGGTTGAAGATCAGGGCAAAGACCATGACGGGCGCGGCCAGTTGCACGCCCAGCAGGAAGCTCTCGCCCAGGGTCCGTACCGCCAGGGTGGCGAAGTCGCCGGTCGCCAGCGGCTGGACCGGGGCGATCAGGCGGTATGACCCGACCAGCCCGGCGATGAACAGGTGATGGGTATTGGTCGCGAACATCAGGGTCGTGCCCAGCAGCAGCAGAAAGGCCGAGATCGTCGTACCCGGCTGGGCCTGCAAGGGGTTGGCGGTCTGGGCGAAGCTGAGGGTCGTCTGCAGCGACACCACCTCCCCCGCCGTCGACAGGGACGTCAGGAAGATGCGCAGCATGGTCCCGATCGCCAGCCCCACCAGCACCTCGCGCAGCATCCAGCCGACGGTGGCTCCCAGGCTGGTCGGCAAGGCCGGCAGGCTGCCCGACACCACCGGCCACAGACACAGGGTGACGACCAGGGCCAGCGACAGGCGGATGCGCGGCGGCACATAGCTCTCGCCAATGCCGGGCATCATCAGCAGGACCGCGCCGATCCGTGCGAAGATCAGCGCGCCCTGCCAGACCTGATCGGATGTGGCGTAGGGCTCCACTACATCCCGGCGATGCGCACGGCGATGGTGCGCATGAAGCCGCCCAGCAGCGCCCCCATCAGCGGCAGGAACAGCAGCAGCGACACGAAGATGGCGATGATCTTGGGGGCATAGATCAGGGTCTGTTCCTGGATCTGGGTCAGGGCCTGGACCAGGCCGATGACCACGCCGACCACCAGGCCGACCAGCAGCACGGGCGCGCACAGCTGGATCGTCAGCCACAGGGCATCGCGCCCCACATCCAGAACTTCCGCCCCGTTCATCCCACGCTCCACAAACACGCGCCTGGACATCCGCCGAAGCGGCCCCGCACTGGGCAAGGAATGCCGGGTCCATGGTTAATGCGGCGTTAGCGATGTCGGAGATGGGGTTCAGTGTCTCCGGTTCTCGGCGGAAAAATCGGCCGTCGGAAAACGGCGACCAATGCGAGAGCACCATGGGCTGCCCGGCCTCGATCCAGCGGCCCGCAGCGTCGATTTCATACTGTCAAAGATCCGTGGGGCGCGGCCAGACCGATGACGTCCCCCTCATCACATCTGGCGCATGGTGAGTGCGATGCAAGAGGCGACTCGAGGCTGATTTCAGGGTCCAGTGTCTCCACTTTGACCGTGAATGGACGGGACTATCAGGGTCGGGAATACACTGTGGCCTCCATGCTTTACCGACGCCTTGGCATCAGGGGCGAGCGCCAAGTTCTCGAAGCCAGAGAGCGTATTCCGATCGCGGTCCGGCCTTTTCTTCAATCACGGACAGAATCCGCCGCCCCTTCGATGGAGCATTCAGATCGAGCCCTCGTGCCGTGAGATCGGTGAGAAGGTCCTTGGTGACGAAGCTGGGGTCCAGTTCGTCATGATCATAGGTGACAGGAAAGAACAGACCCCAGACGGGTGGTCGGCCCTGATAGTCCGGCAGATTGATGTCCCCGCCCGCCGCCAGCAGAAGGTCCAGAATCTGAATTGCCCTGGCATCGGCCGCACCCATTTCACCATCCAGCTTCATGGTCCCGACAGCTTCCCAGATCGGGCGACGACGGTGGGACAGCGCATTCGGGTCGGCGCCGGCGTCGAGCAGCAATCCAACGGCTTGCGGCGTGCCCGGGTATATGCCGTCAGCCACCATCCCGAGGGGCGTTTCATATTCACCGGGACCGACGGCGTTGACATCTGCCCCCTTGGAAATCGCCAGCCGCATCAGGTCCACGCGAAGCGGCTCACGCCCCTTTATGCTCGCCTGAAATACGGCGTCCGCCACTCCAGGCACATCGGTTTCGAGCAGCAGGCGGGCAGCAGGAAGGGACAATCGTATCGATCGCAGGTCGTGGGGTTGGATCATCTCGTGCCGGTCTGAAAGGATCTGTCGAAGGATGGCGATATCGCCACCGGCGAGAGCGGCCTGCAGATCCTGACGTGTCCAAGATGGGGATCCAGGTACACGGGCGAGCATGTCGAAAAAGATCGTCCGGTGGCCGAGCACGGCCGCCCAGAAAAAGGCGGTTTCGTCTCGCTGCCCCTGCGTCCAGGGACTGGCCCCGGCGTCGAGAAGCCGGTCGACGATCTCGGGCCTGTTCCGACCAACGGCCCACATGAGTGGGGTCAGGCCCAGCCCGTCACGGGCATTGACGGGCGTGTCGCGAAGAAAGCGTCGAACATCCCCTGGCGAACCCCGCCGTGCCGCTTCGTGGAGCGAGCCGACGGGACGTGCCACCTCACGCGCCGGCTCGGACATCGGCTTGGCCCAACCGTGAGGGAAGCTGGTGTCCCGTTCGTGATCGTCCGGCAAGGATGCCCGGCAAACATCGGCGTCGGGATAGTCGGGCTGCGCGACCACCGCCAGATTGTGCAAGCGAGCTTCGGCCTCAGTTCTTGCCGTAGCTTCACCCACAACATCCCCGAGTTCAAATGTTCTCAAGACAAGCGGAGATCGACCCCCAGGGGTAAAGCAGGTGACGCCCGGCGGAAGCTGCATCCCGTACTGACCCCCGACAATCAGCCCAAAGCGACGTTCGGCGTCGGTCAACTGTTGGGAGAAACTGCTTTTTGCCGCCGCAATTCCAGCCGCCTCCTCCTCAGCGGAGTCCGACCTGCTGCAGCCGGCCAGAGCCATCAGGCCCATTCCGAGACACACAGCGCGCAAGCGGTTGGACACGCGAACACTCCGAACGGCACAAAGATTAGTTCACCCATAGCGTGTCAGACCCGCCTCACCAGTCGATGAGCAATCATGCTTAAGCGCTGGAGATGAGGCTGATGACAGTGCTGCTCTTCATCTCACCTCAGGGGGTCGGTGCCACCGCCTCCACTGAGCGGGTTCATCATAGCCGGGGAGTATGCCCTCATCAGCGATCTTGATCCGCATCAAGGCGACGAGCCGCAGGACGGGCGAGTGTGGCGGTGTCGGCCGGAGGAGGCCGCGTTTACGAGAGGCCGCCGCCATGACCCGATCCCCATCGCCAGGCCCTGCATCCGCTGCATGGGCCGCGGGCCTGCTGATCGTCCAGTTCGCTCTGATCTGGACGACCTTCTTCATCCTGTCATCGGCCATCGGCTGGCCCGCCAGCCTGGGTGATCCCGCCACGGTCGCCCTGCCGCGACTGACCGAGAACGCCGGGGCGGTGATGGCGGGGTATGGTTTCTATATGCTGGCGGCCCTGCTGCTGGTGCCGGCGACGGCGGCGCTGAATGCGCGGCTGGGGCTCAGCCCTGCGCTGTCGCAGCTGACGCTGGGGCTGGCGGTGCTGTCGGCGGTGTTCAAGGCCATCGGCATCGGGCGATGGCTGTTCGTCATGCCGTCGCTGGCCGAGGCCTGGTCGAGGCCCGGAGCGGATCACGCGACGCTGAGCATCGTCTTCGATGCTCTTAACGCCTATGCCGGAGGCGTCGGCGAGGGGCTGGGGGTCGGGCTGATCGGCGGCCTTTGGACCATCATCGTCGGCGGGCTGATCGCGACGCGACGCGGGCCCCATGCCCGCTGGGGCAGCCGACTGATCGGGGGCTATGCCGTGATCACGGGGTTGGGGCTGTTCCTGACGGTTCCCGGCGCATTGGGTGTGGAGATGGGGCCGGTGCTGACCCTGACCAATATCGCCTGGCAGTTCGCCCTGCTGTTCATCGCCCTGTGGACCGCCGCCGCGCTGCGTCGCTCCGTCGTCAGGGGAGCCGACCAATGATCATGTCCGCCTCTTCCGAGCCCGTTCACATCATCCTGGGTGCCGGTGCCCTGGGCCGGGCCACCGCCCGCGCCCTGATCGCCGACGGTCGCCCCACCCGTCTGGTCAGCCGCACGCCCCGCCCGGCACCGCAGGGCGCGACCCCTGTGACGGCCGACCTGCTGGACCCCACCGGTCTGGCCCTGACGATGAGAGATGCCGAGGCCGTCTATTTCTGCGCCCAGCCGCCCTATCACCGCTGGAGCCAGGAATTTGCCATTCTGCAGGCCGCGGCGGTGCAGGCCGCGTCCAATGTCGGAGCCCGGCTCATCTCAGCGGAAAACCTGTACGGTTACGGCCCGGTCTATGGCCCCATGACCGAGGATCTGCCCCTGACCCCCAATACCCGCAAAGGGGCCGTGCGGGCGGCCATGCACGAACAGCTGATGCGGGCGCACGACGCCGGGCAGGTCGAGGTGGCCGTGGCGCGAGGGTCGGACTTCTTCGGTCCCGGCGTCGATGGATCGGCGGTCGGGGCGCGGGCGTTCGATGCCCTGCTGAAGGGTCAGGCCGTGCCGATGCTCGGCGATCTCGACGCCCTGCACAGCTGGACCTTCGTCGAGGATTTCGGGCGCGCCCTGGCGACCCTGGGCCAGGACACCCGAGCGCTGGGTCAGGTCTGGCATGTGCCCAATGCCCCGCCGGTGTCGGCGCGGCGGTTCTTCGAACTGGCCGGGCGGCTGGCCGGGGTGCCCGGCAAGGTGCGCAGGATGGGCCGGACGGAGCTGGCCATCGGCGGCCTGTTCGTGCCGGCCGCGCGCGAGATTGTCGAAATGATGTATGAGTTCGACGAACCCTTCGTCGTCGATCACGGCAAATTCGCCCGGGCGTTCGGCGACCTGTCCACCCCGCTGGAGCGCGCCCTGGCCATCACGGTCGAGGCCTATCGATCGGAGCGCGATGACCGAGCCGTCGCTTGAGGCCGAAATCCTGCGTCAGGCCGCGCCGCTGATCCCCGGATCGGCGGCGCTGTCGACATTTCTGGCCACCACCCGAACCCAGACCCTGGCCAAGGGGCAGACGCTGTTCCGGGCCGGGGAGCCGACCACGGCGCTGTATTTCGTGACCCAAGGCTTGCTGCGATACTATTATCTGGCCGACGGGGCCGAGCACACGGGTCAGTTCTTCGATGCTGGGCTGTTTCTGGGCGACGTCGCCAGCCTGATGACCGGGGCCGACAGCGTGCAGACGGTCGATGCGATCGAGGCCTCCACCGTCATCGTCATTCCCGGCACCGCGCTGAAGGCCGCCTATGACGCCGATCATGCGATGGAGCGGTTCGGGCGGCGGGTGGTCGAACAGGCCATGGCCGGGTCGCAGCGCCGCTCGGCTGCCCTGCTGCAACTGTCGCCGGAAGAGAACTACGAGCGGCTGCTTCGCTTGCGGCCCGAGGTGGCGCGGCGCACGCCCCTGTACATGATCGCCAGCTATCTGGGCGTCACGCCCGAGGCGCTGAGCCGTATCCGGCGTCGCCGCATCGGGTCTTGATCGCGATCAAGGCGGCGCCGCCCGCGCCGGGCCATCCTGCCGACAGCATCTGCCGGAGAGGGATGATGAAGGGCCTGACCAAGATCGTATTGCCGCTGATCCTGCTGGCATCGTGCCTGTGGCTGTGGGTTTTCCGGGCGGGTGACAGCCTGTTCGCCTGAACGGCCCGCCTCTTGCGCCGACGAGGCTTGAGGAGGCTTCGGCCATGGCCTGGACCGCGATTTCGACCCGAAATGAGACACCGCCCATCGTGCGCGGCGGGTGGCTGGATGCGTTGCGTTTCATTGTGGCCAGCCTGATCATCCTGCATCACTTCCAGGGCGCGGGGCCGGTGCATCTGGCGGATGGCGTGCATCCGGTGTTCGAGCGGGGCGGGTTCCTGCTGACCAACTTCTTTCTGATCGACAGCGGCTATGTGCTGATGCGGGTTTACGGCGCGTCAGTGGCGAAGGGATCGCTGTCGGCGACGGACTTCTTTCTGAAGCGGTTTCTGCGGGTCTATCCGGCGCATCTGATGATGGGGCTGGGGCTGGTCGCCCTGATCCTGATCAGCGGGGCGATGGGCATCGCGCCGCGCGCGCCGGAGTGGTTCCGATGGGACCAGTTGCCGGCCCAGCTGACCCTGACGCAGGCGTTCGGCGTGCCCGGCGGCCTGGGGTGGAATGCACCCAGCTGGTCCATCTCGGCGCTGATCGGCTGCTATCTTTGCTTTCCGTGGATCCTTCGCGGCCTGACGAAACTGGGGCCGTGGAGCACGCTGGCGCTGGGCGTTGGGCTTTATCTGGTGGTCAACCAGATGACCTGGAGCCTGCTGGGCTATCCCGTCTATCAGATGCCGATGGGCTATGGCTTCATCCGCGCCCTGCCGCTGTTCTTCTTGGGCATGGCCCTGGCCTGGTTCGCGCAGAAGGTCTGGATCGCGCCGCGTCTGGCGGGGTGGGTCGGGATCGTGGCCGCGCTGGCGCTGGCCTTCGTCCAGTATTTCGACAAGCACGCCCTGATATCGCTGGTCTGTATCTCGCTGATCATACTGGCGGCGGGGGCCATCCCGACGCCGCGCCCGTCGAAATGGGTCGAGAAGGCCGCCCAGGTGTCATTCTCAATGTTCATCACCAATGAAGTGGTGCGCATCGCCTGGTTCGGCGTGGCCAATGTGCTGATCGCGCGGTTCGCCCTGCCGGTCGCGGTGCAGTGGGGGCTGTGGGTCGCGGGCGTGGCGGCGGCCTTCGCCTTTGCCTTCCTGTTTCACTTCGTCATCGACACGCCGATTCAGACCCGTATCCGGACATGGCTGAAGCGGCGGACCGGGCGGCGACTGGAGACGCGTCAGCCGGTGGTGTCGCTGGAGGGTTAGCGAACCGGCGGGGCGTCATCTCGGCGTCACCGCCCGCCCCTACCATTCGCGCATGATCCGTCTCATTCTGGCGACCCTGCTGCTGTTGTTCGGAAGCCCGGCCCTGGCCCAATCCCCCCTGATCATCGCCCATCGCGGAGCCTCCGGAGAACGGCCCGAGCATACGCGCATGGCCTATGAGCGGGCCATCGAGCAGGGTGCGGATTTCATCGAGCCGGACCTGGTGATGAGCCGCGACGGCGTCCTGATCGTGCGGCACGAGAACGAGATCGGCGGCACCACCGACGTGGCGTATCGACCGGAATTCGCGGATCGGCGCACGACGAAGATCATCGACGGCCAGAGCGTCACCGGCTGGTTCACCGAAGACTTCACCTGGGCCGAGTTGCAGACGCTGTACGCGCGCGAACGCCTGCCGGACCTGCGGCCCGAGAACACGGCCTTCGATGATCTGGAGCCGATCCTGAGCTTCGAACAGGTGCTGGAGATCGCGCGTCACGCGAGTGCCCGGACGGGGCGGATCATCGGGGTGGTGCCGGAGCTGAAGCATCCGTCGTATTTTGCCAGCGTCGGCCTGCCGATGGAGGACGCCTTCGTCGCCGTGCTGGAGCGGCACGGGCTGACGGGGGCGGAGGCTCCGGTCATCGTCCAGTGTTTCGAGGTGGGGACGCTGCGCCGCCTCGACGCGCGGATCGACACGCCGCTGCTGCAACTGATCGCGGCCAGCGGTGGGCCGGCGGACGATCGGGGGCTGAGTTACGACGCCATGACGACGCCGCAGGGGCTGGCCGAGATTGCGACCTATGCCGACTGGATCGGGGTCGATACGGCCCTGATCGAGCCAGAGCCGGGTGCGCCGACGACCCTGGTCGCCGACGCCCAGGCGGCGAGGCTGAAGGTCGCCGCCTGGACCTTTCGCGCCGAGAACGCCTTCCTGCCTGAAGGCGACCGGATCGGATCAGACCCGGCGGCGCACGGGCGGCTGCGCGAGCGGCTGGCGCGGTTCGCGGGGTATGGGCTGGATGCGGCGTTTATGGATCAGCCGGGGCTTGGGGGGAGTAGGGAATAGGGAGGTAGGGAGTGAAGAACCCGGCAAGTCCCTAGCGCACACTCCCTACTCCAAACTCCCTACTCCCTACTCCCTAGCCCCAGAACCTTCTGCGGCCGCGTCACCAGCCAGATGCCCCCGCACACCAGCACCAGCGCCGCGCCATAGGTCCAGCGCATCACGCTTTCGCCGAGGAACAGGCTGGACAGGGCCACGCCGAAGACCGGAACTAGGAAGTTGAACGCCGCCAGCATGCCCACCGGATTGTGCTTCAGCAGCAGGCTCCAGGTCGCAAAGGCGAAGGCGGACAGCAGGGCCATGTAGAGCAGCAAGGCTCCCGAGCGTGCGTCGAACGCCCCCAGATGACCGCCGCCGATCAGGCCGATCGCCACCAGCACCGCCCCGCCCAGCGCCAGCTGCCAGCCGGTCATGACCATGGGGTCCAGCTCGCGCGAGATCCGCTTGCCATAGATGGACCCGGCCGCCAGCACGAAGGCGGCCCCGATGATGAAACCCTCGCCCAGCAGGGTGACGTCCAGGCCGAACCCGCCCCGGCCCAGATTGACCACCAGCACGCCCAGGAAACCGACGATACAGCCCCAGACCTTGCGGTGGCTCAAGCGGTCGTTGGTGTAGATGAAGTGCGCCAGCACCACGCTGAAGAAGGTGCCTGTCGCATTCAGGATCGACGCCTTGACCCCCGTCACATGCGCCAGGCCGATATAGAAGAAGACGTATTGCAACGTGGTCTGGAACAGGCCCAGCAGGACCAGCTGGCGCGCCTGCGCCCCCGTCACCTTCAGGACCGGTTTCTTCATCGCCACGGTGACGCCCAGCAGGATCACCCCCGCCAGCAGAAACCGCCAGCCCGCGAACAAAAGCTGGCTGGCCATGTCCGACGGCGCGATGTCCAGCATCGCATAGCCCGCCTTCACCGCCGGATAGGCACTGCCCCACAACAGGCAGCACAGCGTCGCCAGGGCAAAGACCGACGCGCGGCGCGTGAGCAGGGGGTGGGTCATGTGGGGGGCGGTGTTAGCCGCCCACCTGTCCGAAGTCGGCGACCCGGCCCATGACGTCGCGCACCTGGCCCAGCAGCTTCAGGCGGTTGTCCCGCTCCTCGGCCACGTCGGAGTTGACCAGCACCTTGTCGAAGAAGGCGTCGACAGGTCCGCGCAGGCCTGCCAGCGCGGTCATGGCGGCGGCGAAGTCCTCGGTTTCCAGCGCCGCATCCACCGCCGTACCGGCGGCCCCGACGGCGAAGGCCAGGGCGACCTCTTCCTCGGGCTGGCCGGGCAGGCCGGTCTGGATCATGCCGGTGGGAACGTCGCCCTTCCTGGCCTCGGCCCGCAGGATGTTCGACGCCCGCTTGTACCCCGCCAGCAGATTGGCCCCGTCGTCGGTGCTCAGGAACCCGTCCAGCGCCTCGACTCGCCGCACGATGCGGACCAGGTCGTCGTCGCCGAGCGCAAAGACGGCATCCACGAGGTCGTGCCGCTTGCCCTGGTCGCGAAGGAGGACTTTCAGGCGGTCGGCGAAGAAGGCGAGAACATCCCAACCAAGAACAGCGAGTGCGGCTTTGTAATCAATCCAGCCATGTTCCCATTCCACGCCATCGCCAGCGAGTTGGGCTGACAGCCTAAGACGATCTGGTTCTGTCTCGCCTCTCAGAACAATTTCTCGCACACGGCTTGCCGATTCATAGCTCGACAACTTGGCATCTCGACGAGCGCCAGACAGATACTCACCGGCAACGTACGCCCAATCCTGGATTCCAATGCGGAGGTTGTTCTCCAACACCAACCGGATCACCCCCAGCGCCGCCCGCCTCAGGGCAAACGGGTCCTTCGAGCCCGTGGGCTTTTCGTCGATGGCGAAGAAGCCGACCAGGGTGTCCAGCTTGTCGGCCAGGGCGACCGCCACGGTCAGCGGCGCGGTCGGCACGGTGTCGGCGGGGCCCTGGGGCTTGTAGTGATCACGGATGGCGTCGGCGACGGCGTCGGGTTGGCCGAAGGCGCGGGCATAATAGCCGCCCATCACGCCCTGAAGTTCCGGGAATTCGCCGACCATGCCGCTGGCCAGATCGGCCTTGGCCAGGCGGGCGGCGGCCTCGGCCTGATCGGGGTCGGCCCCCACCAGCGGCGCGATCTCGCGGACCAGGGCGGCGATGCGCTCGACCCGGTCGTGCAGCGTGCCCAGCTTGGCGTGGAAGGTGACGCCCTTCAGCTTGTCGTTCCAGGCGTCGAAGCCGACCTTCAGGTCCTCGTCCCAGAAGAAGCGGGCGTCGTTCAGGCGCGCGGACAGCACCCGGCTGTTGCCGGCGGCCAGGGCCTGGCCACCATCGGACGCCTCGACATTGGCGACCACCAGGAAGTTGGGTGCCAGCTTGTGCGTGGCCGGATCGCGGACGGCGAAATACTTCTGGTGCACCTTCATCGACAGGCGCACCACCTCGGGCGGCAGGTCGAGGAACTGCGGGTCCATGTCGCCCAGGATCGGCGTCGGCCATTCGGCCAGCCCCGCCACCTCATCCAGCAGGCCGTCGTCATCGACCAGCGCCAGACCCCGTGCGGCGCAGGCGGCCTTGGCCCCGTCGAGTATGCGCAGCTTGCGGTCGCTCACGTCCAGCAGGACGAATTCGCGCTCCAGCTTCGCCCGATAGTCGGCGAAATCTCTGACCGTGAACGGCTGGCCGGAGCCGAGAAAACGGTGGCCCTCGGTCGTGTCGCCCGATGCGATCCCGTCGATCTCGAACGGCACCACCGCCCCGTCGAACAGGGCGACGATCCTCTTCAGCGGCCGCACCCAGCGCAGGGTGCCGGAGCCCCAGCGCATCGACTTGGGCCAGGGAAAGCCGCGCACGATCTGGTCGACCATGTCGGGGATGATGGCCGTCGTCGCCTGCCCCGTGGACGACAGGACACCGAACCAGACGCCGTCCCGCTCGGTCAGTTGATCCTTGGTCAGGCCGGTCTTGCGCAGGAAGCCGTCCAGCGCCTGATCGGGCGCCGAGGTGCGCGGGCCCTTGACCTCTTCGGACCGGTCCGGCGTCGCCGACGGCAGCCCCTCGACCACCAGCGTCAGCCGCCGCGGCCCCGCATAGGTGGTCAGGGCCTCGTAGGCGAGACCCGCCGCCTTCAGCCGCTCGGCCGCCATCCGCTCCAGATCACGCGCCGCCCCCGCCTGCATGCGCGCGGGGATTTCTTCGGAGAAGAGTTCTATGAGAAGTTGGGGCATCAGGCGGTTTTCCGCTCTTGGTCGACATAGGCGACGGCACAGGCCTTACACAGGTCCCGGATCCGTCCGATGTAGCTCTGGCGTTCGGCGACGGCGATGGCGCCGCGGGCGTCCATCAGGTTGAACAGGTGTGAGGCCTTCAGGACCTGGTCGTAGGCGGGCAGGACCAGCGGCTGGCCCTGGGGTCCGGTCATGGCGAGCAGGCGGGTCGATTCCGCCTCCATGTCCTCGAACCGGCGCTTCAGGCCGTCGACGTCATAGCCGTGGAAGTTGGCTTCCGACTGCTGGCGCTCGTTCTCCAGGAACACCTCGCCATAGGTCAGGCCCTCCTTGGTGAACTTCAGATCATAGACGTTGTCCACGCCCTGGACGTACATGGCCAGGCGCTCCAGCCCATAGGTCAGTTCGCCGGAAACGACGTCCACCTCGATGCCGCCGACGCCCTGGAAATAGGTGAACTGCGTCACCTCCATGCCGTCGCACCAGACCTCCCACCCCAGGCCCCAGGCCCCGACGGTGGGGTTCTCCCAGTCGTCCTCGACGAAGCGGATGTCGTGCAGCTTCGGGTCGATGCCGATGGCCGCCAGCGAACCGAGATACAGTTCCTGAAGATTGTCCGGGTTGGGCTTCAGGATCACTTGGTATTGGTAATAGTGTTGTAATCTATTGGGATTTTCGCCGTAGCGGCCGTCGCCGGGGCGGCGGCTGGGCTGGACATAGGCGGCCTTCCACGGGCGAGGACCGAGGGCGCGCAGGACCGTCGCCGGGTGCAGGGTGCCGGCCCCGACCTCGATGTCATAGGGCTGCAGGATCGCGCAGCCCTGATCGCCCCAGTATTTGTGGAGGGTCAGGATCAGGTCCTGGAAGGCGAGTGGTTCGGTGGTCACGGGTGGCTGTTCGCAGTCGCAAAATGAGAGGCGCGGACCCTAGACCATTTTTGCTTCAGGTCGAATCGACCTGAATCCAAAAAATGGTCCTAGATCATGCTGGAGCGAAATCTGAGCCGAGTTGGACGTAGTCCAACTCGACCGATTTCGCTCTAGACGGCGGGCCTTAGCGCGGCAAGCCGAGGCCATACGCTTCCTTAAGCGGGGACGGCTAGAACCGCATCCATGAAGGCCATCGACCAGATGCGGCGCAGGGCCGCCCGCTATCTCGACATCGACGCGGTGACCATCGCGCCGTCGACGGGCGTCTTCTCGCTGAGCTTCGACGACATCCCCGAAACGGCCTGGACCGAGGCCGGACCCATCCTGGCCGAGCATGGGGTTCTGGCCACCTACTATGTCTGCGGCGGGCTGGAGAGCGGCTGGAACATGGAGCGGCCGCAGTTTCGCACCGAGCATCTGCAGGCCCTGCATGCGGCGGGGCACGAGGTGGGTTGCCACACCTTCGGCCACACCAGCGTGCTGCGCATGGATGCCGAGGCGATGCGGCTGAGCCTCGAGGCCAATGCCGCCTGGGTGGCCGCGCGGCTGGACGGCCATCGCATGACCACCTTCGCCTATCCGTTCGGGGATGCGACGCTTCAGGCCAAGCGGATCATCCGCGACCGCTTCGCCCTGGGGCGCGGGGTGCGTGACGGGGTCAACGCGGGACGCACGGACCGGGGCCTGATCAAGTCCATCGGCCTGGAGAGCCGCCGCCTGCCCCACTACGATCTGGAGGCGATGATGGCCGAGGCGGCGGCGTCGAACGGCTGGCTGACCGCCTATGGCCACGACGTCTCGGACCGGCCCACGGACTATGGCTGCACGCCGGACGACCTGGATCGCGTGCTGCGCGCGGCCAAGGGCGCGGGGCTGGAGATCCTGCCGATCGGCCAGGCCTGGGCGAAACTGGCGGCCTAAACCCACATACTCCGCTCATCCCGGCGAATGCCGGGATCCAGATGCCGTATCCGGGTGGATGAACCGGGCCGCAGTCCTCAATGCCATCGACCTGTGTTTGTGATCTGGGTCCCGGCATTCGCCGGGATGAGCGGTAGTGGGGGTCAGACCAGGCTCGCTTCCACACCCGCCGTGGCCAGATCGGCCAGCAGGCTGTTGACCGCCAGTTCGACCGCTGCCGCGTCCCGCCCACGGATGACTAGATTGGTCCCGATCTCTCCGACCGAGCCGTGGCCGAAGGGATAGCTGCCGTAGCTGAGCGCCCGATTGGCTTTCGCCGCAATCCCGAGCATCTCCGCGATCGTCCCCTCGCCCACGCCCGACACCCGCACCGTCCGTGCATGCACGACCGCGCCAGTCTTCAGGCGCGGGGCCACATCCTCCAGCATGGCCGTCATGATCTTCGGCACCCCCGCCATGACGAAGACATTGCCGATCTGGAAGCCGGGCGCATCCGTGACCGGATTGGCGATCAGGCTGCCGCCCTCGGGGATGCGCGCCATCCGCCGCCGCGCCGCATTGAACTCGCCCGGCCCATAGCGCTTCTCCAGGATGGCCACCGCGTCCGGATGCTCCGGCAGGGCCACGCCGAAGGCGCTGGCCACGGCATCGGCGGTGATGTCGTCATGCGTCGGTCCGATGCCGCCGGTGGTAAAGACATAGTCGTGGGTCGTCCTGAGCGCATTCAGGCTGTCGACGATCTGCTCGGTGCGATCCCCGACCGTGCGGGCCTCCAAAAGGTCAATGCCCAGCGCGCCCAGAAACCGGGCGATGGTGTTCAGATTGGTGTCCTGTGTCCGCCCGGAAAGGACCTCATCACCGATGATCAGGACGGCCGCGGTGGGGGATGCGGTGCTCACTCCCAGACCAGCCCCTCGACATGAAATACCATCTGCTGCGGCCCCGCTTCGTAGACAGGCAACTCCAGCACGACGCGCTCGGCCGCTTTCAGCGCCGTCACGAACCGACGCTCCGGTTGAATAAACAGAAGGCCAGGAGCCCCGCCCTCGGGTTCGTTGCACCGGTACTGTTGAATGGGGCCATCATCAAACTTCACAGCGATCGTGTCGCCTTGGTAGGACCGGCAGGTGAACTGACCCTCTATGTTGACCATGACACTGAGGCCATCCGTCGATCGCTGCCGCAAGGTCATTCGTGCCGGACCCGGCGTATAGGGCCATGTCACGCCTACTTCGTTCGATGAACTGATCGAAGCGAACTTTGTAGATGTCTCGCGCATCTCGTCGCGGTCTTCATCATAACTCCAAGCCGAGACGGGTGCGGCGGGCGCGCTGGGGGTCGCTGTATCATCATTTGCGGCATCGGCATCGGCTGCCGCTTCTGCCGCGTCTCTGGCCGCGTCGGACTCGGTTGCTGCTGGCGCAGAGCAGGCGGTCAAAGCCATCAATGCGAGCGCGGCAATATGAAGTTTCGACATATTCAGTCCTCCCTGCCTCTAGCTACCGGGTCTCGCCAATCGGTCAAGGGATGGGATGTCACCCACGTCATCGTCTCGCCTTGAGCATCTGTGCTATGCTCCCCACCTGATCGCCGACCCCGCCTGAAAGCCTGCACGCATGTACGAGACCCCCGAACTGGACGAGGACGCCTTCGTCCGCACTCACGAGATCCGCGTCCATCAGGACGAGGAGGCCTGGGAGGGTATGCGCGCGGCCGGCAAGCTGGTGGCCCAGGCATTGGATATGATCACCGAGTTCGCCGTGCCCGGCGTGACGACGCAGGAGATCGACGACCGGATCCGGACCTTCACCCTGGACCACGGCGCCCTGCCCGCCTGTCTGGGCTACAAGGGCTATGAAAAGACGGTCTGCACCTCGATCAACCATGTCGTCTGTCACGGCATTCCCGGCGACCGGGTGCTGAAGGACGGCGACATCGTCAACATCGACCACACCGTCATCGTCGACGGCTGGCATGGGGACTCGAGCCGCATGTATCCGATCGGCGAGATCAATGCCCGGGCGCGCAAGCTGATCGACGTGACCTACGATTCGCTCGACGCCGGCCTGGCCATGATCAAGCCGGGCAACACCTTCGGTGACATCGGCTATGCCATCCAGCAGGTGGTCGAGGCCAACCGGATGTCGGTCGTGCGCGACTTCTGCGGCCACGGGATCGGCCGACTGTTCCACGACAGCCCCAACGTCCTGCACTATGGCCGACGCGGCGAGGGCGCGGTGCTGAAGAAGGGCATGTTCTTCACCGTCGAGCCGATGGTGAACCTGGGCAAGCCGCATGTGAAGGTCCTGTCCGACGGCTGGACCGCCGTGACCCGCGACAAGTCCCTGTCATCCCAGTGCGAGCACACCTGTGGCGTGACCGACGACGGCGTCGAACTGTTCAGCGCCAGCCCGGCGGGACTGTTCAGACCGAAATTCTGATCCACCTTACCGGGATTTCATTTGGCGTCCTGGTGGCAAGTCTGCATCGTTTCGGCGAACATTTGCAGGGTGGCGTCGATGAAGCGGGTTCTGGCGACGGCGGGAATGATACTGGCGCTGGCTGCGCCCGTCCTGGCTCAGGATGCGGACGTCGCGGTCGTAGACAATCCGGACATGGCGGCGATCTATGCGGCGGATCAGGCCGTGCGGCAGGACTTCGCGGCGATCTTGGCCGGTGGACGAGAGAACGCGCTGCGTATCCACGCCGAAGATGCTGTGCGTCGCCAGCAGGTGAAGGCCCTGCTAGACGCGGGTGAACTGCGCACCGCGACGGACTTCTATTCCGCCGCCCTGGTCTATCAGCACGGGGATACGGCCGAGGACTATCTGATGGCCCACACCCTGGCTGTGGCGGCCCTGGGCGAGGGTTCGACGGAATCGCCCTGGCTGGCGGCCGCGACGCTGGACCGATATCTGCAGAAGATCGGCCAGCCACAGATCTATGGCACCCAGACTATGGTCCGCCGCGGGGAGCCACCGACGCGCGAGCCCTTCGACCACGCCCTGATCCCCGACAGTATCCGCAGAGTTCTGGGCGTCTCGACCCGCGCGGCCGAAGAAGCACGTCAGGCGCAAGAGGCAGCAGCCGAAAGCCCGGCCACGCCGGAATAGCCTCGCCGGACTTGATTGCGCTAGGGTCAGGCTCTGAGCGGTAAAAGGCCATGAGGGGCGCGTGACGGAACAGCCAGAAATCGCTGCGCAGAAAGCGGCTGTGCCCCACCATGCGGGCCATCGCGAACGCCTGCGCGAGCGCGCGCGGAGGGCGGGCATCCATCACCTGCCCGACTATGAACTGCTGGAGCTGTTCCTGTTCCGCAGCCAGCCGCAGGGGGACGTCAAGCCGATCGCCAAGGCGCTGCTGGCGCGGTTCGGTTCGCTGGCGGCGGTGCTGGCCGCGTCGGTGGAGGACCTGATGACGGTCAAGGCGGAGGATACCAGGGGACGCACCAAGGGCATCGGGGCCGAGACGGCGCTGGACTTGGCCGCTCTGCACGAGGTGTCGCGCCGCGTCGCCAAGGAGGAGCCCGCCAAGCGCACCGTCATCTCGTCCTGGTCGGCGCTCTTGGCCTATGTGCGGCTGTCATTGCAGCATGAGCCACGCGAGCAGTTCCGGGTGCTGTATCTGGACAACCGCAACCAGCTGATCCTGGACGAAATCCAGAACCGGGGCACGGTCGACCACGCTCCCGTCTATCCGCGCGAGGTCGTGCGCCGCGCGCTGGAACTTTCGGCCAAGGCCATGATCATCGTGCACAACCACCCGTCGGGCGATCCTACCCCGTCCCGCCCCGACATCGAGATGACTCGCCAGGTCATCGAGGCGGCGCGGTCATTGCACATCGAGGTCCACGATCACCTGATAGTCGGGCGTGAGGGGGTGGCCAGCTTCAAGCAGTTGGGGCTGATGTGACGGTCCTGACCACCGACAGGCTGACGCTGACGCCGGTCAACGTGGATGACTACGAGGACCTGTGCGCTCTCTGGGGCGACGCAGCCTTCGCCACCGCCATCCTGCCCGAAGCCATGACGACTGAGGAGGTCTGGTTCCGTCTGCTGCGCGACATCGGGCAGTGGCAGGTTCGGGGCTATGGCAGCTGGACGATCCGCCGGACGACCGATGGAGTCTACGTCGGCAATGTCAGCGTATTGGACCATCGCCGCCTGATGACGCCCGCCTTTGACGCGCCGGAACTGGGCTGGGGCGTCGCGCCGAGGTTTCAGGGTCAGGGGCTGGCGTTCGAGGCCGTCAGCGCGGCGCTGGACTGTTGCGACCGGACGCTGAAGGCTCCCCGGACCGTGTGCATGATCGACCCCGACAACGCCCCATCGCACGCCCTGGCCCGGCGTGTGGGCTACAGGCCGTATGCAGAGACCTTATACAGGGGCGGTCCCGTGGTGTTGCTGGAGCGCCCCACCGACATCACGTCACCGTAGCCAGCCATTAAGGTTTACGCGGTAGGCTCATCGCTGAACTCCGGAGCCGTTCTGCCCCATGCCCATGCCTGTCGAAGAGCTTCGCGGCCATCTGGTCGAGGCCTTTCCCGACGCCGAGATCGCCATCGACGATCTGGCGGGCGACGGCGACCACTATCGGGCGCGCATCGTCTCGACGGCCTTTGCGGGCCTGCCGAGAGTGCGACAGCATCAGCTGGTCTATGCCGCGCTGAAGGGCAAGATGGGCGGCGAACTGCATGCTCTGGCGCTCGAAACCTCGACGCCTGCGGAGGTCTGAGCCATGCGTTACCGTCCCTTCGGCCAGCATGGACAGGCCGTCTCCGCCGTCACCCTGGGCCTCAGCTCGCGCGACATCGCGCGGGGACCGGAGGCGGCACGCGCGATCATCTATGCGGCGCTGGAAGCGGGCATCAACAGCTATCGCCTTCGCGACGCCAACCCCGTGCTGGCCGAAATCCTGGGTGACGCCGTCAAGGAGGTGGATCGCCGCCTGCTGCAGATTTCGCTGACCCTGGGGGCCGGGGATGGGCGCAAGGGATCGGACCGCGACTTCTCGGCCGAGGGCATGACGGCCTGCATGGACCGCGCCCTGCACGCCTCCTCGCTGGGCTGGTTCGACCAGGCCTTGCTGGATCAGCCGATGCACGACGAACTGCCCCAATCGTCGCTGAATGCGCTGAAGGCCCTGCGCGCCACCGACCGCGTGCGCCTGCTGGGCGTGGCCGGTGATGGCGAGGTCATGGACGCCTATGTCTCGACCGGAGCGTTCGACGTTCTGGTCACGCCCTATCACGTCAACTCGCCCTGGCAGGTCCGGTCGCGTCTGCGCGATGCGCGCGAGAAGGACATGGCCGTCTTTGCCATCGGCTATTTCCCTGAAAGCCTCGACACGGCCAAGAAGGCGGAGATGATCCATGAGGAGCCGAAGAAGAAGGGCCTGTTCGGCTTCGGCGGCTCCGGCGGTCGAGCAAAGTCGGATCCGCTGCGCGGGGCCGGCACTTTCGCCTTCCTGCACCGCACGCCCAACTGGACGGCCGAGGAAATCTGCCTGGCCTATGTGCTGACCGATCCGTCGATCTCCAGCGTCATGATCCATGCCGAGGACGTCGAGCGCCTGAACATGCTGGCCGCCATCCCCGACCGCGACCTGCCGCCCGGCCTGGCCGCCCAGATCGAGATGGCCCGCGTGGCCGGGGCCAAGTCGGTCGCGGCCTGACGCCCGTTCAACACCGCGTCATATCCGGGCCTCGCCCTTGACCGGAACCGCCACGGTCCCTAGCTGACGGCCTTCACGAAAGGCCCCCTCAGTGACCGATCAAGCCGTGGCGTCCGCCGACCCCATCCATGCCTTCATCGCCGATGCGATCCAGACCCATCCGGTCGTGCTGTTCATGAAGGGCACGCCGGACGCGCCGCGCTGTGGCTTCTCTTCGCTGGCGGTACAAATCCTGGACCACATCGGTGCGCCTTTCGTCGGGGTGGACGTGCTGCAGGACGACGGGCTGCGCGACGGCATCAAGACCTTCAGCGACTGGCCGACCATTCCCCAGCTGTATGTGAAGGGCGAGTTTGTCGGCGGCTCCGACATCGTGCGCGAAATGTTCAACGCCGGCGAGCTTCAGGCCCTGATGGCCGAAAAGGGCGTGCCCGTGGGTGAGGACGCCGACGCCTGATGGCCCGCCCGGTCCTGGAGCCGCGCGAGGACCGCGAGATCTTCGTCGTCCCCCTGACGATCCGGCCCGAACACATCGACGAGAACGGCCACGTCAACAACGTGGTCTATGTCGGCTGGCTGCAGGATGCGGGCACGGCCCACTGGACGGCCCGGTTCGACGAGGCAACGCGCACGAAATGGTCCTGGGTCGGTATCCGGCACGAGATTGACTATCTGCGTCCCCTGATGCCGGACGAGACCGGCGTCGTGGCCCGCACCTGGGTCGGCGATCCGCAAGGGCCACGCTTCAACCGCTATGTCCGCATCGAAAACGCCCAAGGCCAGCTCTGTGCCCAAGGCGTGTCCGAATGGGTGCTGGTCGATGCAAAGACCATGCGGCCGCATAGGATACCGGCCGACATGTTGCCGACGTTTCAGGCGCGCTGATTACAGCGTTTGCGGATTGAGCAGGCGCAGCCGCGCGTCGGCCGGCAGGCCCAGGGTCCCGAAGCCCCATGCCAGTTCCACCCCGTCCGGCACCAGCGCCTTGCACAGGTCCGGCGACCGGCGGTTCAGCACCACATCGGTATAGCCGTCAGAAGCTTCCGTCAGCTGGACCTCGAAACTGTCCAGACTGGTGCAGCCGTTCGAACCGACGCGGACGATCAGGCGACCATTCTCGACACGCGGCTGTCCCACCGCTTCCAGCGAAGTCGAGCCTGCATCCGACAGGCGCACGACATCGGTCTTGCCCTCGTCATTGGCATAGATGACGCAGCCGGACAGAAGCGGCGCGATCAGGGCCGCTGCGAGCAGCGCCCGCTTCACTGCGGGGCGTCCGACGACTGATGCACGACCCGCGTGGTCGGCTTGTCGGTGGCGATGATGATGCAGCCACCCAGCATGGGGGCGGTGAAGGCTGTCAGGACGGCAGCGATGGCGAGACGACGCAGCATGGGATGTTCCATTTCCGGGTGAGGCGAGAGAGCGACCGCGCCCTCTGTGGTGACGCTTGATCCCAATGTGCCGACGGTTCGCGTGAATGGCACGTGAACAATCCGAAAGGTGGGGTCAGGCAGGGTCAGCGCGCCTGCCGCGACCACTCGCCGAGGTATCGGAAATAGGGACGCTCGGGCTCGCGCTCGCAGCCCTCGACCAGTTGACCGAAGTTGTCCCGCAACCGCAGCATCCTGTCCGCGGCGCTCTGGGCGCTGGCGCGGCTGGGCGTGTCGGGCGTTGCCGCCAGCAACAGCAGGCCGGTGGACATCTTGTAGATGGACGTGTCCCTTGCCGACCGCTCGGGCCAAGCCTGTTCGTACCAGCGGACCTGACGGGCCATGGTGGCGCAGGTGATGGCCTCGTCGGCGCCTGTGAACTCCACCGTCGCGCGATAGCGTGTCGGATTGGTCGGGGCACGAATGCTGGCCTGTTCCATCAAGACTATGGCGGCCTGATCCAGAAGGTCCGACCGTGCGCTTTCGATCACGGTGACAGGCCCACGGCTTCCGTCCGGTTGAACGGTGACCTCCAGCCTGACCTTGCCGGTGTGACCCAGGGCCTCTGCCTCAGGGGCCTGACCATTCAGCGTTTGGCGCAACTCCACCACCGCCGGCTCCACAGCGGGAGGCATCTCTTGCGCCATGACCAGACTGAGCAGCAGCGGGATCATGTTGGGCAGATTTCCTTTACCCGGACATCAGGTCCGAGGCAGTTGATAGGGATTTTCAACCGAGACCCGGGCTCCCGGGGCGAGACCCAACTCCTCGAAGGTCCATGTGACCTCAAGACCCTCGGCGACCGGCCGCTGGCAGCGATCTTCCTTGATCCGGCGCACAGTGATCACGGCTTCGTCCCGGACCTGGCGAACGATCGGGGTCAGATCGGCTTTGGCCGTGCAGCCGTTGGAGGTGACGCGGAAGAGCGCCTGGTCGTGGGCGATGACGGCGGCGTGCACCGGCTCCATCTGGCCGGGCATGACGACTTGCGCCACTTCGCCGCCACGCGCGAAGGGGTTGGTCAAGGCACAGGCAGACGTCATCGCCGCCGCCATTGCCACCAACGCCAGTGTGCGTACGCGCGCCATGTCCCCGCTCCTGCTCGGCCTCATGAACACATGATCGCCCAATTCGGCCGTGCTGGCACGTGATTTCGTGTTTCAAAGCCAGCGATCAGCCGGGCAGATCGAGCCGGTGCAATTCCGTGCCTATGCCGAAGACGGCGTGACCCGCTCCGTTCGGCACGATACGCATCTTGTTGACCGCCAGACCCATGGCCGCCGGAGTCCAGGTCGTGCCCCCGTCACGTGTCTCGAAACCGTTGGGTACGGCCCCGATCCAGCCGCGGCTCTCATCGACGAAGCCGATGCCGAACTGACGAACGGGCGCGCTGTCGATCAGGGGCATTTCCCGCCAGGTCAAGCCGCCGTCGGTGGTCTTGGCGAACACACGCTGCGACACGGTCGGATCGGGGTTGTAGCTCTGGATCGTGACATAGCCGGTCGTCTCGGACGGAAAGCTCATCTTCCAGGTCAGCTCGAACGGCCGCGTGCCCTCATGGACGCGGCTCCAGCTGCGACCGCCATCGCCTGTACGCAGGATGACCGCCCGGGACTGGGTCACCTCGGTGTCGGACGCCCCGCAGATGAAGCCGATCCGCTCGTCCACGAAGTGCACGTCCAGGATCATGGCCGTCAGGGCCGACAGGTCCTCGGACGTCCAGGTTTCGCCGCCATCGCGCGACGTCGCCAGTTGCGCAGGCCCTCCGACGCGGCCACCGGCCCGGATCGTTACCCGGTGATCCAGAACGCCCGCATTGATGAAAGACGCCTTGTGCACGTCGATCGCGCAGATGCCTGTCATGGGCGGCCCGTCGATGGTCACCGCCTCCCACGACGTGCCGCCGTCGCGCGTGCGGTACAGCGGTGTCGCATCCGTCACGCCGGGGAAATAGTCCGGTCCGATATTGCCCAGAAAGCCCAGGCCGGCATCCACAAACCCCAGGGCCCGGACGAAGGTGCCCGGCTTGTCCATCTGCTTGACCCAGGTCTGACCACCGTCCGTCGTCTTGAACAGCTTGCCCGCGCCATTGCCGTACCAGCCGGTCATGGCGTCGACGAAGACCACGTCATCCTGCTTGCCGCGATAGGGTTCGGTCGGCAGCTTGACCCAGGCCGGTCCGGCATCCTGAGCCTGTGCCCAGGCCGGCACACCGCCCATCATCACACCCGCGGCAACGCCGGCACCCAACACCTGTCTGCGATCCATGACGACCCTCCCAATGTCGAAGATATGGAAAGCGTCCTTTACGCTTTCGCGCAAGTGAACTGTTTGTCACACAGCAAAAAGGCCCCGGATCGCTCCGGGGCCTCTGAAATATCGATAATCGCGAAGCGATTACGAGGAATAGTATTCCACGATCAGGTTCGGCTCCATCTTCACCGGGAACGGCACGTCGGCCAGTTCCGGCACGCGGACGTAGCGGACCGAGAAACCGCGGTCGCCCAGTTCCAGATAGTCCGGCACGTCGCGTTCCGACGATTGCTGGGCTTCCAGGACCAGGGCCATGTTGCGGCTCTTTTCCTTGACCTCGATGACCTGGCCCGGCTTGACGCGGTAGGAACCGATGTCGACCTTCTTGCCGTCGACGGTCACGTGGCCGTGGCTGACGAACTGGCGGGCGGCCCAGACGGTCGGGACGAATTTGGCGCGATAGACGATGGCGTCCAGGCGCGATTCCAGCAGGCCGATCAGGTTCTCGGAGCTGTTGCCCTTGCGGCGCGAGGCTTCTTCATAGGTGGCGAAGAACTGCTTCTCGGTGATGTTGCCGTAATAGCCCTTCAGCTTCTGCTTGGCCTTCAGCTGCAGGCCGAAGTCCGAGACTTTCGACTTGCGGCGCTGGCCGTGCTGACCGGGGCCGTAGGAACGCTTGTTGACCGGCGATTTCGAACGGCCCCACAGGTTTTCACCCATGACCCGATCGAGTTTGTACTTGGCGCTGTGGCGCTTGGACATGTGTCACTCTCTCATATGATGCGGCCCGGTCCCTCCCCAGATGGAGAGACGATCTCAACGGCGGTCCACGCATCGTCCGTAGTGTCATCGCATCGAAGGGTTGCCCCGACGACGTGAAGGCGCGGCTTATGACCGCCAGCGCCCCCGGAGTCAATGTCGCAGGCTTCTACTGCGCCGGTTCGGCCACCCAGACGAAGTCGTCGGCGCGGCGCTCGATGCGGCCCAGGCCCGGATACGGGAAGTGGACGGCATACAGGCGCAGGTTTTCGGTGGCCGCGCGTTCCAGCAGGGCGCGGCGGCTGGCCTCGGCGACATCGGCCCTGCCGTCGAACTGGATGGTCCAGTCCGGACGCTGCACCGAGATCACGGAATGGTGCATGGTGTCGCCGATATAGAGCAGGCCCTCTGTGCCAGAGGTGATCTGATAGCCGGTGTGGCCCGGCGTGTGACCCTGGATATCGACCGCCGTGACGCCCGGCAGGACCTCGACACCGGCGGCGAAGGTCTGGACCTTTGGCGTGATAGCGGTGACCAGGGCCGCCATGGTCGGATCGGCCTTCAGCGCATCCCACTCATTGGCGGTCATGCGGATGGCGGCATTGGTGAAGACCAGCTGGCCCTGCCCGTTCACCAGACCGCCGACATGGTCGCCGTGCGCGTGCGAGATCAGGATGTCGGTCACCTGTGCCGGCTGAACGCCCGCCGCCGTCAGCGAGGTCAGCAGCTTGCCCTCGGTGCCCATCTGGCCGCCCGCGCCTGTGTCGAACAGCACGACCTTGTCACCCATCCTGACCAGCATCGGCTGGATGCTGAGGCCCAGGGTGTCGGTCGGCAGGCCGTTGGCCGTCAGCAGGGCATCCACGTCCGCCTTGGCCTCGCCGATGGCCAGAACCTCACCATTGTTCGGCACCGACAGGCTGCCGTCCTTCAACGCATAGGCGTCCAGCGCGCCGATCTTGAAGGCAAAGGCGTCGGTCGAGGCTGGAGCGGCGGCGGGCGCGGTGGCCGACGGCTCTGCGGCCTTCTCGGCGGGCGGGGAACAGGCCGCGAGGGTCAAGGCCAGGGCGGAAACGGCAGTCAGGGTCAGGCGCATGGTCGGCTCCGGTTCGGAAAAGAAAACGCCCGCCGGAGGGATCCGGCGGGCGTCGTCAGCATCAGGCGGTGGCGGCGGCGAACAGTTCGTTGGCCTTGTTCCAGTTCACCACGGTCCAGAAGGCCTTGAGGTAGTCCGGGCGGCGGTTCTGGTATTTCAGATAATAGGCGTGTTCCCAGACGTCGGCGCCCAGGACGACCGCGCCCTGTTCGTCGGCCACGTCCATCAGGGGGTTGTCCTGGTTCGGGGTCGATGTGACCTTCAGCTTGCCGTTCTGGACGATCAGCCAGGCCCAGCCGGAGCCGAACTGGCCGGCGCCGGCGGCGTTGAAGTCTTCCTTGAACTTGTCCATCCCGCCCAGGTCGCGGTCGATGGCGGCGGCCAGCTCGGCCGACGGCTCTCCGCCCTGCCCGGCCGGGGCCAGCAGTTCCCAGAACAGGCTGTGGTTCCAGTGGCCGCCGCCGTTGTTGCGCACGGCCTTGGGGGCCTTGGAGATGGTCTTGAAGATTTCTTCCAGATCCTTGCCCTGCAGACCGGCCTCCTTGTCGACGGCCTCGTTCAGCTTATCGACATAGGTCTGATGGTGCTTGTCGTGGTGGAAGGTCATCGTCTCCTTGTCGATGGCCGGCTCCAGCGCGTCATAGGCATAAGGCAGGGGGGGCAGGGTGAAGGCCATGGAAGAAATCCTTTCGACAGAATGAGGCTACCGGCATGTAGGGGGTGTTGTGCCTGATCCAAAGGTGCAGGCAAGAAAATGCTGGATGTTCCGCGCTTGCGAAGTTGCGAGCCATCCGGGAAGGTAGCGACTGCACACCGGAGCGTTTCCATGCGTCATCGCTTTCTGATCCTGCTGGCGCCCGCCGCCTCGCTCGTCCTCGGCGGCTGCATGAGCGGGGCCGCGCCCACGACGATGCAGGCGCAGTCGACCTGCCACACCAGCCGAGGCGACTTCGTCCCGACGCCGGGGTGCACCGTCAGCTATTCCGTCGGTCAGAGCAGCACCACGGTGACGACGACCACAACGACGACTTCGTCTTCCGGAGAGAAAGACGACGAAACCTAGCCTTGGGTCGCCGGCAGGTTCGCCTTCAGACAGTCCCGCACAGCACGACGCTGGTCACCATTGGCGGCGGTGAAGTCGGCTCCGTCCGCCTCGAACACCGCTCGCGTCGCTGCGTCCAGCCCGTTGGCCAGGGCCGCCCGCACCTTGGCCTCGCCCTTGGGATGCAGGCAGAAGCCGACCTCGCGGCACAGGGCGGCGAACAGGTCGTCATAGTTGGGGGCAGTGTCGGTCATGATAACAATTACAACTCAGCTTCAACAGGTCGTGCATCAGTGTAGCCGGCCGAGGGAACAAAGTCTTCTTCGCCACGCAACTTTCGAATTACTTCCTCTTGCGTCAAATCACGATGTAGCCCGCAACGTATATCGTCTCGAGTTCCGCCACTGATGAGCCCCGTTTCTTTGTAAGCAATGCGCCCCTTTGCCGGTACGACTTCGCCTATTGGCGCGGACATACTGCTTCCATCGCCATCCATGCAGTGCACATACCAAGCGGTTAGGGGGCTGTCGGTGGGATTATTGATTGTCCCAGATAGAACGCTTTGGCGAATGGGCGGAGGCGCGCGACCAGAACGATCAGTCGAAATAACAGGTATTTCAGCGCCGGGCGACACCGTCAGATCGCTCAAGTAAGGGAAGGTTGAGGCGAAATCTGCAACGTCCGCACTTTTGTCGACCGCCACGTCAGGCGCAGCCTCCGAGTTTCTGTCACAGGCACCAGTCACGCTGCCGAGAATGATCAGAACAGCGATTGATCTAAAGGAAATCATGAAGGTCTCTGGGCGATCGCGAAATCTAGGGCCTCTGACGTTTGGCATGAAACGCCACATGATCCGCCATGAAACTGGCCATGAAGAAGTAGGAGTGGTCGTAGCCGGGCTGCATCCGGATCGTGATCGGCTGGCCCGCAGCCTCCGCCGCCGCCTGCAACAGTTCCGGCTTCAGCTGGTCGCTCAGGAATTGATCGGCGTCGCCCTGATCGATCAGGATGTCCTCGTAGTGCCCGCGTGCCGCGCCCGCTTCGATCAGCAGGGCTGCATCGTGCCGCGCCCATTCGTCCCGGTCGTCGCCCAGATAGGCGGTGAAGGCCTTTTGGCCCCAGGGACAGCGCGTCGGCGAGCCGATCGGGGCAAAGGCCGAGACCGAGCGGAACAGGTCCGGGTGTCGCAAGGCCAGGGTCAGCGCCCCGTGGCCGCCCATCGAATGGCCGCTGATCGACTGCGTCCTCGTGGTCGGAAACTGATCGTCGATCAGGGCGATCAGTTCGGTGGTGACATAGGTCTCCATCCGGAAATGGGGGGCCCAGGGCGCTTCAGTCGCATCGACATAGAAGCCCGCCCCCTGCCCCAGGTCATAGGCCGCATCGTCCGCGACACCTTCGCCACGCGGCGAGGTGTCTGGGGCCACGACGATGATCCCATGCTCGGCGGCCGCTCTATAGGCCTCGCCCTTGGTGGTGAAATTGTCCTCGGTGCAGGTCAGGCCCGAGAGCCAGATCAGCACCGGAAACGGCCCCTCTCCGGGCGGTACGAAGACCGACAGGGTCATGGGTGTGCCGGTCACGGCACTGTCGTGCTTCAGATAGCGCAGGGTGCCGCCGTGGACGGCATGGGTCTTGGTGACCTGCATGGCCTGGCTCATCCCGGCCGGTGCAGGGCGCAGATCTTGTTGCCGGACGGATCGCGCAGATAGGCCAGCACCAGGGTTCCGAACGGTCCGTTGCGCTCGCCGGGCGGGTCCTCGATCGAGGTGCCGCCGGTCGCCACGCCCGCATCGTGGAACGCCTTCACCGCCTCGGCGTCACGTGCGCCAAAGCCGATGGTGCCGCCGTTGGCGTGGCAGGCGGGCTGGCCGTCCAGCGGTCTGGTGATGGCAAAGGCTCCGCGCGGCGTGCGCCACCAGACCCGACCCCGGTCGTCATCCGTGCCCGGCGGAATACCCAGCGCGCCCAGGGCCGCATCATAGAATTTGCGCGACGCCTCGATGTCGTTCGCGCCGATGGTGATATGTGTGAACATTGTAAGCTCCGCCCTGCTATTCGATGACGCTAACTAGGTCCATTTCGAAACACAACGGACTTTAGAACACCACCACGCTGCGGATGCTCTCCCCCGCATGCATCAGGTCGAAGGCCTCGTTGATCCGCTCCAGCGGCAGGGTGTGGGTGATCATGGGGTCGATCTCGATCTTGCCGTCCATGTACCAGTCGACGATGCGTGGCGTATCGGTGCGGCCGCGCGCGCCGCCGAAGGCCGAGCCCTTCCAGACCCGGCCGGTGACCAGCTGGAACGGGCGGGTGGAGATTTCCTTGCCGGCCTCGGCCACGCCGATGACGATGCTCTCGCCCCAGCCGCGGTGGCAGGCCTCCAGCGCCTGGCGCATGACCACGGTGTTACCGGTGCAGTCGAAGGTGTAGTCCGCCCCGCCGCCGGTCAGCTCGACCAAATGGGCGACCACATCCCCGACCTCTTTCGGATTGACGAAATGGGTCATGCCGAAGCGGCGGCCCCACTCCTCCTTGTCGGCATTGATGTCCACACCGACGATCATGTCGGCCCCGACCATCTTCAGCCCCTGGATAACGTTCAGCCCGATGCCGCCCAGGCCGAAGACGACGGCATTGGCCCCCGGCTCGACCTTGGCGGTGTTGACCACCGCGCCGACGCCTGTGGTCACGCCGCAGCCGATGTAGCAGGCCTTGTCGAAGGGCGCGTCCTTCCTGATCTTCGCCACCGCGATCTCGGGCAGGACGGTGTAGTTTGAGAAGGTCGAACAGCCCATGTAGTGGGCGATGGCCTGACCCTTGTAGCTGAAGCGGCTGGTGCCGTCCGGCATGACGCCCTTGCCCTGGGTGGCGCGGATCGAGGTGCACAGATTGGTCTTGCGGCTCAGGCACGACTTACACTGACGGCATTCCGGCGTGTACAGCGGGATCACATGGTCGCCGACGGCCAGCGAGGTCACCCCCGGCCCCACCTCGACCACCACACCCGCGCCCTCGTGGCCCAGGATGCTGGGGAAGATGCCCTCCGAATCCAGCCCGTCCAGCGTATAGGCGTCGGTGTGACAGATGCCCGTCGCCTTGATCTCGATCAGCACCTCGCCTGCGCGCGGCCCCTCCAGATCGACCTCGACAATCTCCAGCGGACGTTTGGCTTCGAACGCGACGGCGGCGCGGGTTTTCATGGGGAGAGCTCCGAGTTTCGTCCTTCTCCCCTTGTGGGAGAAGGTGGCAGCCGAAGGCTGACGGATGAGGGGTCGCACCGGCGGCTGCGGGTTTCAAGCCCCTGCGGCAAAGACTGATCAACCCCTCATCCGACCTCGCTTTGCTCGGCCACCTTCTCCCGCAAGGGGAGAAGGGCGATAGTGGCCGTATGACCCACCGCAACCTCGTCATCCTGACCGGGGCCGGCATATCGGCCGAGAGTGGCGTGCCGACGTTTCGGGCGTCGGACGGGCTGTGGATGGGGCATCGGATCGAGGATGTGGCGACGCCCGAGGCCTTTGCGCGCGATCCGGCCCAGGTGCAGGACTTCTACAATCAGCGCCGTCGCCTGCTGGCTACCGTCGTGCCCAATGCCGCGCACATGGCTTTGGCCGAACTGGCGGCACGCTGGCAGGGAGAATTCCTGCTGGTCACCCAGAATGTCGACGACCTGCACGACCGGGCGCATGCGGAAGTGGCACCCGCCCCGGGCTTCGACCTGGTCCACATGCATGGCGAACTGCTGAAGGCGCGATGCACGGTGTCGGGCGCGGTCTGCGACTGGCCCGGCGATCTGGCGGTGGACCAGCCCTCGCCGCATCATCCGCGCGGCAGCTTGCGACCGCATATCGTCTGGTTCGGGGAAATCCCGCTTCAGATGGAGCGGATCGAGGCGGCGCTGGAGGCCTGCGACCTGTTTCTGTCCATCGGGACTTCGGGTGCGGTCTGGCCCGCCGCCGGTTTCGTCGAGATCGCCCGGGTGGCGGGGGCGCAGACGGTGGAGTTCGACCTGGCCCCGACCGGCGGCAGCCACCGCTTCGACCTGGGTCTGTATGGTCCCGCGACCCAGACCCTGCCGCCGTATCTGGAGACGCTGCGCCCCTAGCCGCCGATCACCCCGGTGTGTTCCAAGAGGATCATCGTCCCCAGCCCGATCAGGGCCGCGCCACCGATGGCCTCGGCGATCTTGCCGAACTTCAGGCCGACGGCACGGCCTATCAGCATGCCGATCGTGGTCATGACGAAGGTGGTGAAGCCGATGGCGGCGGCGATGATCCAGATGTTGGCCCCGATGAAGGCCAGGCCCACGCCCACGGCGGCGGCATCGATGCTGGTGCCGATGGCCGTGGCGATCAGGGCCCAGACACCTCGGCGCATGGCCTGCCGGGCGTCGTCAGCCTCGACCGGCTGGAACGATTCCCACAGCATCTTGCCGCCGACCGCCGCCAGAAGGCCGAAGGCGATCCAGTGATCGACCCGCTCGACGAACCCGGCCGCCGCCAGACCCAGGGCCCAGCCGATCAGGGGGGTGATCGCCTCGATCAGGCCGAACACCAGGCCGTTTCTGACTGCGGTGGAAAAGTTGGGACGATGCGCCGCCCCGCGCCCCACGGAGGCGGCAAAGGCGTCGGCCGACATGCTGAGCGACAGCACGGCGATGGAAATGGGGGTCATGGAAACGAGCACTCGCCGGACACACAGAGACAGCGCGTTCGCGGCCCCGCCGGTGGGGTCGCAAAGCACGCTGGTCTCGCCAGGCGGACATGAAATCCGCTGATCGCACCACGTCGCATGGGAACGACGAGTGTGTTGACGCGATCCCGGCTGATCCTTGCCGGCGGCTACTCCCCAACGGGGCGGTCAGTAGCGGTCGCAGTCGGCGAGATCAAGCCGCCGTCATGTGACGGGCCACTGTCGCTACCACCGCGTCTCTGACACCTGGCTGATCATAGGTGTCGAAATCCAGCCCATCAGCTTGGAAGACCCTGCGTGCAAACTCTTCGGCAGCTAAGGGCGGGGCCTCGACCAGCTGGTCGCAGGCATCAGGGGGAAGGCAGAAGCCCAGATCGACGCACAATTCACGGAGCAGCCCCTCGACCGCATCCTCGGTCATTCGTCCACCTGCTTACTCTCCGCCGCGAGCCGCGCCAGTACCCGGCCGCGCCCCTTGGACAGCGCCGTGATCACGCCCCGGAACGTCGCCACCTCCTGGGCCGTGAAGGCGGCGCGG